>DHRA01000034.1:55332-67143 GCA_002411145.1 Firmicutes bacterium UBA5324 | reverse complement strand
CGGCACCTTCGCCCTCGCCATGATAAACCGGGTTGGGTATAGTGCCCGCATTTGCCGATATCATCGGTGTACCAAATAAGCCCAACATAATCGCCGCGGTGAGAACTTTTACCTTTTTCATGTTGCAGGCAACCTCCTTTCGGCATTATGAACGATAAACAAAGCAAAAAGTAACGGGCAGAAACAATTTAATTTTTATTAGTCATCATCTTAGTAAAGACTGGTACTAAAGCAGGATCAAACTGGGTTCCTGCTTTGAGAGAAAGTTCATGTAGCGCTTCGTTTATCGTCTTGGCGGGTTTATAAGGCTGCCGGTTAGTCATGACGTCAAAGGCGTTCAAAATGGATATGATCCGTGATAAAAGAGGAATTTCTTCTTCTTTAAGTCCCTGGGGATAGCCTTGGCCGTTCCACCATTCATGGTGATATAAAATGATATCGGCGAGATGCGCGAATTCTCCAGACGTGTGCGCAATTCGATAGCCAATTTCGACATGTTTTTTCATAATAACCCGCTCTGCTTCAGTAAGCCGGGACTTCTTCAGCACAATATCTTCAGGTATACCGATTTTACCGATGTCATGTAAATTTACAGCCTGTACAAGATTATCAAGGTTTTCCTTGGAGAAATTAAGTATTTGTGCGAACTCTTTAGCAAGCGATGCCAATCTTTCCATGCGTTCTTTGATCTCACAATCTTTTTCCTGTAACAGTGTACCCAGGATTTCAGCGATGGCCAACCTGGCTTTCTTGCCTTCGACAAGCTTAATTTCATACATTAAGTCTTCAGCTTCTTTTAATATTTTAAACAAATCTGCTTCCCTGTCGGTTTTAGTTGCCACCCCCAGAGAGATGCTTAAAATAATCTCCGTCTTCTGATTGCTTTTACAGGCGGCATTAATCTTATGGACAATATTGAGCGCTGTTTCTTTGTCCGTGTTGGGAAGAATCATCGCGAACTCATCACCGCCCCATCTCGCTATAATATCGTTTGGGCGACAAGCTTGCCGCATAATGAGGCCCATCCTTCTAAGCCAATTATCTCCCTCCTGATGGCCAAAAACATCGTTAACGAATTTTAGCCCGTTCATATCACCCACGAGCACGGAAATGGGTAAGCAGTCATTGTTTTGGGCCAGCTCTCGTATTTTTTTATCAAAATAAGTCTTATTATACAATCCGGTCAATTCATCATAGTAAGTGAGATAAGTTATATGAGCCGCTCCTCGCTCAATCTCCTCCTTTTGCTTTTTAAAAACAAGCTGCACAAGTCCGATTGCGTTTAAGAGTAAGATTATTTGCGAAACAATATAGGGAGCCATCTGGGGGATTTTTAAAATATAAGAAAAGATAACCGTATTGACAACCCAGGCTATATTTAATACACCTAAAAAAAGAGCGAGATTGCCGTACCCTTTGGCCGCACTGATCATAGCTGCGCCGACCCTGAAGGATAGAGCAAATACCGCTAAATAAGTGTATTGAATCATCTGTAGATCCGACCAGTTCTGTTTTAAGAAAAAAACAAATAACAACAACCAGATTATTCCCAGGCTTAAAACCAGGGTTCTTCCAGCTTTGATTTTCAGAAATATAAAAGTACCCCAAGCTATTAAAAGGTTTGCAAAGAAATATGAACTGAGACTAAGGTATAAAATCAGCTGGTTTTGTCTCAGCAAGTCGGGGAAAAAAGCATCCAGACTATAATTAAAGGCAATGATGGCCCAGCCCATAAACCACAGGCCCATAAACATACTGTTTTCAAACATAAAGATATAGACATACAACATCAATAAAACAGAAATAGCGCCGAGTGAGGCAATTAATAGCATGGTAGAAGGTTCCATAGTCGCTCCCATCAATTTTTCAGTCCGATTCTCCTAAATAATTCTGCATAATTCTGCAGACAGCCATACCGTGAGCGCTGAAATAAAAAACCCAAAAGCTGATGGCCGCAAAATGTATAAGTTTTTGCTATGATGCGCTATAACCCTGAAGATATATCTAAGATACATTCTCCCGTCGACTATATTCGACTTTTTTTGTCATTTTACCTGCAATTGTTTGGGTATTTATCCAAATTCAGCCATATGAATACACTGTGTTGCTTGACCGCTCTTTACGTTTGCGAGCCGCTTCGCTTTTTTCTCTGTTTGAAATCATAAGCAGAAAAGGCATAAGCCAGCGCTTATACCTTTAGCCTTCAAAACATTACCTCATTTTCCTTTGTGAGTCAGAGAACCATCCTTTTGACTCATTTCTTCATTTAAGGCGATGAGTACCTTGATCCCATTAGCTACTTCCAAAAACTCTGTCTTTGTGTTATTTATATATACATTCCCTTCATGATCCTTTGTTATATTAATATCCCGCACCAAGCCTTCCACCGTAAGATTTTTCAATACAAAAGGCTCAATACCTACAATTACCATACAGGATGTTGCTACCTCCATATTGCTCGAGTCAATCACATCAGCAATGTTCACAAGATTAACCACTATGTTTGACCGTTTTGCGTCCTCAATGTCGTTACTTGATGAGTGACGTTTTTTTATTACTCTATCTAACATAAACCTCCCCACCTTGTCATATATTTATCCCCTATTCTGAAGCATACGCTGTATTCTAGCTTTGCTTGTTTAATATTTTCCTTTCACTTGCCACCCTCTTCTGATCTACGACAACCACTACCCCATCGGGCAGATTGTTAGGATCGAAAGGCTCGCCATTTAATAAACAGTCGCCAGAGGACATTACAAAATGGGGCTGTTTTGTTTCCGGCGTTTGCGGAACCTTAGTTTCTGTTTTTCTTTTATTACCCAGATGTCTCCTCTGCCCTCTGCTTCGCTTTCTGTCTGCGGCAATATCTTCTTTTAACTCCCCTGATTGTCCGCCGGTACCTTTTTCCTTCCTTAATTTCTCATCATTGTCGGCATCTTTTTTTATTTTCTGTAATTTATTCCCAAATAAACGAAACGTGAGTTTTCTTAATGCTTTTTCGTTGCTCCCGTTGGACTTTTTTCCCAATTATAGTCCCTCCTTTACTTTTACTTTAGACTGCTTAAAAACTAGTTGCTTTTAGATTGCTTGGTGTCCATAAAAACCCGGTAACCCGGAATGGGCTTACCCGGATCAATTTTTTTGCCATTTATAGACAACTCACCATTTAAAGATAATCTAATTTCGGCCGTTTCTAAACCATCGCCGGTAGCAACATCTTGTTTATCTGCAGTATTAATTAGAAATATCAAGCCCGACTGCCTGACATTGGAAAATCGCGAAGTCAGTATATTGGCAAGGTTCACTGTTGCAGCCGTTGCATTTATGCCGCTTCTGGCACTTTTCATCTGGAACCTCCTTTCCAAACAAACGCATTTAGTATTTTTAAAACTTTAATCGTTCTATTATAATTTATATGACCACGCCCGTAATCAGGTTACAACTTCATATGTAAAGTTATCCTGTACAGGATAACTTTACTTTATCAAAACTATTTTTTCATAGGAGTAAAGTCCGCACCATCCTCATCAGCATCAACATTAACATCAACCCGACTGTCATTCTCCAGTTCGGCATGGATATCATCACCGGCGACAAATACGGCGGCATTGGCTTGCGCATTACACTCCTCGGCATCAGTAACGTTTGCAATGGCAACGGCAAAACCTACGATGTTGTTATCAACAACACCGGCCTCTCTTTTGAAATTGTGTTTTTTGTGATCACTGCATCCTTTAGATTTGAGTTTCATATTTTCGTAACTCCTTCCATTTTATAGAGATTATTTTATTGTGTTCCTTTTCTGTCTTTCATGACAGCCTCCCTTCTGTTGCAAAAGCAAGTGTCTAATACATTCTATGAGTATACATAATAATTTGTTAAATCTAACCATGAAATTTCCGAAAAAAGGAAAGACGCCCCGTTAAGTACTACTGCGTCAATAGTAGCACCAGGAGCGTCGCTGCATCGCGGAGTGTAAAATGTCACCCTGCATTCAACAAATCTTCTGCCCAAATAGGGTCTGATTGATACAAAAAAAGCGCATACCGGGACTTTACACAAGTACTTGTTTTGCCCAGCGCTGTCCCCGTGTTTCTTCTTCCTTTGCTTTCATCTTCTACTGCGTGCGCACAAACCCTTGTTTAGGCCATCTGACGCTGAGCCAGCGCGGCAAACAAACCTTTTCCCGCCATCAGTTCTGCATATGTCCCGCTCTCCACAATCCCGCCTTTGTCCAACACATAAATAATATCGGCATTGATCACCGTACTCAGCCGGTGCGCCACCACGATACGGGTGGCGTTCAGCCGGTCCAGACTTTCGGTCACCATGCGCTGGGTCTTGTTGTCCAACGCGCTGGTCGCCTCGTCAAACATGATGATCCGCGGCCGGTGGACAATCGATCTGGCGATCAGGATCCGCTGGCGCTGACCGCCGGAGATATTGGAAGCCCCTTCGCTGATTATGGTATGCATGCCCATGGGCATGGTGCGAATATCCTCAGCCAGACCCACCATTTCCGCCGCCTCCCACGCGTCGTCAATGGTCAGCGGTAAAGAGCCGACAATATTGGAAAGGATATCACCGGCCATCAGTTGACCGTTTTGCAGCACTACGCCCATCTGCGCCCGCACGGAGGCCACGCTTACTTCCGCCAAATCCTGGCCATCATAGTAAATAGCCCCTGTTTCCGGTTTTTCAAACCCTAGCAGGAGGCGCAGCAAGGTAGACTTGCCGCTGCCGGAAGACCCCACAATAGCGACAAATTGTCCCGGGCGAATATTCATTGACACATTACGCAATACCGGCGGCAGATCGGGGCCATAACGGAAAGACACGTTGCTGATCTCGACCCGGCCGCTCAACGCTCCGACCTCGGCCTTATCCTCTGTTACTTCGGGTTCAGCCTCCAGGATGGGACGCAGCCGTTCCACCTGCGGCACAATTTCGAGCAGGGTTGCGCTCAATGCCGTAAGGCTCGTCACAGTAGTATTAAAGCCGATTAACGCTGCGTTGAAGGCCATAAACTGCGGCAAGGTTATAAATGTTGCTCCCGTTTTGGTCCCTTGCTCAAGCCAGTCCATCGTCAGCCAGAAAATCAGCATCGTTAACAGCACCGGCTGCAGGGTATTGACGAGTTCCAGCCAGTTGGACTTCCAGCGGAAGTCCCTGTTCCATTTCCACTGCTCGCCAAACTTCCGGGACCATAAATAAAAGGCCTGGGCTTCCGCCCCCTGCATCCGGAATTTGCTCAGGCCGTTAAAAATCTGGAGCACTTGTCCGGCTGTTTCGCCCGTCGCTTCCATCATCCGGCGCCTGGCCGCCACCATACGCCATTGGAGAAAAGCTGTCACACCCAGATAGGCGAGCCAAACCGTCCCCGCCACAAGGGTCAGCTGCCAGCTGTAATACAGCATGACCAGCAGGCTCCAAAAGGAAAACAGCGTATTAAACACAGCGGACACAGCCGAATTTGACAGTAATGTGAATATTTGCGTAATACTGATCATACGCTGGGCTAAATCGCCGGCCTCATAGCGCCGGAAAAAAGCCGCGGGCAAAGACAGCAGGCGCAGCCACAGAGCTGCTTCGGCGACCAGCCGCGACCGGCCCTTACATCTCAAAAAAGCGACACTCCGGGCAAAAGCAACCCCGGCCGTGGCAAAAGCAGCCACTATCATAACCTGCACCACCATCACCAGGCCCTGCCGGTCGTTAATGGGGATAATATGTTCAAAAATCGTCTGGGTGACAAAAGGAGTCAGCACCGGAATAATGCCGGCGATCATACTGATAAGGACAATCGACCATAAATCGCCGGGCCAGCACTTTTTGAGCATGAAAGGCAGTAAATCGGACAAATTCAGCACTCTGGCGGGCAACCCGGCATATATCGCATACGCAACGGGCTCAATCCCGGGGTCTGTTCCATCCGCAAGTATTACCGTCTCCATGCCCGCGTGGTCGGGATCAAACAGGCGATATTCGCACGGCGACACCGGCAACAAGGCCACCAGCCGCCGGTCCGCTCCCCGGAACCCGATGAGCGGGCCGTTGTCCCGCTGCTGCCAGCCCGGTTCCAGGCATACCTGACGAATCTGCATGCCGGCCAAACGGACGACACTTCTCAGCATGGCGATGTCCTGCCGCAGCGGGTCCGCGCCCCCCGGCAGAAGCACCTGCCGCTCCGCAACACCCAAATGAACGGCTGCCGCCCTTACCACCATTAGCAGGGGAGAATGCGGTCCATCTACTGCCACCACAGGGGACAGCTCGGGCAGATCTGTACGCAGCAGATGGCTGGCGGCGCCGTACAGCAGGCGTTCCCTCAACTGCCCTCTTGCCGCCAGCCGCCCGCTGTCGCGCAGCTCCTCGCCGGCAAACCAGCCGGCCATCAAAATCGCAAACAATTGATGACAACGGTCCAATGGCTGCCAGAACTTAGGCGGCTTAGCCATCAGCGCCGGCGGAAAAACATCCGCCGTAGCCAGTCCCTGTAATACGGTATCGCTTTTTGCCGCCAGCCAGGTCTGCTTAACCAGCGGAATCGCCATATCCGGGGACAGGCTTCCCTCCGGCACGAGGCCAAAGCCGGCTTCCCCCGACACAACGCGTGCCCAGGTTATGCCCCGGCCCGTTCTGACTGCCTGACCCGCCGGCAGGGACAGGGTTTCTCCCGGCGCCAACAGGGAAAAGACCCGTGGTCCCGCCGGCATTTCCGGTCCGGCCAGCAGTGTTTCCAGCCATGCTTCAACGCCGGACAGGATCTTCTCCGGCTCAAATCCGCCGCTGTCCCGGCCCCTTTGCAGAAAATCCGTCCGCGGCATAAAACAAAGATTTGCCGCCTTAACGGCTGTAGCCATCAGCTGGATACCGCCGCCTTTTTCCGGGGGCAGGCCGAACAGCAGCCGCCCTTCCCCGGCCTGTGCCAGAAAAAGCTGCCGGTAGTGCCGGCTGTCCGCAGCGGTTACAGCATAGATGTCCACCGTCCCTGCACAAACCTGCCATACCCTGTCCGGATCGTCCAGCCATATAATCTGGCCACTGTTTAATTTAATCTGCTTTTCGTCAGTCATATTCGCTCCCCTGTCCATATGTCCAGCCTCCATGGTTACTATTCAGACATTCCGGCGCCGGACCTTCACTCTCCGTGTCAGGCGGCATTACTCGGTGTCATGCGCCACCAATTGCCGGTAAGGACCGTCGGTTGCCATCATTTCCTCATGCTTGCCCCGCTGTACAACTTTACCGCCTTCCATGACAATAATCTCATCACAGTCCCTGATTGTACTCAGACGGTGGGCGATCACCAGACAGGCGCAGCCGCGGCGGCGGATATTGTGGATGACTTCCTGTTCCGTAAGGGGGTCCAAAGCGCTGGTCGCTTCGTCGAGCACCAGTACGGACGGTTTCCCGGCCAGCGCCCTGGCGATTTCCAGCCGTTGCCGCTGTCCGCCGCTGAAATTCCGCCCCCCTTCCTCCACCTTTGCGTCGTAGCCGTCCTGCAAGGCGGTAATATCACCATGAATGGCGGCGTCTTTGGCTGCGCGCGCAATTTCGTAGCGTGCAAGGGTGGTGTCAAACAGGGAAATGTTTTCCGCTACCGTGCCGGCAAACAAAATTATCTCCTGGTCCACCGCTGCCACAGAGTTCACAATTATCTCCCGGGGAATGTGGCGGCGCGACAAGCGGTCAAATATTACTTCACCCGACCAGGGCTGATACAGACCGCATACCAGTTTGGCCACTGTGGACTTGCCGCTGCCCGACCCGCCGATCAGCGCCACCCAGCGCCCCGGCTCGATGGTCAGGTTAAAATCTTCAATCAGCGGCGCTTCCAGCCGGCTGTAGCCAAAGGTTACCTGCCGCAGTTCCACGCGTCCGGACAGCTTGGTCTGGCCAATGTCCGGCGGAGGCTCGGCGGGGTAGTTTACCTGGTCAACCTGATAACGGGACACGTCGTCGAGACGCTGCATCTGCATCTGGGTCGTCTGCAATGCTTGGCTCAGATTGAGCAGATTAGTCAGCGGTTCCTGGAATTTACCCATCAGATTCTGAAAGGCCACAAAAATACCGGCGGTCATCAATCCGTCCATGATTTGAAATCCGCCCACCGCCATAATGACGGCGGTATTCAATCCGGCCAGGAACGCCGGCGCAAGCATAAGTGTTTGGGAGGACAACTCGATTTTTTGCTGCGTCGCCAGCATTTTGCTTTGATAGCCCGCCCATTTATTGAAAAGATCACCTTCATTACCGCTGGCCTTCAGGGTTTCAATGGTCTGAATGCCGGCGATGGCCGTGCCATAGGCCTTGGCCGCATCTTGCTGGATCTTCATTTGCTGCTCGGTCATCCAGCGGAACATCAAATAGAGAATACCCACATTAATCAAACTGAACACAATGCCGATAAGGGTTAATGATACATTGTACTGAAACAAAAGGCTCAGATAAAACAGCGCCACCAGCACATCCAAAACCGCCGGGGCGGTCTGGGCGGTCAAAACCGACGCCACCGCTTCATTAAACTGCACCCGGGAAGCCACTTCTCCGCCGTAGCGCTGTTGAAAGAACTCCATCGGCAGCCGGAGCAGATGCCAGAAAAACCGGCTGGACTCCCCGATGGTGAGCGCGCCCTGCCAACGGGTGAGACACCATGACCGCAGCCAGGTCAGCGCCCCCTGAAACACCGCCGCAATACCCATAGCCAGCACCAAATTAAAGAGCCAGTCCGCATGTTTGAGAGATAAGATATCATCCAAAAACACCTGGCTGAACACCGGAATGGCCAGTCCGGGAACAATCAGCCCGGCGCCGGTCAGCAACGCAAAAAGCAGCGATCTTTCCTGACCGCGCAATCGTCTGGTTAAAACCGGGATGATCCCCGGCGGCGAACCGCCTTTTTGAAAAGCGGGGCCGGGCTTTAGCCGGAGCGCGATGCCGGTAAAGGACACGGCAAATTCCGCCCAGCTCACCGTCCGGTGACCGGAACCCGGGTCATTTAGATAAACCAAATCATCTTTAAAGCCTTCCAATACAAGAAAATGGTTGAAATTCCAGTGAATGATCAGGGGCAGTTCCCGCTCCCGCAGTCCTTCCGCGCTGTCACGGAAGCCTGAACCCTCCAGTCCCAGGCGCCGGGCGGCTTTCATCATATTGCTGGCCTTACTGCCGTCCCGGGATACGCCGCATTCCAGCCGCAGCCGCTCCAGGGGCAGGAACAGTCCGTAATAAGCGAGAATCATGCCCAGGGACGCGGCTCCGCATTCCACGGCCTCCATTTGTAAAACCGTCGGCGTTTTGACACGCTGTGTTTTCGCCATCATCAATCACTCCGCAACCACTGGTTCAATTTCAAAAAGGCCTTGCTAATCGGCGCCTGGCGTTTCACCACAATGCTGCCCGTACAAGTCGTTCCCGCCGTAATTTTCTCCGGCGCGCCATGAATTGAAGACCACAAATAGCCCGTCACCGTATCATTGTCCTTGATCAGATCAACCTTGATTTCCATGGCCGCGCCGCCGGTTTGCTGCAAAATCCAGGCCGTCAATTCCTTATTGCCCGTCCAGTTGGTCATGCTGTCGGCCAGAACAGGATAATCCGATACAGTACGCACCTGACCGACCAGGCTGCCATATTCCGCGGCGTCCACCGAACCGGGCGCAATCTGCGCCGTCATGCCCGGCTTGATCTTCTTGCCTTCCAGCGCCGGCACATACAGCAAAACCATTATTTCGCCCCGGGCCTCTTCGTCGAGACGTACGCTCAGCAACGGCGTGCCCGGCGCTAAAATATCGCCCACCCCGTTTGCTATCCAGTCGGCGACGATCCCTTCCACCGGACTGACCACCCGGCTGCTCCGCTCCAGTTTATCCTGCAGTTCATTCAGGCTGGCTACCATTTTCGCCATGTCTTCACGGGACATGGCGGTATTTATCTCCCGGTTAAGCCGGGCAATCTCCGCCTCCAGATCCGGCTGCTCCACTATGGCCACAACCTGCCCGCGCTGCACCCGGTCGCCGACTTTTACCGGTATGTCTGCCAGGCGTCCACTGGTATCTGAACTGATATTGACCAAACCTTCAGCATCAATAATCATTCCCGTCCCGTTAACCTTGGTGGCCACCACGCCGAAAACCGACCACACCAGCGCGGAAAATACCAGCAGCAGCACCGTGGCCAAGGCAATCCAAGCCACGGGTGTGGTCGGCGCAAACAGCTTATCCAATTGATCCGGGGAGCGCAGCGTCTCCAGTGCTTCCTGCCGGAATAATTCCTGGCTTTGTTCTTTCTGCATATCTTTCCGTCCTTCCCTGGCTTAGCTACGGCGCCTGTATTGTATGTACTTTCATGCCCGGCACAAACTCGGCATACTTACCAACCACGACAACCGTCTCATTTTCCGCTAAGCCGGCCTGCACCTCCACATATTCGTCATCCCGGATGCCGGTCCTGACCGGCCGCTGCTCCAGGCGGCTGTCCGGGCCGACCACGAACACAAAAGGTTCCGCGTCACCCATTATGGCGTCCCGCGGCACGCACAATGCCCGCCGTTTGCTTGTGCTGTAAATCTTGACCTGATAATAGGTACCTGGCTCCAGCAAGCCGCTGGCATTGTTGATTTTATACATCACGGTACGGTATTGGGCCGGTGTGTCCAACGGCGGCGATATTTCCGCAATCTGCAAATCAAAATCATTTCCTCCGCCGGCATCTCCTTTTAATGCGGAAGCGTAGACCTTTTCCATCGTTCCGCTTCTTTGCACCGCCAGTTTGAATTCCCCTGTAAGCGGCTGCAATTGTTCCAGCATATCACTGGCAGCAATGTTACGAAAATACAAGGACGCCAGCTCACCGATCATTACCAGCGAGTCGCCGTTGCGCACAACCGCTCCCGGCGCATGATACACTTGCAGTACATCGCCGTCGCAGGGCGCCATAATCTGCTGTTTCCCCAGCCGGGTCACCATTGCTCCGTGGTACGCCCGGGCCGAATCCAGTTCTCCCTCGGCCGCGCTTAGACTGGCAACCGCCTCATCCAGTTTCTGCCGGGAAATAGCATTCTGCGCCGCCAGGATTTGATACCTGCGCAATGTATTATTCCATTGTACAGCATTGGCTTCGGCGGCACGCACCTTTCCCTCCGCCTGCAGCACTTCCGGCAGCAGTTCATTGTTGACGATTTCGCCTAGCAACTGGCCGGTCCGTACCCGGTCGCCCGGCTTGACAAAGATGCTGGTCAAAATGCCGTCCAATTGAAAATGCACGTCCAGCATATTCGGAGAATAGATATTTACGACCGGAAAGTAGACCGCCGGCGTAATTTCCCGGAACAGAACCGGCGCGCTTTTCACCCGGATGTACTGGGCAGCCGTCATTTTCGCCACATGAGCGCTGCTGGTGACATTGACATAGATGCCGTACCCCGCCAATAAACAAATCAAAATAATTGCGCTGCCAAAAAAAGTTAAGGCATATCGTTTCGTCATCACACTCTCCCCCGCCCCCACAGCCCGTAGCAACAATTCTCTATTATCCAGCGTAAAAAAATAATTTAGCAATGAAAGCTTAAAGCCCGCGCCAAATAAATTCCCGCCTCTTCACCGGCCAGTTCCTCCAGTGTCAGACGGGTCAGCGCCGCCAGCATCGCCCTTTGCCCCACCGGGCTGTGCAAATACGCCGTGTTTTCCCGGTCAAATTGCGCCAGATTTTCCGCCGCTCTTTTCACAAGGATCTGTAAGATGCGAAAAGCCCCGTCGGAAAGCGGCGGGTTACCCCGGTAATTTTCCAGTCTGCCGCCTTTGCGGTATG
>DHRA01000034.1:48789-55153 GCA_002411145.1 Firmicutes bacterium UBA5324 | reverse complement strand
CTCGTCCAGGATATTGTTGCGCATGGCTCCATATAAGCGGCGCGTGAAATAGTGGGTGCATTCATGCTCGCGGCGAATCACCAGGGACGCCCTGCGCCACTCCGTCTCCGTAAGGCCCATCTCCCGGGCCGGCACCGCACTGTAGGGTCCGTCGCTTAAAATGATAAAGCGGTCTTGATAGAGTTCCTTGCGCGGGATCAGCCGCTGGAATTCCTCCGCCCAGCCTTCACCTAAACAGTTTCCCGTCCGGACGGCTGCCCACCGTTTTTTGTATGTAAAAATTCTATCCCAGTTATTATAGCCGGTGACCATGGTGGCCCCCATGGAATCCGGCACCGGAACCGGCTCGTTCTTATTTGCCAGCGCTTGCACCAGGATCACAAAATCCGCCCGGTGCCGGATAATTAACAACGGAATGCGCCCCGCCGGTGTGGGGTGGATCGTCAGTTCCAGCAGTTCGGGCCGCTCCAGGACAAGACCGGTGGCCCCGGGCAGCCCTTCCGCCGTACCCAGCCGGCGGGTGGCCGCCTGGTAGGCGTCGCTCCGGCTGATCCCTTCCTGCACCGGAAACCGGAGCTGGATCAACCGCTGTTTCAGAACCTCATACACGCCCTTTTCCGCCGCTGCGGCGGCATAACCGTCCCACGCGGCGACAAAGGGCTCGTCCGGCAGGGGAAACCTGTGCGACTCTGCTCCCGTATCCGGTACAAAGATATTTTCATTGTATAACAGCAGCTCTTCCAGTTCCTGACCCGCTGCACCGCAAGCGGCCAGTACGCCGGACCTGTATGCCTGTCTAATGTTGAACACCGCCTTTTGTGTTCTTTAACCTTTGACCCGGAGAAAGAAAGGCTGCCCTTCGGGTCAAAGGTATGTTTTATCTTGCAAGGCTCCCGAAATATAATTTTCTCACGTCAGAATCTTGACGCGGAAAACCTGACTTCATCCAAAAAACCATTGTTAAACAAATTTTTCAAAACAGCCTGAACCTCCAAGGGATTCTGCCCATACTTGTCCATCAAAATGTCAAAGGCATCCGCATAGCTGACAGGCGGCTTTATTAACAACTCACCCAGCGCTTGAAAGACGCTTTTGTTTTGAAAGTGATGGATTTGATTGGGGGAAACCAGATCAAATCCTTTTTCCGCGGTCCGGCAAACAAGATCATCTCTTAGTTGAAGCGGCATGTGCGCAGGCGGCGTCTCCGGCATATTACGTTCGATCATGTCCAGCATGGCGCTGTGAAAATCATCAACCGTATCAAAGGAAGCCTGATCAAATATACGATAGCCACAGGACCACTTCTCCGAAACATAACAAGGGCTGACCAGCTTGATATCCTTGCGGACCAGATTAATCAAGAAACCGGTGACACAGGCAATTGACCCCTGTGGTATGCTCCCCTGCAAATCATTTTTGCCGTTACATTGGCGCATATCGTCTTTTTGGGCAAGAATCCGTCCGCCCAGCACTTTCGGCTGCCCGCTGTCTTTCAATTGCATCAGCAGGGAAACATCCCTTAACTCATACGGCGTATGCTGGTCATGAATTTTATGCAAAATTTTAGTAGACAAAACACTGAGCCGGGGCCAGGGCAAATTGTAGGGACGGTAAAAGGCCAGCAGGTCGTCAATCCATTTTTTATCTGCACAGACTGCCGTGGATGTGCAGGTAACCGCGCCTGTAATATCGGCATAATCCCGCAGGTAATCTATGTAACGGGGATTATCAAAAGGTTCTGAAGCATAATAGAGCATAGCGAGACCTGCGGCTTTACTGCCGAAAATATCGGCGCAGGCCCGGGCAACACCCCGGAAAAAGTCTTTATTTTCCTGATAGTCCAGTATCTTCCCCAGCTTTTGGGCACTGAATGAACAAAACCAGCATTGCACGCTGCAGCCTTCGGATAATTCCAAGGCCAATATAGGATGATCAATGTTATGGCCGTAGCCTCCGAGTTCACTTTGGGCCGAAACGATGCGCCTTATACGCCAATTTTCAAACCTGGTGTTTTTCGAATCAGGAAGGCGCCGTTGTTTACATACTTCTTTGATCCGCATTCTTTGTCGCAGGATAAATCTTAACCAGAGTTCCAATAGGGGATAATCATGTAACAATTCCGCATGTTTTATAAGAATATCCGCGTGTTCGCTACTGCGCTTTGGGGAAATGCACTCCTTGATGATTTCAGGATTTTCCCAAACCAAAGCCATCTCCCGAACAGGGAAATCAATCCCGATTTGTTTCATGCGCCGTTGTTGTTCATCATTAACCCGTCCCGTATTGACGCTTGCTCTAAAGTCAGCGTCTCCTTCATACCATTCAAAAAATCGTTTAACCTGGGATATGAGATATAATTGCTCCTGGGTGAATGCGTCCAGGATATGCTGATAGCTGTAGGACTGTTCATTGTGCATGGTCTAACACCCTCTTATAAAAATAGTGAGATCGATAAAATAAAAAGTGTTTAATAAAAAATTTCAGTAACCGTATCTACAACACAAAACAAGGAAAATTATATCCAATGGGCTGCAGCCGCCATAGATACCGCAACTACAGCTCCTACAGCAGCGGCATTTCCGCCGGCCACTTTTTCTAAATCAGCATCACTCAGTTCTTTAGATGCTTCAAGCTCTTTAGCAGCCGCTAAGAAATCTGCTTCTGTCACATCAAAGCCGTTTTCCTTGGCCAAAGCAATAACTCCCGCCAGATTTTCCGGGCCTACCTCCTTAAATTTCTGTTTCAGCGCCTGGTCCTCGGAAATTTTTTTGCCAAATGCTTTATAAGCTTCCTTACTCATTACAACATCTTCCTCTCCCTATATTTACCTCTTTTTATTCATCGACCTCACTAAATTTACCCGTCCATAAAGTTAATACGTTGGAACCTTGTTTTCATTACACACTTTCCTAATATTTTCGGATAGTCATTTTGCCTTTGACAAAGAAAGAGTCTTACTCACTATATTGATTATAAAAAACCGCCTACCACCAAAACTGCCGCCGTTCATCCTTCTTCAACAATTGTCGTCATTGTTCGACTCATCATGTATCTTCAACACGATGAAACGGGAAATTGGGTTTACTATCCAAAAGTTCATCTCGATATTGTTCGAAAGTTCGCTTATAATGAAAGAAATGAGTTAACAGCGAAGCAGGCCGCGCGCAGCAGGCCGGGAGGAGGCGAACGGAGTTGCAATATATAACGCCCAAGGAGGCCGCGGCAAAATGGGGGATATCCCAGCGCCGGGTCCATACCCTCTGTCAAAAAGGCAGGATCAGGGGTGCGGAGCGCCATGGCTGGACCTGGCTGATTCCGGGAACAGCAAACAAACCGGACGATGCCAGAATTAAATCAGGCCGTTACATAAGTCCGAAAGGGCATCTGCCTCTTTTGTCCACAGGCGACGGAATCATTCTCCGTTCCCGCCTGGTGGAGAATTTTTCTCCTCCCGGCAGCAAGCTCACCTACATTCATGCCGGCGCGGGGTATGGAAAAACCACCCTGATGCTGCAATACGCCCAGGGACGGAATGATGTGGTCTGGCTTTCCCTGGACGACAAGGACAGTGATACACCGTATTTTCTGGGCCATCTGGAGTCGTCCCTGCGGGAAAAGCTGGGCAGACTTGAGTTTTATGCCGCCGACTATATCCCCTTTGTCCACAGCGAGCGGTTAGTATTCATCCTGTTGCCCGCCCTGTTGGCGGCAATCGGGCAGCGCAGACTGTCTATCCTCATGGATGATGTTCATGTGCTCCATAACCAGACCATCACCGCCTTGCTTACCGCGTGGGTAATGGCCTGCCCGCCCACCCTCTCCCTGATCATGGCCAGCCGCCATGAACCGTGGGACGGGCTGCTTCCTTTGAAGCTGACCGGCGGGATGGCTGAATTTACTGAACAGGATTTATGTTTCAGCCGGGAAGAGGCTGCGCATCTTTTAGGCTTTTTTGATGAGGATATCTACGAGGCTACCGAAGGCTGGACGCTAGCCCTCCAATCCTACCGTCTGGCTGCAAAGGGCGGCAGATCCCTTTCCGTAGCGAGGCTCTATGCCGACCAAGACCTCTACCGCTATCTCCTGAATGAGATCATGATGCATCTGCCCGCAGAGACCCGGTTTTTTTTGAAGGCCACCTCCGGTCTGCCTGTGCTGGAGCCCGCCTTCTGCGATACCCTCCTTGGCACCGGCAATAGCCGGGAACTATTGGAGAATCTTATCCGGCGTAATATCTTCATGGTGCGCCATTCCGCCTCAACTTATCGCCACCATGCCTTGTTCCGGGCTTTTTTGCGGCAAATTGGCGAGGAACTGAGCAGGGAAACCCTGGGCCGGGCCCTGGCCCTCGCTTACGAAGGCGGGGATTACGCTCAGGCCGCCGAATATGCCTTGCTTTTGGAGGCCGGCAATGCGCTGCAGGACTGCATCGGCGCCATGCTGGCCCTGCCTTTTTCCCATAACCGCAACCGCAGCTTGAAAAAATACCTTGACTTCCTGGAAGAGCGCGCCGTTGATTTAACCCCCCGGGTCATGCTGGCCAAAGGCATGATTTTATCCGATCAGGGAGATTTTCCTCAGGCGGAAAAGTATTTGCGCGGCGCTATTCCCCATTTAAGCGGCGATGATCAGAGCCTTTACCGGTACGCTATGACCCATATGGCCAGAGTATTGCGCAACAAAGTCTCTTTCGAGGAAAGCACCCGCTGTCTTGACGCCCTGCTGCCTTTGCCGCCGGACGCGCCCATGCAGGATTGGTACGCTGTGGTCATCGAAAAAATCTCCAATCTTACCATGACCTCCCGGCTCTCCGAGGCGCTGGAACTGACTATGAGCATGGTGGATCAATGCCTGAAAGCGGGAGCGACCGGAGTGAAAGCATGGTTTGAACGCTATTTGACCGCTGTTTATTTTTACCTTGGCGATTACAAAAGCTGCCTGCAGGCTTATGAAAAATCTCTCTCCATCCCCCGGGAGGAGCAGGACTGGCTGATGCGCCACAGCGTAGGCGCCTATGCGGCCAAGGCTTACCAGATTGCCGGACGGGCAGAGAAGGTGCTGCCCTTGCTGGACACGGAACTGACGCGTTTGAAACAACTGGGGCTTTACGAAGAGTACAGCATACATTACCTCATCCATGTGGAAATCCTCCATGCGGAAGAACTGTTGAAACATTACTGCGGCCTGCCCTGCGATTTTTCCATTATTAACCGTTATCTCAGCCTGGCGGAGGAATATGCCGTTCTAAACCGCAGCACCCGCGATCATTACCTGTTCATAAAAATATGGCATCTTTGCGCCGACCTGCTGACCCAACCGGAAAAGGCCGGCCAGTCTATCGACGAAATCCTTGCTCTCCTAAAAAAATCAACGCCCTTTTTCCAGTCCCTGGCCTATGGGCGTATGGCCAATGCTTTGGACACGCTGGGCCTGGACAGCGAGCAATGCAAACACTTTTTTCGCCAATCCATCCGGATTGGCGAAGAGATCGGCAGCTACGCTTACGCTGCCCTCGCTTATGGAAGAGTGGCGGCGATTTCCCTGCGGGAAGGAAATGTGGATGCAGCCAAAGAATACACCCGGCGCTTTTTGGCACTTTGTCACCAATACGATCACCGCTATTACCTGCGTTTCAAGCCCATTTACGCCCCTGTCCTCAAGCTGGCCGCAGAGTGGGGCATCACGCCTGAGTTCACGCAGGAAATGCTGTCCTATGGCGGATATACATGGGAACGGGTTTATCTGCATACGCTGGGCGCTTTCTATATCACCCCCGCCTACGACAGGAAAAACCGGGTTAAAATCCGCACGCAAAAAGCGCGGGAGCTGCTGGCCTATTTAATGAACCACTGCGAGGGGGTTACCAGGGAGCAAGTCTGCCGGGATATATGGGAAAACAGCGAGGCCAACGCAGCCAACCTGTTCCACACCCGCCGGGGCGAAATCCGGCGGGCTTTTGAAAGCCTGGGCGCAGCGAATCCTGTTTTGTACGAGAAAGGCTTATATCGTCTGAACCGGGAGGAAATCATCTGCGATCGTGACCTGTTCCGGCAGGCAGCGGAGGATTTCCGGCGACGGCCCGAACCTGGAACTGCCCAAAAGGTAGTTGACCGTTATACGGGCCGCTACCTGGACGATATGGAGGCGCTGTGGGCCGAAAGCGTCAGGCTGGAGTACGAGGACAGCTTTCTTGCGGCGGCCGAAACTCTGCTGGCAAGTTACCGGGCGTCAGGGGAAAGGTCCAAGGCCAGGGAACTGCTCCGGCGCTGTGCGGCCCTGAGCTACCACGGACACACGGCATTTTAGTCATCGGATAATTCCGACTAGGATTCACATGGGGGTAAAACCCCACCTGAATCAAGTC
>DHRA01000034.1:40675-48704 GCA_002411145.1 Firmicutes bacterium UBA5324 | reverse complement strand
GGGTTAAAACCCCACCTGAATCAAGTCTCCATTTATAATAAACCTGCACTAAAAAAAGGACTGACGCGCAGCAAGCACGCCAGCCCCACAGTCTGTCTTTTATTTTCCCTGCTTTTCAACGGTCAAGGCACCCGCCTGATCAGCAGGCGCCCCGGGCCGTATTCCACTTTGATCCTGCCGCCGGCCTTAAAGCCCAGCCCCTGCAACCACCTCCCCTGCAGCCTGATAACCGGCCAATACCTGCCGTCCTGGCAAATAGCGCCGACGGGCAGAATCCGCTTCCCCGAATTAGCATTTGACATGTATGTCTCCCCCCAATACCAAACCACACGGCAGGCCGTTGAAAAACTTCGCCTGGCGTCGTTACTCCTCACTCAGGGTCCTCACCGTAATTACCATTACGCCTCCGGCCCTTCGCTCCGGTGCGCCTAGCCATACTCGTTTTTGAACGGCCTGGGGTTTCATGGCTGTGAAACCCGCCGGACGGTTTGGGATTTCGGGGGGAATCGAAAGGCGCACATGCAGGCCGTTTCATAGACCTACACATGCGCCGTAAGTACGTTTGCCGGATACTCTGAGACCGGGCGATGGCTAAACCAGGCAACCTCGCAAACCATGGAACAAGAAGGTTGCCGATTTTGGCCGGCCCTGGCCCTCGGATAAGCTAATAAATGTGCGGCGTGCAGTCGCACAGCTCCTGCCCAAAAACCCACCGGATACCACACACCGGCCCCCTCCTTGTTGAAAAGAAGAGAAACAGTGTATAATAGTAGTGTCGTCGTGGACAGGTTCTGTTACGTGTAGGTGTTGTGAGCACCTGCGCGTGTCCGTAAGTGTGTCCGCACTTGCGGATCACGGCGACCTTTCGATTCCCACCTTATCCCAATTATAGCTTATTTCGCCAGGATTGGAAAGCATAGATTTGCGCAGAGACGGTTTTTTCCGGTCAGGCGGGCGCCCGTAAAACACAACACCGTCTATGCCTGTTCGGAAACGACAAAAAACAATGACCTTCAAAATCAGCAGGTCATTGTTTTTTTACTGCCAAAAATCCTTATTGGCATAGCCCCCGCTTGCCCGGCAGAGGCGTCCTCCGGAATAATTTTACAAGACTTGCAGGTGTGCAGACCCCCAGTTGCGTAAAAAGGATTGTAAAAGCCCATGCTTATCCAGCTCTAAAGTTTACAGTGCGTCAGTTTTTGGCCGGTTAAAAATACAGCTGGTGCCGTTGGGGTGAAAGCACTTGCCGCAGGAAATACATTTTGCCGGCCGTAAATCTCCGGCTTGCCAACGGTTAATCAGCTGACTTTCACAGATCAGGGGACGGCAAAAAGCAACATATGCGATATGAGTGTTGTTAAGTATATCCGTTAGCGCTGCAAAATTTCTGTTTCCCCCCACCAAGATGACCGGTACATCATTTTCTTTTGCTATTTCGGCGGCCTGAGCTTTAAAGTATGACTCCTGCTCCTGCGTTATCTGCCTTGCATATCCCTCGTTAGGACGTGAGGAAAGGCTTCCGCCGCTAATTTCAAGCATGCTCACCCCACCTAATGCAGCAATTTTTTTGCAGACATATTTACATTCACGGAAAGTCATTCCGTCAGCCATATAATCTTCACTATTGATTTTAACCAACACAGGGTATGCCGGGCCAACCTTCTCCCGTACTGCCTGATAAGTCTCCAGCAGCATTTTAGCCCTGTTTTCGATGCCGCCGCCGTAATGATCAGTTCGGCGATTATAATAAGGGGTTAAAAATTTACTCAGCAGGTAACCATGGGCGGCATGCAACTGGACCCCGTCAAATCCTGCCCGCTTTGCTCTCAAAGCAGCATCGGCAAAAGCTTGCTGCACATGGTGTATTTCCTCAACCGTCAATGCCCGGGGCGTGCCTTTATAGCCCAGGTCCTCCACGGCACTCGCGCCCCACATTGTTTTACCGCCGCCTTCTTTAAGATAGGTTTGCGAACCAAGACAGGCAAGTTGAACAATAATGTTAGCGTCATACTTATGGCACATCGCCGTAAATTTACTGTATTCTTCAATAAAAGAATCATCATAGATCCCCAGTTGTCCGGGATAGGGCTGCTCCAGGTTGGTGACATACGCAAGACCGGTGATAATTGTCCCGACGCCCCCCTTGGCCAGATTTTCATAAACCTCAAATAATTCCTTTGTCAGGTGTCCGTGCTCGTCTGCCCGCCCGTCAAAAGTGGCCGAACGCATAAATCTGTTTTTCAATTTCAGGCCGCCATATTCTGTTTGGTCAAATAAGGTTTTCATACTACTCCTCCCTTTTCTTTTACTCCCGTGATCGTTAATTACTCAACTCAGTCTTCCTTTGGTGTATATACACTCAAATTCTCACAAAAAACAACTTTCTGCAATTGTTCAGCCCGCACAAAATTAGCCTTTCTGAAATTTGGATCAGGGGAAATATAATTGTATGATATTGAATGCCCCACATTATCTTGAATAGTCCATATGTGTATATACACCAATCATGCTTAGATTATAAATCTTCATCATAAAGGTGTCAAGTATTTGAGTCTCTGATAAAATCTCACAAAACAAAGGAGGAGAACGATCGACTTGCCTTCCTATTTCGCTTTGCTAAAAGCTTTGTTACCCGAGTAATAATACTGTATTGCAAAATTTCGCTTGACTTTGATGCAAAAAATGGATATAGTATAATAGCCCATTAATAAGTTCGGTAAAGTTTCATTTATTCTTCTCAAACTATCCGGTAAGGGAAGCTTCGATGAGGATTTTCCCATACTGTCCTGGGTAGAAAAATTGAGGAGGATTCAAAATGAATCAAGACAAAAATCTAACATGCCGTGACTGTGGTGCCCAATTCGTGTTTACAGCATCAGAACAAGATTTCTACGCTGAAAAAGGCTTCACCAATGAGCCAGGTCGCTGCCCGGAGTGCCGCGCAGCCCGTAAACAGCAAAATAATCATGGTTCCGGTCGCAACAGTAACTTCCAGCAGCGCGAAATGCATGACGTAACATGCGCCGCATGCGGTGTTCAGACCCAAGTTCCATTCCGCCCCAGCAACGACCGTCCCGTTTACTGTAGAGACTGTTTTAGTCAAAATAATAGACGATACTAGGAGCCAACTCCCCTGCTGTCAGGCAGGGGAGTTTTTTCATTGTTACATACTAGGATTTATCAGTGACGATACTATATGTCAGCAGCTATTTTAAAGGAGGTTCTAACTTGGAAAAATTCGAAACACTGGGAATTAATAAAAATATTATACGGGCGTTAAACGATATGGGGTTTGAAGAACCCACGCCGATACAAGCACAAGGTATACCTGTTCTGATTAGGGGGGAAGACCTTATCGGACAAGCCCAGACCGGCACGGGGAAAACTGCCGCCTTTGGCATACCCTTGATTGAAAAAGTCCAGCGGGCAGAAACAATCGAAGGTATCGTGTTAACCCCTACACGTGAACTTGCGATACAGGTGGCCGAAGAACTTAATAAAATCGGGCAGTTTATAGGCGTTCACGCACTGCCGATTTATGGCGGCCAGGATATCAGCCGCCAGATCAAGGCATTAAAAAAGCGCCCTCAAATCATTGTAGCAACACCGGGACGGCTAATGGACCATATGGCGCGTCGCACGATCAAACTCCAGAATATTACGATGGTCGTCCTGGACGAAGCTGACGAAATGTTGAACATGGGCTTCATAGAAGACATCGAAAAAATACTTAGCACCACTCCGGCCGAGCGCCAAACAGTGCTGTTCTCTGCTACTATGCCCAAACAAATTCAAAATCTTGCTCAGCGATTTCTCCGTAACCCGGCATTAGTCCGTATCAAGGCCAAGGAAATGACTATTCCCCTCGTCGAGCAGTTCTATATTGAACTGCATGACCGCGAAAAGTTTGATGTACTATGCCGACTGTTAGATATTCAATCTCTTGAATCAGTAATTATTTTTGCAAGAACCAAACGGCGGGTCGACGAACTGGCCGAAGGATTAGCAAAACGCGGCTATTCCGCAGAAGGCATTCATGGTGATTTAACACAAGCCAAACGTGATGCAGTTCTCCGTCAGTTTAGAGAAGGTATCGTAGATATCCTTGTCGCCACCGATGTGGCTGCCCGAGGACTGGACGTCAGCGGAGTAACCCATGTCTATAATTTTGATATACCGCAAGATGCTGAAAGCTATGTTCACCGTATTGGCCGTACGGGCCGCGCGGGACAAAGCGGTTCAGCTCTGACCTTTGTCATTCCTCGCGAATTGGATCACCTGAGATCCATAGAATACACCACCCACCGAAAAATAGCCCGAATGCCCGCGCCAACAATGGTCGACGCGCTAGAAGGCCAAAAACGCCTGGTGGTGGAAAAATTACTAAATCAAATCGAAGTTGGCGACTATGATCACTATAAAGGTCGGGCAGAGGAACTCCTTACCGAATTTGATTCCGTATCATTGCTTTCTGCGGCGCTGAAGATGTTAACCAAAGAACCAGATGTGACGCCGGTCAAACTTACTGAGGAAAGACCACTTCGCGTCCGCAGCAACAAAGTCGGTAAAAGGCCATCACATCCTCACAAACCCCGTCAAAGAGTAGGGAAATTTTAACACTAACACTCATTTAGCAAAGAGGCTCCAACCTACAGTGGTAGCCTCTTTCTCATACCCAAAACAAATCTATTCCGCCCTAAAAACTCAATACACTTTCCCTACTGACGATAAAATTAACATCTGGATGCTTGATCGGTTCGAATGGCAAAAAGCTTGGCCGATGAAGCCAGAGCGCTGGGTCTGCGCAATGGGAATAATCATTGCGATAAGCAAGTAAAAAATTACTGTTTTTTACCAAAATATAAAGGGATTAAATTTGTTATAGAGAATTCATAGTTCATGTGAATAAATTGTCAAGCAATCGGGAGTAAATATGTATTCTATTAGCTTATGGGTTTATTGCTCATCAATCGGAACTGTTTCGATAATTCTCGTATACATATACCTTTTTTTATCATATCGTGAGCGCTTCATGGGTTTATGGGCCGTAAGCTGGATCGTCCTTCTTTCAAGGTATCTGCTTTTTGATACGGGACTAATTCCCTGGAAACAGCCCCTCGCCGTTCTAATAATATACCAGCTATTGATTTATCTCAGTATTTTAATGTTTGTATGGGGTACCTGCTTATTTATAAATAAACCGTTTAAAAAATTATGGCTCCATATCACTACTATCCTCGTTTTCATCAATATTGTTTTAAACGTCCTCTGCGCATCCCTGGCTTTTAAATTGATGCTGCCTATTTTTTATGGGTGCTATGTATGCGTATGGCTCGGCTTAGTTTTTATCCGTTTAAAACTGCGGGGGTACGGGCACCTAATTACCGGATATTCTTTTATCCTGTGGAGTATTCTCAATCTTTTAGCGCCTTTTTCACTGGGGGGCGCGTGGTTCCTTTCCTGGTCCTTCGCAATCGGGGGCATACTCCGCCTCGCCATAGCTTTCGGAACATTAATTGTATACTTGGAACAAACCCGCGTGGATTTGGAATTAAAGGAGACAAAGTACCGTTTATTGGCGGAGAATGCCGTAGACGTGATTTTTCATTATCAGCTTTTACCGGAAAAAAAGCTCCAGTACATTAGTCCTTCCGTTATTGCCTTAACGGGTTTTACCCCGGAAGATTATTACGCTGATCATAAATTGGCTGTTAGATTAATCCACCCGGAAGATTACGCAATGTTTGAGGATTTTATCAAAAATTGGCCTGAATCTGCCAAGATACCCCTAATATTGCGTCTCGTGCCGGCAAACAAAACAACCTTGTTCCTCGAACAAAAATGTATTCCCCTCTATGATGAACAGGGCCAAATCGTTGCTTTAGAAGGGATTATCCGCGATATTACAATGCGAAAAAACATGGAACAAATGGCGGCCATGATTGACCGGATGAACATGGTGGGCAGCATGGCGGCAACTGTCGCCCATGAAATAAGAAATCCCATGACCACCGTGCACGGCTATTTGCAGGTTTTGCAAAAAAAGGAGAAATATCAAGACGATAAGGATAAATTCGCCTTAATGGTTGGCGAATTAGAAAGAGCTAACACCATTATACGGGAATATCTTTCTTTATCCCGCGAAAGAATATCTGATTTCAAAAGATGCTCTTTAAACAATATTATTGAAACTTTATTCCCCTTAATCCAGGCAGATGCCCTTTCTTCAAAAGTAAATGTCCACCTTGATCTTTCAATTATTCCCGAGTTATTACTGGATGAAAATGAGATACGGCAATTGCTCCTGAATTTTGTCCGCAATGGTATCGAGGCAATGCCCGCAGGCGGAAACCTAATTATCCGTACTGTTTTGCAAGATAACAGGGTTATTCTGTCTATCAGCGATCAGGGCACGGGCATTCCTCCCCACGTGCTGGAGAAATTGGGGACACCCTTTATAACTACTAAGGATTCAGGGACCGGGTTAGGACTTCCCTTATGTTTTCAAATAGCGAAACGGCACAATGTCAATATTAAATTTGATACGGGCGAAGAAGGAACCACCGTTTTCGTCTGTTTTAATGAACCGTAACGTTAAAATTTTATATTCTTACCCTTTTTCAGCAAGTGCGCCCCTTGCTGAAAAAGGGTTTTTTTTATTCCTCGAGGTTTTTTCGAGGATCAGTTCCATCATATTCCATTTTTCGAGGATTTTCGGAAAATTTTCCGTATTTTCCTTTATATAGGAGGTGATAGTCATGCAGACCTAATTTGGGCGCCGGAAATGAATTTACTTACAAACTAATATGAAGGAGAGATTGTCATGTTAAACAGCACCGCGAAGAGCATGTCCCTGACAACAGAAAACCCGGATAAATCGATTATCATCGGTATAGCCGCAACCCCGGAAGAAAAAAGAGAAATATACCGTTTCCGTTATCAAACCTATGTGGAAGAAATGGCTAAACATATCATGGGCATAGACCATACGCATAAGCTGCTGTATGATGATATGGATGACTGGGGCTTGATATTATATGCCAAAGTCGGGTCAGAACTGATTGGCACTGCCCGCATCAACATTGGAACAGTTGGCGACTTTTCAAAAGAAGTTGCTGCGTTTCTGTCTTTGGACACCTTTCAGGATTGCCCTAAAGTACAGGGCAGGCAGTTTTCCTTTGTCACAAAAATCATGGTCCTTCCTGCTTATCGAAACTCACCGGTGTTTTATATGCTTATCGCAAAATGTTATGAACTTAGTTACAGAAATCAAATAGATTTCATATTTGGTATCTGCAATTATCATTTGATCCGTATCTACGAAAAGCTGGGCATGCACCGGTATTTTAAGAATTTTGAACTTCCAGGTTACGGTTTACAAGCGCCTCTGGTCATGCTTGTGAATGATATTCAACATTTGCGTAATATTCGTTCTCCCTTTTATCGCCTCGCACGTCAAAGAGGCAAAGTAGACACGCAGGCAGTCGAATGGTTTCATGCAAATTTCACAAAACAATCCCGTTTTGTGAATAGCCAAATGGTAACAGAGGAAGATTTATGGTCGCTTCTGGACAATCGCTTGCATTGTCCGCCCAATGAAGCCATCAAAGCCCTTCATGAATTATCGGTAAGTGAAGCAAAAAAATTACTCCACTGCTGCGCCAGTTTGATTCCGTGCGCTCCGGGAAATATACTTACAAACCAAGGAGATGTCAGTTATACCTATAATATCCTGATTTCCGGCAAGTTAAAATCCCTGACTTTTATTCGCCCGGCTAAAGAATACAGCATCCCCGGACAATCCTTCGGCGCTAACGGCCTTACGGAGCACAATAAGCATGCCGAAGACATCATGGCGCTTGATACGGCGGAAATCCTCATATTGTCCGGAAGTGCCTTCCAGAGATTCTTTCACACCCATCCGGAAATCGCCCATAGAATCACGCAAAAATTATTAACTTACGCAGGAAAAAACAAGTCATAAGAAACTAATTGAATGAACAAAGGGGGTCAGGCCTGCCTAATTGAA
>DHRA01000034.1:35235-40517 GCA_002411145.1 Firmicutes bacterium UBA5324 | reverse complement strand
TTCAATTAGGCAGGCCTGACCCCGCATATTTCCACCCCGCCTTTTAGATTTTAAAATGATTGATGGCCAGTTGTAACGTTTCAGCCATTTTGGCCAGGCTTTGGCTGGAAGCAGCAATTTGTTCCATGGACGCAGACTGCTCTTCAGCGGCCGCCGATACGGTTTGCGCATGTTCCGCATTATTCTTGCTAATGCCGTCTATGGATTTAACGGAATCCACGATTTGTTGACTGCCGCCGGCCATTTGCTGAATGGCGGCCGAAATATCCTGCACTTCTTTAGATACTTCTTGGACAAGCGTGGTAATGGAAGCAAAATTCTCCCCGGCCGTATTTACGACCCTGCTTCCCCGATGAACTTCCTTTGTTCCCTCTTGCATAGCCGACACCGCTTGCTCTGTTTCGCCCTGAATCTCACCGATCAAGGCGGCGATCTGTTTGGCCGCATCTTGTGATTGTTCTGCTAATTTACGCACTTCTTCCGCTACGACGGCAAACCCTTTGCCTTGTTCCCCGGCCCGGGCAGCTTCAATCGCCGCATTTAAGGCCAATAGATTCGTCTGTCCGGCAATCCCGGAGATGGTGTCGACAATTTGTCCGATTTCTTTTGATCTTTCCCCTAATTTCTCGACTACCGTGGCGGATTTGCTCACGGTTTGTTCGATAATATTCATCTGCTGCACAGCCGTATCAATTGCTTGGTTCCCTTCTTGGGCAGCAACGGCCGTCTTATCCGAGGTTCCGGCCACGTTATTGGTATTTGCGGCGATCTGCTGAATGCCCGCAGACATCTGCTCGACGACAGCCGAGGTGTCATCTATCGCGATAACCTGTTTTTCCGATCCCTCAGCTACTTCCGTAATGGCCGCCGCCACCTGGGTTGTTACCTGCGCGGACTGTTGCGCGCTGGCTGTTAATTCTTCCGAGGCCGCGGAGAGTTGTTCAGACGACTCCTCCATCTGGCGTATCAGCGTTCGCATTGATTCGGTAACTTTATTGGAAGCAAAAGCAATCTTGCCAAATTCGTCTTTTCTTGCTAAAAATTCTTTTGAAACATCATGGGAAAAGTCATTATCGGCGAAATACGTTAAACGGGTCACGATGGTGCTTAAAGGGCCGGTAATGGCTTTAATAATTAACCGGCTAAAGGCTAACTGAATGATTAAGGCAATGATTAGAATCCCCAGGAATATCATCTTGGCCTTGACAAAATCACTGTCATTTTCTGTGTTGATCCTACCAGCTACCTTCGCACTATACTCTGCCAGTTCCAAAATATCTTTTTGGAATCTCTCGGCAGCCTCTTGAGTATGCTCCGTATATAACTGATAAGCTTTACTGTTTTCATTTGCCATCGCCAGGGCAATTACTTCCGCCTTGGAATCCCGATAGTCCTGGAGTGCCGACTTTAGGTTTGACAGTATTTCCTTTTCCATGGCATCAATTTTTGTTTTCTCGTAATCCGCTAAATTATTGTTAAACGCATTTACTCTTGCATCTATATCCTGGTTCAGACTGTGTTTAAGTCCCGCATCTGTTGTCAACATCATTTTTAGAAGATCCGCTTCAATCGCTCTGCCGTGCGCGCGGTTTTCGTTCAACAGTTTTACCGGTATTAAACGGTCTTTGTACAGCGAATCCAGGTCATTATTTGCTTTAAATAAATAGTGATAGCCGCTATAACCTATAATACATAAAAAAATGCTGCTCAGGATGACCAAAACACTCACTTTTTTGCCGACTGTCAGGTCGTTAATTAGTGCCATGCCAGAATCCCCTCTCAATTATTATTTACCAAAATACACCCCGTCGTTTTCCTTCCTCCTAACCACATATTTCCCGGCAAATATTTTCTTTTTCATCTATCAGTTTGCTGGCATCCAACAGGATTAATAACCGCTCCCCATCCTGCACCACACCCCGGACACATTCGTTACGCACATCAATAACTTCCAGCGTGTCCACCTTTTTGTCAGCCAGGTATTTTACTTCCGTTACTTCATCCACAATAACGGCCAGTTGTTTTTGCTCCGTGTCAACGATAATGGCACGCTGCGCTTTTTGGCCTTCCACAACCAGCTTAAATCTGTTGGCAAGGTTAATAACCGTGATCACTTTCCCCCGCAGATTAATGATGCCTTCAACATAGTTTGACGCATTTGGCACAATGGTGGCGCTATCGTACTGAATAATTTCCCGCACCTGTGAAATGGGAAAAGCATACACCTGGGTCCCCAGCTTAAAAATAACCAATTGTTCATCTTGCATATTTCTACTCCCTTATTACAACAAATTAATTGTTATTATAATGGGTTTTTTGGTAAAATTAAACTGTTTGACTTACTACTTTTTTTCACAAATAATGGACGGCGGCTATCCTCTATAGATATAACCGCTGGCTATCGTTCCCATTATTGGCACGTCATTACAAACCTGACGTTTTTTGTAATTTATAAAGTTTGATTGCCGCGTCCAACGCCACCCGTGTTTCAAAAGAATCCAAGGATATACCCAGAATTTTCTCAATACGCCGCTTGCGCAATACTACCGTTTTATAATGAAAGAACATCTTCTCCGCAACTTGTTTCAGGTTGGCCGAATGTAAAATTTTTTCCAGCGTCGGCAATAAATCCGCCCCTTTTTCTTTATCATACTTAATAAGCCCGCCGATGTTTTCCTCAATAAATTTAGTCGCATACGTCTCGTCATAATATGTAAGCAATTGAAAAATCCCCGAAGCTCCATAATAACAGCATTGTACCCCATACTCATTTATGCATTGACATTGCAGTGTTTTAAGCGCGCTTATCGCCTGTTTATAAGCTTCCTGAATACTGTTTAACCCTTGCTGGATGTTGCTTACACCAAGCAAGACAGATAGCTGCGGAAATTGAGCCTGAATTTTTTCTTTCAGCCTGTAAGCCAATTCCTGACCGCTTAGTTTGCCGATGACATCTTGGTTGCCGGGTTGAAAGAGAATTCCTATATAATCACGGCAGTCCCATATCACATAATCGGGTTCATCTTTCAAGCAGTCAATAAGATGGCTTTTTTGCATTTTTGTATCATTATTATAAGGCGGCGTTTCCTTGCCGCTCGTTTCGCACATTAACAGACAGCATATCACTGGTGCGCAAACATCTATACCCATTTCTTTGGCGGAAGTCACAAAATTCTCGTTAAGAATTACTTTCTCGCTAATTACATCATTAAAAAAATCACTCCTGCGACTCAACTCATAGGTTAACAGGAGCAGATCCTCACTCTTTCGGCGTTCAGTAATATCGTTTATAATCACAGCCACCGTTTTTTTACCCTCGGCTAAATAGTACATGGGCGCGGTGTGGATTTCAAAAAACCGCTTCATCCCAAACCTGTAACTTTCGCAGGCAATGCATTGACTTTCACCGTCCTTGACCGTAAGCCGCACCTGGTGCAACAGCCTGTCGGCACTGTCCCTTGGCAAAACCTCATGGACCGTTCGTCCGTGCAGTTCTGCTTTGGATTTATCGGTCCAGACATCGTAATCATGAAATACTTCAACATACCTCCCATTTTCATCAAGAATAAAACTCGTGTCCGGTATGGCCCGCGCAAAGTTAACCAGTCGGGTCTTGCTTGCGAATAATAATTCTTCCACACGCTTTTGGTCGGTAATATCTATCATAAAACCCGCCCACCTTAAGGGGGTCCCCTTTTTATTCCGCATAATTTTCCCCGTTGTTAAAATCCAGCGATATTCTCCATTCTTGTGGCGGAGGCGATACTCATTCATATACTTTGTCTCAGACTTGCTTTCCAAACAACAGCGCATAATCTGGTTTACCCTGACTACATCTTCGGGATGCCTGCGCTTACTCCATTCTTCAATGCTGTTCCTTATTTCATGCTCTGCATAACCCAGATTAGCTTTCCACTGCTTATCATAATAAATCTCCCCGGTTGTCAAATCCCAATCCCATATTCCCGCTTTCGTTCCTTCCACAATGAAGGATAGTCGCTCACGCTGCAGCGGCAATTCTTTTTCAGCCTTATCTCCGGCGGTTACATCTATTATAATGTGACCTTTTAATGCCTTTTGTCCAAAGTTAACATTTTTTAACCGGCTGTTAATCACTTCGTATCGCTGTATTTCCTCACTGATCTCATTAATAAAGGTAACAAAATATTCCTTCGCGGGGGAATAAACGGACACGCGAAGCCAGTGTTTCCCTTCAGGATCAAACGCCCGTACTTCACGGTTTTTTCCTTGCAACGCAGTTTCAGCGTAAGCTTCAAGCAGGTCGGTATCTACGCCCCGCCAACGAATCCCCAACTCACTTGCTTTTTTTCCTGCGACAGCCTTGCCGGACATACCGGTTAATTCAAGAAAAGAAGTATTTACATCGACAAAAACATAATCAACAGGCTGGCCTTCTTTATTACATAAAATTTTAAATACTCCGCAAGCGACGCTCATCTTTTAAACTATCCTCCGTTCCATCTCACTTATCCGGGCCTCTGGCTATCATATTTCGTGTATTTCCCCGTTTATTCAACAAAATGCTTATATTTCCTGGGATCCAATGATTTTGAAAAAAACTTGCCAAAGCAAAGCTTAGGCCCGCTTTTCGCTACCCCGCATCTTTCAAGACCATCGCGATAGTCATCTTGCCTGCATGTGATACACCAGTAAAAAGGACCAGGATACCGCACTTTAATGGGTACCTGGTCCTTAGTACTTAATGATATCTATCAAATTATTTTCAACCGCGTAACATTGAGAACCGCAGCAAAAAGGTCTTTTACTCACTTAATCTCCAAAAAAGATCAGCTACCCCCGCGGAGAAGGATCAGCACATTTTTCAAGGATTGGATTCATCCGATAGATAATCGTTTCATTTTGTCCCCTGCCCATCTTACCACAAATGTCCTAACGCACACTATTATCATGCTACATAATAGATTATAAATTTTTTTCGGGTATAATTAAACTGTTTGAAATGACTAAACTTATCCGCAAAAAACAGCCGGCGAAATATCCCTCGAGGATAGTGACGCTGGCTATTTTTGTCATAATTGGATTATTATGACGGTCTGCCGGTTTCCGCCTGCCTGTGCACGCAAAAAAATACAGGTCCGTTGGCCCAAATTTGTTTCTTTAATAAATCCGCAAAACATATAGGGATTCCCGAAAAAGCAGCGAATAATATATTTTTAGCCAGGGATCCAGCCGCTCCTAACTCCCCCTCCGGAAGAGGCATCATTGAGCGGGTTGGCCATCGGATAAATGGAGACTTGATT
>DHRA01000034.1:15576-35102 GCA_002411145.1 Firmicutes bacterium UBA5324 | reverse complement strand
TTATACCCACAGGGCACAGGTCCAGGGGCTTAGTCGCTCTTACTCCCGCCTGAAGGGGCGGGAGTCTTAGAGCGAGTTAGCCATCGGATAAACGCCGTCATATTCCCTGTGATGAAGAGCGTCGCCGGGGATTTGTTTATTTCTGAGGGTCCGGGATATATGCGCGAATACAGTTTGGAGAGGTGGAAAATGCCGTATTTAGTGAAAGTAGTTGTGGCTTCACTGGCCGTGCTTTGCTTAGCAAGTCGCCTTGCGTTGGTATCCGCTTTCGGACCACAGGGAGTGGAAATAGAAAAACTTACGGAATGGAAGGTAACAAACAGTTCTCTTGGTGGCAAGCTTCTTCTTTCCGACAGTCCCGAGATGGTGACTGCGGACGGTATTCTCTATCAGGACAGGGTAACCGGGAATATCCGTCTCTTCTTTTATCATGTTAACGCGACGGCAACAGCCAAGAAAGTGGAGGTTCTCCTGGAGAACCAAAGCCGGGAGACGGCTCATATCACGGTCAGCCGCTATAGTCTGGGCGGTCCGGGGGGTGACTGGATGGAAGTGGGCAAGACGGCTCTGACTTCCTATCTGGCCGGCAGCCAGGCCTATCAGCTTACTGTTCCTCCCGGAGGAATGGTGCCGCTGTCTCCCGGTATCAGTCAATCCCCGGTTTTGCCCAATATGCTGATTAACGGTATTTATGATTTCGTAACCGATCAGCCGCTAACCGTTACCGTAATGATGCTGCCGGTTCCCGCGGACAGCAGTGAGTTTTATAAAACTGCGCAAATACTCCCCGCAGACGCAGTGCACCTGCGGGGCACATTTGCGGACGCAAATCGCCAGATCGCCTCTGTTCACCCCTATGACCCGGCGGAAAATGGCGCAGTGGCCATAACACTGGCTGATGATAAGATCGACCCTTATTTAGCGGGGATAGATGCTACCGATGGAACAAAAGTGGTTAACTACGGAAACTACGGTGTGGTCTATCAAATCGTCCTTCCTTCCAAAGGCAAGGGGCATACGGCCTACTATCTTGCACCGATGGGAGGATATTATGCCGGCGCCATCGGCATCACCAAGCCGAACGTAAACTGGAGCCCGTTGGCCACTCCCCTCGGAAGATTACATTTTGGCAAGGATATAACGAAGGATTTCGCCTTCCTGGGTACCTATGACAACGGTGAGCCCCTTGCCTTTACCTTCAGCCCGCCCGGCGCATCCAACCTGCCGGTAAAAATCGTTTTCGTGCCCCAATAAGCATACAAAAAGGGTGATACGCTTTCATGTATCACCCTTTTGTTATGCTTCCGGTAATAACACTTAATAACACTATTTTAAAAACTTAATCGTTATTTCGGGATAATATTTAAATTTGGTGGTAAAGGGATGGGCAATAAAGTTCGGTTCATCTTGAATCATTTTCTCCACCACGCTTTTCTCCAAAATGTAGTAGGGCTTAAGCACCCCGAAAGGACTATGTATTTCTGACGAAAGCACCCCGTTGTATATGCGGGAAATCTTGGCATCCTCCAACACCAGCGTATAATCGCCCAAAACGTTTCCGTGGTCCGTAAGGCGCATGCCCATAAGGTTCGTACCCGACATAAAACGGTTAAACGCCGCGTGAAATATAGCGTGGTTCTGCGCAAAGGCATCTAACACACGCTTGCAGAAGGGCAGAAATTCTTCCTGCATAAATTTATCTGTTTCACTCATGTTTACTCCTCCTTGCATCAGACTAAAAACAAATCCCGGAGGTCAACCATCATATTTAGCTGCCCGGGAATACCAACCTTGCCTGTTACAAAGCCGTAACATTTACTCCCCCTCAGACTGTAGCCGTTGCTGTAATTAGTATGGACAAAAATTCGCGGGGCATAACACTTGTCCTTATAAAACCAATAATGTTTTTATGATATCCGCCCTGCTGATGATCCCCACGATTTTTTCCCCGCGGACTACAGGTATACGCTTCACCCCATGGTTAATCATTAACCCGGCCACTTTCTCTATTTCCACGTCTTCTGAAACTGCCACAACTTTCTCCGTCATGATTTCTACCGCCTGCCGGGCCATCAATTTCTTAAAGTCCTCATGGAATCTTTCCACCCCGTTATAGTAGATAATGGCGCCCAGGATACTGATAAAATTGGGCAGTCTGGGATTTGTTTCCTTGTGCAAAATGTCTTTTTCGCTCACAATACCCACCAGCTTCCCCGCGTCATCAACCACCGGTGCACCGGAAATTTTGTGCTCAATCAGTATTTTTGCTATTTCGTTGATCGTGGCAGATTGATTGACCGTCACAACTTCCCTTACCATAATATCTTTCGCTTTCATCAAATCACCCCTCGTCGACGTTAGATCTCCCTGATTTCATACATTTTCGTGCCGATCCCTATTTTTTCCGCATGATCCAGGCACACCTTCCAGTTGGTTTCCGGATGGGTGGCGCGGAAATGATCGTGATGCGCCCCGCAATCACGGGCTGGGTTTTTTAACTGCTCCGCCAGATAACTGCCGGCAATAACCGGGGCTTGGTTAGCCATATCCGCACAGGCCATATCAAGGGCTACGGGGTCAAAGGAGGCGAACATGCCGATATCGGGAATAATCGGCACGTCATTTTCCGAGTGGCAATCACAGAACGGCGCCACATCCATAACTAAGCTTATATGAAAATGCGGCCGGTCGTTTAATACGGCCCAGCAATATTCCGCAATTTTTTTGTTGAGGATATCGTTAGACTCATCCCAGGCCGCAACGATCGCATTAAAATGACATGCCCCGATACATCTTCCGCACCCTGTACACTTGGCGTGATCTATGTTCGCCTTATGGCCCGTAAGTGTGATCGCACTATGCGCGCAATTTTTTTTACAAACGCCGCAGCCTGCACAACTTTCCCTTTTAACTCCCGGTTTTCCCTCACTATGCATCTCCATTTTGCCTGCCCTTGACCCGGCGCCCATGCCGATATTTTTTAACGCACCGCCAAAACCCGTAAGTTCATGACCCTTAAAGTGGGTCAAACTAATAAGGATATCGGCATCCATGATTGCCCGTCCAATTTTCGCTTCTTTCACATATTCGCCGCACGGCACAGGCACGTTCATTTCATCAGTCCCCTTCAACCCGTCGCCGATAATAATCTGGCAGCCCGTGGTGAAGGGATTATAGCCATTTTCATAAGCCGCCTCTAAATGTTCTAAAGCATCCTTCCGTCGCCCCGCATACAGGGTGTTGCAATCCGTCAGAAAAACCTTACCACCCAGGTTTTTAATGATGTCGACAATTACTTTGGCGTAATTTGGCCTGAGAAAGGCGAGATTACCCGGTTCACCAAAGTGAATTTTAATGGCGGTGAATTTGTTTTTAAAGCCAATTTGCTCAATACCCGCGCTTTTCACCAGTTTCTCCAACTTCTGCAATAAATTCAGCTCAGGGGTTGCACGTAAGTTTGTAAAGTAAACCTTTGCCTTCTCCATCATCTTCCTCCTGTTATGGCCAGACTTGCTCATGTCTGTCCCTTCATTCAATTCATTACCGGCCACGCCAAAGGACCCCCGCCGCCCAGCACTTCATTTTACCTGCCTAATCAGGCGCCAGTGCTTCTAATTTAGCCAATAGCTGTGTGAGTTGGGTCAGTTCGTCATCGCCAAGGTATCCGCTTATTGCAGTCTGCGCCTCTCCCCACAGTTCCCAGCCTTTGGCGATTGTTCTGCGCCCGGCCGGTGTTAAGTTTATCTGTTTTGTCCGGGAATCCTTACCGGCACAGATTGAAATAAGCCCCGTTTCCACCAGGGGTTTCATATTGCGGTTAAGCGTAGTCCGGTCAATGCGCATCAGCTTCGCAAGTTTACTGATCGTGGTCTTTTCCGCCAGTTCCACATGCCGCAGCAATGCCAACTGGGCAATGGAAATCCCGCATGGTTCCAAAACCTTATCATAAAATTGGCTGACTGCGCGCGAGGCCCGCCTTAGGTTCAGACAGTTGCAGGGACTCGGACGTTTAGGATAAATATTTTTGATATGTTTCATGGTTAATGGCCTTTCTTGTTTCAGCGGGAAATTAAGTGTATATACACAAGTATAATTTAATAATATATCGGGCTTCCGGACCCGTCAAGCCTGTTTTCGTCGGGCACCGTCATCCGCTAACATAAGTCACCCGCTCCCCGCGCTGCGAAAATTCAGCTCCTGCTTGTATGTTCTCCGCTAAAGGGAGACTTAATTCAGGGGGAGTTTCCCTCCATCTGAATTTCAGGTAAACTTATCCAGGCGCTGAAGCGTCGCTTAGCCGGCGAATAAATGATAAAATATAATCAAAAAAATGAGAAAGGTGATTATATGCGCTTAACGACAAAAACCTTGTTACTGCTGATTTTGCTGACAGGTTTAGCGGTCATTGCCGGTTGCGCCGGTCAACCGGCAATACCGGGGCAAGAGCCTGTAATTACTGATGTGCAAAGTTATTTTCCCACTGAACCGTCCTTAACCTGGACTTATGAGGGAAGCGGCAACGAGTATGCCGGTTTTACCCGTACAGTAATATACCGGGAAGGCAATCAGGTTCAAATGGCGGAAAACAACGGCGGGACCAGGCTCGGCCGGGTTTATCAGGTTAGCGCCGAGGCCATAACCCAAACCCTGTCCCGGGAAGAGTATTACTCCAATGACAGTCTGCTCAATGAGCAGCCCCATCAACGCCAAATTCTGCTCAAAGCCCCCTTGAAAGTGGGACAGGTCTGGGAAGACATGCAAAATAAACGGGAGATTGTCAGTATAAACGAATCTGTACAGCTTCCGGCGGGGACCTTCCAACACGTGGTAAAGGTTAAAATAACATCGCTGGATCCGCAGCAAAAAGACCTGCAGTTCGAATACTATGCCCCCGACGCCGGTTTAATTATGCGGGAATTTAGGGGAGACAACTATGTCGTAACCTCAAAACTCCAGTCCCTCCAAAGGATGGCCGCAGCGGAATAAAGGAAAACGGCCTTTCAAGGCAAGCGCTCTAAATTCAGATGGAGTTTTTTAACTCCATCTGAATTTTATTGAACTTATCAAAGGCTTACCGACGGTCTGTCACTCATTTTCTCCCTCCTTGAACTCTGATGGTTTGAGAATCTGCTGTACACGACCCACAATGCCCGAAGTCAAGCGAACTTTGATTCCCCGGGGATGAACGGGACTGGAGGTCAGAAGGTCTTTTACCGTTCCTTCCGTTAACTGTCCGGTACGCTGGTGTTGCTTCTGGACGATCTTGACCTTTATGCCCGGCAGGATATTTTTCCGGATTGTATGGGGCATTAATTCCACCTCGCTTCCGACTGGTATTAAAAATAAATTAGATATATTTACTGCCTTCCCTAACGGCCAGGGCCGGCAAGGAATGGTTCTCGATAAAGGTTTTTACCCAGACCCGGTTGGTTTTGGAATATTCCCTTAGCGCCCAACCGATCGCCTTATTGATAAAAAATTCTTTTGTATTGCTGTTTTTCTCGATTACCCTGCCCAGTATTTCGGTATCGGTTTTCTCTTTATATTTTAGTTGAAAGATGATGGCGGCACGCACCAGCCAGATATTGCCGGATTCGGCCCACTGCAGCAGCTGGTTTTCCACGATTCCCGGAAACTTGGCACATAACGTGCCCGTCATATTTCCCGCCAGACCATCCACCGTGTCCCACCAAGCTTTTGTCGTAATTAAAGTTTTTAGTTTCCCAATATCCTCCTCTTGTAAAAGGGTTCTCAGGACCAGTAAATAGTCCAGCGCCAGATATTGGAATTCCCGCTCCGGTAAAGCCCACAAATGGAATACCAGTTCCCAGTCAATGGTCCCGCTGTTTTTCGCCTGGCTGATAAACGCAGACTGAAGACTGAGCCTGTCCTTTTTCGTTATGCCTAAAAACGGAAAATTGCCTTTCATATAGGCCGCCATTTTCTCTGCTTTTTCCCCGTCCCTATGCTCATAAAACGCGGCCATAACCTCTTTGTACATCATTACCCACTCTTTCGTCTGTCAATATGTTTTCCCGTCAAATCCATGCCGGATAAATGGAGACTTGATTCAGGCGGAATTGAAGCTTGAACTCCCTTTCTGAATACATTTACCACGCAAAGGCAAACTCCTGCCAAAAGCATCCCTTTTATAGCATCCCATTTATCGGGCAGTTGAAGTTGCCGGCCCATGCTCACCGGGGAAGGAAGAACGGCAAATGTGGCGAATATTAACACAATATTAAACTTTTTTCGCCATTAAATGACACGAGTGACGCTTTACTGTTTCCTCAGCCAAAATATGCAGAAAGGCCCAAAATTGCAGTATGACTGCCATCACGGGTTTTCGGAGGAGTATGTATGTCTGCCAACTTCCCTACAGGGAAACTTTTTCTCGTTGCATTTTGCTGCTGCGTACTTTTTTTACCCTGTCGCGCCCACGCTGAAACGGTGACGCTGCAATTGAAATGGAGTCACCAATTTCAATTTGCCGGATACTACGCCGCTATCGAACAGGGTTACTATCAGGAGGAAGGCTTGGACGTTATCCTCCTGGAGGGGCGCGCCGACATTGATCCTATTCAGGAAGTGGTTAGCGGGCGGGCAGATTTTACGGTAAACAATACCTCTCTCCTTGTCGAGCGGGATAATGGCGCGCCGGCAAAGGTGATTGCGGCCATTTTTCAGCACTCTCCGCAGGTATTAATAACGCGCAAAGATGCCGGCTTCGTAACACCCCACGATTTACAGGGAAAGAAAATCATGCTTAATCCTGAACAGAGCACAGACATTTTGGCCATGCTCGCCAGCGAAGGCGTCGATCTGCAGCAGATCGATTTTTTGCCCCACACCTGGCAGATAAACGACTTGCTGGCAGGCAGAGTAGATGCCATGTCGGCATATAGCACTACAGAACCTTACATATTTCAGCAACTGGGCGTGCCCATAAATATAATCAACCCCATAAATTACGGTGTCGACTATTATGGTGATTGCCTGATTGCTTCGGAAAGTTTGCTTAAAACCCGTCCCGAGCTTGCGCGGCGGTTCGTCAGAGCGAGTTTAAAGGGTTGGCAATATGCCCTCAGCCACCAGGAAGAACTTATCGACTTGATCATCAGTAAATATAATCCCCGGCTTTCCCGTGAACAGCTGGCCTTTGAGGCCGCGGAAATTCATAAAGTCATCTTGCCCGAATACGTGGAATTAGGTCACAGCAATCCGGGACGCTGGGATAAAATCGCGGAAACGCACCAAAAACTCGGCTTGCTCTCCGAAAACTTTTCGGTAAAAAATTTGCTGCACGACCCGGCTAATGAGCGCAAACGGATTTCGCAGCTGTTGATTACACCGTTGCTCGCCCTCACCGCCATTTTGACTCTCTTCGTCCTTCTCTTTGCGGGTTTCAATAAAAAACTAAAACGCATCGTAAAAGAACGTACGGAAAAACTGGAAGAAAAGATTGGTCAGCTGAAGGAAAAGGAAGAAACCATCCGGCGTCTCGCCTATCAGGATATCCTGACGAATTTACCAAACCGACTGTTGCTTATTGAACGGTTAAACGCGAGCACCATGCTGGAGCAAGCCTCCAACAGGCATTTTGCCCTCGCCTTCCTTGATCTGGACGATTTTAAACGCATTAACGATGCCATGGGGCATTCCGCGGGAGATGAGCTTCTGAAAGTCATTGCCGATCGTTTACGACAGTGTCTCCGGGGCGTAGGTTTTGTATATCGTCTGGGCGGTGACGAGTTCATTCTTCTCTTGCCGGAAGTGGACAGCCGGTCCCGCATGCGGGAAATTATGGCCTGCTGCATCGCCGCCATAAAAAGTCCCTGGCATTATAAAGGCTGCAATTTCCACCTGTCCGCCAGCATCGGGGTGGCGCGTTTCCCGGAAGACGGCAAAGATGCCGATGCTTTAATAAAGGCCGCCGATATTGCCATGTATGAAGCAAAACGACTGGGCAAAAGCAGGTACGAGTTTTTTAATGAAGCCCTGTATGCGGCTTCCCTTGGCAAACTGGCCCTGGAGTCGGAACTGCATCAGGCTATCGCCAACTCCGAGTTTGTCCTGCACTACCAGCCCCAGTTTGACTGCAATGCAAATATTGTGGGTGTCGAAGCACTGATCCGCTGGAATCATCCCACCAAAGGCTTATTGTACCCCGGCGCATTTATCCCCCTCGCGGAAGAAACGGGCCTGATCATTCCCATCGGTGATTGGGTACTCCGTTCAGCCTGCCGGCAATGCATGGCATGGCAGAACGCCGGAGTTGGTGCCCTCCGCGTTTCCGTAAATATTTCCGTCATCCAGCTGCACCAGCATGATTTGTTGGGAAAAATCCGGAATATCCTGGCGGAAACGGGCTTACCCCCGCACCTGCTGGAGCTGGAAATTACGGAAACAGTCGCCGTAACCCACGCGGAACTGGTTTTTTCCGTCATGAATTCACTCCTCAATATGGGCGTAAGGCTGGCCTTGGATGATTTTGGCATTGGTTATTCCTCACTCATGTATTTGAAAAGTTTTCCCGTCGATGTTCTGAAAATTGACCGGGCATTTATCCAGGACTTAGCCATTAATGCGGCCAATAAGGCCATCATCCGGACCATTTTTAGTCTGGCCGAAAACCTGGGCATTGGGGTAATTGCGGAAGGGGTGGAGACTGAGGACCAGTATAACTGTCTCAAATCGATGGCCCGTCCGGTCATGCAGGGATATCTGTTCAGTCCTCCCGTGCCGCCGGAAGATATGGAGGATTTTTTCCGAAACCGCGAACGCTGGCCTAAAGGATCAAACCGCAGAGGCACAGAGAACGCAGAGGGGATAAATAGTATTCAGAAGTCAGAAGTCAAGGGGGAAGGGGACTTTGACCCTCTGCCAGTACAAGGGGAATGACCCCCGGTCGTAAACACCGGCAGGGTCATCCTTTTTTTTGACGTTCCAGGATTATTCCCCCTTTAGCCCAGCCAAAACCAATTGGTGAATAATACACTGCAGATTGCTGTGGTCACCGCCCCCAGCATAATCAAGCTACGGTAACGGGAGGGCTGAAGCTGCGCCACGTACAAATACAGCGGAAAAATAACCAGCACAAAGCGGGCCATGCTGTATAACGGCATCCACGCCGCCGTGGAGCAAAGCGGGACAAGAAACCAAAGCCAGCCGATAATCAGGTACGACCGGGGAATGGGCAGGGTCCGCCGGAAAGTCATAGCCACCAGTCCGGCCAAGGTCAGCAGCACCAAAATAAGGTCCAGGATGGCGGCTGTCCCGGCTCCTTGCCCCACCAGTAACACACCGCGCCAGATATTGACCCAGGGTGGGCTGAATTCTCTTCCCCAGGCTGTTTGCATTTCCACGAAGGCCAGTGGTTGTCCCAGCAGCCAATAATTATAGTAAATAAAACCCGCGAAAGCGAGCAACGGTAAGGCCAGGATCGGCGCAGTCCGGGTCGGTGTGCATTTTCCCCTTCTGCCCTGTTCCCAATACTCCCAGGCCATCAGGCAGATAAGAAAAATGCCCAGATTCCTCGTCAGGGTAGCCAGAGCCGCGCATAACCCGGCGCGCCACCATCGCCCTGTCCGGGCGAAGTAAACACACGCCAGGGAAAATGTCAAAAACAGCGGTTCGGTATAAATGCTGTTGAGAAACACGGAGGAAGGCATGACTGCAAAGGCCAGTAAAGCCTTATCGGCCACCGTTTCGGAGAAATCCAGCCGGAAGAGCGCGTAGAGCAAAAAAAAGCACAAAACACTGAATATATTGCACACCACAAAACCGGCCAAACCGTAATCAAAATTAAAAAAGGGCGCGACAAGCCTGATCCACATAATCAGCATGGGAAAAAATACGATACTCAACTGGTCGTACCCCTGTTGGGCAATGTAGGTATACCAGTGCGCATCCCATCTGATAAATCTTTCCACCAGGGGATAGGTTTCCGGCAGCCGGGAATTGATAAATCCGCCGGCTTTCAGCATCCAGGCGTCTCCGGCCAAGATCGCCGCGCCAAACACCAGGACCAGGTGAAGCACCAGGCAGCGCAGCGGAATATTGGATAAAAAGGGCAGACCGCATATTTTGCGATTGTGTTCCTTCAGCTTAATATATCTCACGGGAATACTCCTGAGTTACCACCGGCTTGGGCTTGTTTCCGGTATCAGGTCGGACAGCGGACCATGTCCATTGGTCATTGGCGGAAAAATTCCACCAGGTTGCGGTGGCAATGCCCACCAACTGACCGATATATATGCTCCAACCCAAATTAAGAAAGCCCTGCACAATCAAGGCCGTGATCAAAATGCCCAAACTGCACACGGAAAAGAATTGGCCCATTTGGATCAGCCGCCGCCCATGCTTCACCCTTTTCGCTCCCCGCCAGGTTATCCGGTCGTTTAAAACGTAGTTATGGAGCATGGCGATCACGGAAGCACCGATTGAGGCCGCCATGCCCTTTACCGGGAAAATGCTAATCAGTACCGTTAAGGCCAGCATATTAATGAACATGCCCGCCAGACCAATGACACAGAAGAAGAAAAAACGCAGATCCTCCGGGTTGCTGTGTACCAGCTTTACGATGTGACGCAGATAATTCCACTGTTCCGCCAGACTCATTTTGGATTCTCCCCTACTGCGGGCGGCGAAGGTGTAGGGTATCTCATGCACAGTTTTGTGTTTACCCTTAACTAAGACCTCCATCAGTATTTTCCAGCCGATTGGCTCCAGTTCAACACCCTCTATGGCGCACTTGCGCAACCCAAAGTATCCGCTGGTACAGTCGGAAATCGACCGCAGCCTTTTGATAGACCAACGTCCAATCATTCTGGCCGTCCAGGAGATAAATTTACGGAAAATATTCAATCCGCCATCGGAGCCACCCTCGATAAAGCGACTGGGAATTACGATGTCTGCCGTGCGGAGTCTTTCGATTATTAAGGGTAATAGATCAGGGGGATGCTGTAAATCCGCATCCATAACGACGATATAATTGCCTGCGGCCGCGCGAAAACCTTCCACAACCGCCGATGCCAGGCCCCTGGTATGCCGACGATGAATATACCTGACCTGACTATCACGCTTGCTTAGCGTATGCAGGGCCTGGAGGGTGTCATCCGTGCTATCGTCCACAAATAATATTTCGTAACGGATGCCCCCTCCCATAACCCGTTTAATTTCCCGGACCAGCTTTACCGGATTGTCTTTTTCATTGTAAGTTGGTATCACGATCGTGAGTTCCATCGGACCAGGTCCTTTCCTGTATTTGTGTCTGGGTTCAACCTTTACCTTTCCACAGCCGCGAAACTTGAAGCTCATACGGGTGAAGGCTGATATTATAATATTTGTAATTTTCCAAATAACATTCACCCCGTACTTGAGTATTATTTTAAGCGCACAAATCATATCTATACATGAAAGGTTGTTGGTCGCCGTGTTTTTAATCTACGCCTTCATCGGGATAGTGTGCTTAGGCATCGCTCCGCTGTTTGGAAAGATGGCCTTAAACAGTGTCAGCCCGGTCACGGTTTTTGTGCTACGCACCTCAATCGCCGCGCTACTCTGTTCAACCTGGTACATTGCCAGCCGGGGCTTCCAGGAATTTATGCAAGTACCCTTTTCCGTGTGGTGTATCATCACCGTGGAAGCTGTGCTGGCGGCGCTCCTGGGAGATCTGGCCTATTTTTATGCCTTGGAAAGCGGTAATGTGAACAAAGTCACGCTTTTAATGGCTTGTACCCCTTTAATTACCGTGATGCTCAGCTTCTTTGTTTTTCATGAGTGTCTCTCTATGCAGCAGTTTTTCGGGGCGTTGTTTATCACCGTCGGCATATGCCTGCTCTCCCTGCGTTAAAGCTGCGGTCTAACGCAAAGCGTGCTTGTATATAACCTCCGCCGTTCAGAAAAACTAAGGGTAACGACGCCCGTACTGCCGGAAAGGAAGGGTATTATGCTCGGAAATTTTTTCACAGCGGTTGGCAGCCTGTTTCAATTCCTGTTCCAGAGAAAGGTACTCCCCCAAACAGCCGCAGTGTTTGAAGCTTTAGCAGAATCCATCACGCCGCTTCCCGGCAATCCTGTCTCCGCGGGAAGTGAAAGGGATAAATATGCCGCTGCATACTACATATATACCCTAGATCACTATGTATCTCTCAAGGTATGCTTTAAACCCTCCACCTTTGGTTTGGCAAACGCCGCCGCCAAAATGCTGAATATGGCCGCCAAGCAGTTAATTGACAGCGGGAAAAACGAGCACCCCGCAGATTCGGCCTTCGCCTCTGCGCACGGGATGTTCGCCGCCCTCCACACCAAAGACCGTTGCCGGGTCATCTCGCTTTTGGAGCACCTGCAGGTTGATCTGGCCGGCTTGCCTGTCCCGTTTTATAAAAATCCGGGTACCGTACTTGCTGTCGTGAGCATTTTGACCATGTTAGGTTCTGCCGGGCACTACTCCGAGTGGACAGGCTATGGCGCGACCCGTTCCGGTCCGCCCGCCGCCCGCAAGCTTGTGCAGTTTCCCGCAGGCTGGCAGCAAGTTGGCTATCCGGGCCCTGCCAAGGGCTATCATGGCCTGCGCGGCTGCTTAAGGGACAAGTTTTCTGAATAGGATGGGATAACATGACATATGACGCAGACGCCATCATCATCGGCGCGGGCGGAGGCGGCCCCGTCGCCGCCAAGGCGCTTGGCGAACTGGGATTAAAGACCCTGTTGCTGGAAGCAGGGCCCTGGTATGGGCATAAAAAATGGCCCCGTCCAAATGAGGAGCGGGGTCCGCAGGGTGATAACAATCCCGCGAACTTGAGCAGCGAGTTGTTGCGAAAGTGCTTCACTGACAATGAAGACGATATGAACAATTATGTAACCGGCAAGTTTCGTTGGGGTCATGCGGACCGAAACAGGCCACCCTGGTTCAGGTACATACCCAGTGGGGGATTCATCTGGCAAAGTTCAGGTGTGGGCGGGACCACGCTGTTGTACTTTGCCAATTCGCCCAGGGCCTTCCCAGGGGCCGTCGATGATCTCTGGCCGATTTCGTACCGTACACTGTTGCCCTACTATGAAAAAGTGGAAGCCACCCTGCCGGTGGTCGCCGCGCCGATGACGGCGAAGGAAGAGTTGTTTTTTTTCGGGGCCCAAAAGGCCGGCTGGCCCCGCCTAAAAACACGCAACGTAACAAGTCCGGGCTATCGCCCCCAACCCAATGCAATTTTCTCTCCTCCGCCGCAGATAACTGATTTGCAGTATAAATTTAACGGCGCTGAAACAGGCTGCACCCTCAGAGGGCATTGTATTAACGGCTGTTCGATAGGCCCGACCGTGGCTAAAACAGCCAAACGTTCAACCTTTGCAAGTTATGTGCCGCTGGCCCTTAACACCGGCGCCGTAGAAATACGTCCGAACACTTTTGTTACAAGGATTCTGACAGCAACCGAAAAGGGTAGTTTAGTGGCCACAGGGGTCAGCTTCCGCGATACCTGGACAGGCCATACCGGCGAACTTAACGCCAAAGTTGTCATTGTGGCCGCAGGCGCCATTGAAACGCCCCGCCTCTGGCATAATTCGCACTTACCGTATAATCCCTGGGTCGGAAAAGGACTGACCAACCATTGGTTTGACTGTATTTCGGGCATATTTGCCGAACAGGATTTAATGCAGATCCTGGGCATGCCTGATGTCAAACCCTACGTGGGACAAAATTCCGCCGCGCGATTCGACTACCCGGGACTGGGCGTCCTTCAGGGTTTAGGATTGAGTCCGGGTTTGTTCGCCTCTTTTCTCTACACGCTGAGCGACAGCTATGATTTCCTGCGCCGGCCTGACCCGGCAGTTCCCTGGAACTTTTGCGGAAAAGTAACAGGCGATAAATTGGCAAGGTTGATGCAGGACTATCCCCGGACTTTAAGCATCTTGTTGTTTACCGATGATGAGGTGAATCAACACAACGGAGTCAGCTTCAGTTCATTTTTGCAGGATGAACACGGTCCGATCCCGGTGGTTACATATCGGCCCGGGCATAAAGACAAACAAAAAAGGGATAAGCTGGCCGCCATCGCGGCAGATATCCTCAAAAAAGCAGGCGCGAAAAGCATCCTGCGTGCCGATTGCGCACCGTATCTCTTTGCCCATATGCAGAGTACGATGCGGATGGGCTATGTGGTGGACGAAGATTGTGAAACGCTTCAGGTCAAAAGACTTTATATTGCCGATAACAGTGTACTGAACAATTCTTTGGGGGGGCCTAATCCCACCTTAACCACGCAGGCCCTGGCCACACGCACCGCGGAAAAACTCGCCCATAAATATTTTGGCGGCGTGTAATCCCTTTTTCAGGGCTGGCGCCGGCTTATTTCATGCGCGTGCACATCCAGGTCGCTTCCGCCACCTTATTTCCTTTGCAAAAGGCGGTACCGAACTGTTTGATGCCCAGTTCTGAGGCTTTGAGGTTTTTAACCACCATTTCCACCGATTCCCCGGGTTTCACGACGCCATGGAAGCGGGCATTCCTGATACTCGCCAAACCATATAACGCCTTACTGACCAGGCCGAGTTTCTTCACCCCGGCTCCCCCGCATTGCACCATCGCTTCAATTAAAATTACGCCCGGGACAATATTTTTCTCCGGAAAATGTCCCGGGAAAGCAAAAAACGAATCGTCAAAGGTCTTTACCCCGATTATGCAGTCGGCATCAGCAAATATGAGCTGGTCGACAAATAAAAACGGATCTCTGTGTGGAATAAATGCCATTACGTTATTCATACAGCATCCCTCCATATTTTTTCTTTACTCCTAAGGAATTAATTCAACGGAAGGTGTTTAGGCCTGTGTGTCGAACTATGTATTTGAACATATTAGCTTTAAAAGGAAGTTGGAAAAGTGTTTTACAATTATGCCCGTCTCGTTTTTACTGTTTTTGGTCTAGGCATTGGTTTTACCGGATATTATTTAGATATGGTCTTGCAGGTTGGTTACGAAGGCTGGATCTGGCTGGCAACCACCTTTATTTTATCCCTTGGCGGCTTCGCCGCCGGTGGACTGATCCAAAGGCTGAGCGCCAGCTCCCTTACAGACTTTCTGACCGGTTTATATAACAGGCGTTTTTTTTATCTTCGGCTGGATGAGGAAGAAGCCCGGGCAAGCAGGAAGAAAAAGCCGTTATGCATCGCCATGATTGATGTGGATGACTTTAAAGCCGTTAATGATACTTATGGTCACGTCCAAGGTGATTTACTGCTCTGCGAACTAGCCGGCATCCTGAAAAATAATACCAGATTTACGGATATCGTCGCCCGTTGGGGCGGTGACGAATTTGCCATCATTTTTTCGGAAACCCCTTTACCCAATGCCTGCGAGATTATGGAACGCATTCGCTCTAAGGTGGAACAAGCCTTTTCCCCCTATGAGCTCACCATCAGCGCCGGTATTATGACCCTGGAACCGGAGCAGAATTTAAAAGATCTGCTGATCATGGCGGATCAAGCCTTATATGAAGCCAAAGCACGAAAAAACTCGGTCACGGCGGTAGCTGTTTTTTAAAAATATTTGTCATCATTCTCTACCCTTAATTTCGCGGTTAATTGAAGATTCCCCTGCCAAGGGTTGCAAAACATATCCGCCCCTGTGCGGCCGGAGTTACCGCAGCTTCCGGCCCCCCCCCATACGCACGCTGCAATGACAACAAGCCCGTAAAAGAAGGAATGAAAGTAATTCTCTTCTTTTACGGGCTTTCACGTTTGCTAATCCACTATTTTAACAGCCGGCAGATTGACAATGAACCGGCTCCCCTGGCCGGGAGTGCTGTCTACTTCAATTTTGCCGCCATGCGCCTCGGTAATCCAACGGGCAATGGCCAGTCCCAGACCGGTACCGCCTTCCTTCCGCGAACGCACTTTATCAATCCGGTAAAAACGCTCAAAGATGAACTTCCTATGCTCCTCCGCGATGCCGATACCCGTATCCCTGACCGTGACGGTGACGGCCGTGGCTTGCTTGGGAGAAAAGTCCACACTTATTTCCACGGTTCCCTCCACGGGCGTATATTTGATCCCATTGTCAATTAATATTTGCAGCAGCTGCTTCAGTTTTTCCTTGTCGGCATAAACCAGGACCCTCTCCGGCGTTCTGCATCTCAAGCCGGTCCCTTTGGAAACCGCCAGGGGATGCATGGCCCGGACAACTTGCTTGACAACAGGAACCAGGTCAAATTCCTCTTTATACAAAACATTTACGCCCGCATCAGCTCTGGCCAGGGTCAGCATGTTGCTGACGATCTTTGACATTTTCCTTATTTCATCCTTGATGTCGCTGATCATCTGTCCGGCAAAGGGACTGAAAACCGTGTTCCGGTCCGTTGCCAATACTTCAAGGGCAGTCATCAAAATACTTAACGGCGTACGCAATTCATGGGAGGCGTCGGCAATAAATGCCCGCTGGCGGGTATAGGCAGCCTTGATCGGTATCATCGCTTTGGCGGAAAAATAGCGCGCAACCAGCAGCACCAGCGACAAAAACAGCATTGATACCCCCAGCAGCGGCACAATCATCCGCTCCAAAACCCGATAATAGCCCGTTACATCCCGCCCCGCATAAACTGTGCCCAACAGGTTCGGACCATCGTATACCTTTTGGGCGACAACCATCAGCGTTATTTTTTGCCCGTTCCCCATCTGGGTATCAATTATCCTGACATCTTTTCCCGTTTCGCTCCAAACACTGATTTCCCGGGCCACCACTTCACCCAGCCGGGGGAAAGGCATGTCCGCCTTTAATTCCCTGCCCCGGGCATCATATAAGTAATAAAAAGTCTGGCCGCTAATGTCACGATCAGTTTCTTTTTCGATATTAACCAGCGTATTTTTCGCTTCATCCCGTTTTAGCAATTCCATTTGTTCTGCGGCAATCTGCTGCGCCAATACGCGGATTTCCTTTTTTCGCTCGACATGGACCTGCCATTTAAAGGAAGCATAGATTACCGTTACGAAAGCGATCAGTAAAAAGGCCATACTGAAAGCGTAAACCAACTTCAGTTTATTTTGAATTTTAACGAACATCCTGTTCCCCCAGTCTAAAACCCACGCCGCGTACATTCTGAATTAAAGCCTTATCTTCCGCCCACTCCAGCTTTTTACGGAGCAATTTTATATGGGCATCAAGATTGTTGGAGGTTACCAGGCTGTTTTCACCCCAGATCCGCTCCAAAATCAAATCCCGGGGCAATACACGACCGCGATTCTGCGCCAGTAAATCCAACAATTGAAATTCGCGGCTGGAGAGTTGAACATTTCTCCCCCGCCGGCGGACCGCTTTGGCCGTCCTGTCCAACTCAAAATCGTCAATGCGAATAATATCTTCTTTGATTTTCCCCTCTCTGCGCCTCCCCAGCGCCCGGATACGGGCCAGCAGTTCGGCGGATTCAAAGGGCTTGACCATGTAATCATCCGCGCCCGCATCCAAACCGGTGACAATTTCGTTTATCGCATCCCTGGCCGTGAGGATGATGATCCCGCCCTGGTACCCGTTACGGCGAAGCTCTCTGCACACTTCCACGCCGTCTTTATTTGGCATCATCCAGTCCAGCAACAGCAGGTCATATTCCGCATGATTGGCATAATACAGCGCGGCCTCCCCGTCTTCCACCCAATCCACCGGGAAATTATGATTTTCCAACAGCATCCGCATCAGTTCGCCCAAACGCAGGTCATCTTCCGCCAGCAGAATCTTCATAGCTCTCCCCTCACTTTAACCCCTGTCCGGCTTTAGTACTCCCTATATAATGCCCAGCTGAAAATAAAGATTATCGGATTTAATTCTATGGTTAAATCCAATAACCTTCATTAATTAATACATTTTTCGATAATTCTCCCGCAACATCTCCCCGTTATCCCCTTCGCCGGCCGGCAAAGTCTGCCAGCGGGGCATAGCGGAAGTTTAATCTGCGCCTTCCGCCAGATACAATAGCCGGATGGCGTGCTGTGCCTCATCGTTCATCGCGTTAAAAGCGATATCGCGCAATTGGGGGTCAGGGGTCATCAGATAGAGTTCCTTATATTTTTTCAGATCGGCAGATTCGGGTTTCACCCGGCTCATAAACACTTTCTCCAGGTTTTTATCCAGAGGTTTAGGCTGGTAGGGGGCAATATACGGGTAAGTTCCCGTTAATTGCCAGTAATACCGGGCCAAAGCCACCGCGTGCCGGTACTCATCCCGGGCAAACTCCAGCACCATTTCCCGTTGTTCATCCGTCTTTGTTTTTTCCGCCACCTGCGTATAATACAGATAGTCATGCCACTCATCCGCAGTGTACTCGCCAATCAGCCGCACCAAGCCATGTTTCATGAAAATCCCTCCTTAATTATAAATTATGATGGAGGAATTTTTAACGTTCTCAGGCAGGGGGAAAAAGCCGGCTTTTTCACCGGACTATCGTCTGTGTAAAAAAGCTGCCAGGCCGGCCAACTCCTGCATAAGGGCCAAAAAGTGTGCGGGATTAAGGGACTGGGGTCCGTCGCACAAGGCCTCCGCCGGGTTGGGATGCATTTCCAGCATAACCCCGTCGGCGCCGGCCGCCACTGCGGCCACGGCCATCGGACCGGCCAGACGCCACCGGCCGGTCGCATGACTGGGGTCGACGATAACCGGCAAATGGCTCAACTGCTTAACCGCCGCCACCGCGCTCAGGTCAAGGGTGTTGCGGGTGTAGGCTTCGAAGGTGCGAATCCCGCGCTCGCATAATACCACATTAAAATTACCCTCGTTCAGAATATACTCCGCCGCATGCAGCCATTCATCTATGGTGGCGGATAGGCCCCGCTTCAGGAGCACAGGTTTCCCCGCGCGTCCGACACTTTTCAGGAGAGAAAAATTCTGCATGTTGCGGGCACCGATTTGCAGCATGTCGGCATAGTCGGCCACCAAGCCCACCGTTTCCATATCCATAACCTCAGTCACAATCTTCAAGCCGGTTAGTTCACGCATCTCGGCGAGATATTCCAGCCCGGTCCGGGCCAGACCCTGAAAGGCATAGGGCGAGGTGCGCGGTTTAAATGCGCCGCCCCGCAAAAACTTCCCGCCGGAGGCTTTGACAATCTCGGCTGCCTGTTGCAACTGCGCCTTACTTTCCACGGCACAGGGACCTGCCATTACCGTCAGCGAACCATCACCGATTTTCACGCCGCCCACATCAACGACCAGGGAACTGGGGCGAAATTCCCGGCTCACCAGCTTGAGACTTGACGTGATCGGCACGGTTTTTTCCACCCCGGCAAAAACGTCCCAGGGTATCGCCATGATGGCTTTCCTGTCTCCGATAATCCCGATAATCGTCCGGAAATCCCCCTCGGACACATGGGTGCGTAAACCTGCGCCCTGGATACGGTCTATGATTATTTGTTTCTGCTCTTCTGTGGCTTGCGGTGTCATGACGATGATCATGCCCATTCCTCCTTGTCATAAATGGAGACTTGATTCAGGTGGGGTTTTAACCCCATCTGAATCCTAGCCGGAATTATCCAGGGACTTAGCCGCT
>DHRA01000034.1:408-15446 GCA_002411145.1 Firmicutes bacterium UBA5324 | reverse complement strand
GAGCGGGTTAGTCATCGGATAAGACTCTCTGCCGGAAAATAAAAAGACCACTCCACCCAAGGGGCGAAATGGTCGCGTTACCACCCTAATTCAGAAAACTCCCGTTTTCCCTTTCTTCAGGTACGGGACTTACGCCGATACCCTAGTAGTCCGCTAACTCTAAAACCATATTACCTTCGAATTTAATTTATACTTTTAGAGTTGACGGACTACTAGCCTGTTAACGGTGGCAGCCGGCCCCGCCTACCGGAAATTCCCTCGGCGGAACAGTTCCCAGGTCCATTCAACGCAGCCTCCGGATCGGTCATCACACCTCCGCGTACCCGGTCACCGATTCGCTGGGCCAAAGGTCCTGCGTTTACTCATCCTGTTCATTACTTTTGCCTTATAAAAATAAAAAAACCGTTCCACCCAAGGGGCGAAATGGTTCGCGGTACCACCCTAATTCGGAAAAGAATCTTTTCCCTTTTTCAGGTACGGGACTTACGCCGATACCCTAGCCTGATAACAGTGGCAGCCGGCCTATCCTACTGACCTTCGGTAGGCAACTTGCGGGGCCATTCAACATGAACTTCAGACTGGTCCTTGCACCTCCGGTTTCCCGGTCACCAGTTCGCTGTGCTGAAGCGGTTATATCTACTATTCCCGGTCATCGTTTTTTCCTTTGCTTCCATTTTAGAACTAATCCATTTGCCCTGTCAAGTAGTATTTCATAATCCGCTTTCACCTATGCCCGCCATGAACGTCCCTACACCAGACCTCTCAAGAACTCCATATTTGTAATTACAATGGTCCGCTGGTCTACTTTGTACAGGATGCCCGCCTTGGCTAAATCGTTCAGCAGAGCCGAAACCGTTTGCCGGGAAGCGCCGACCAGCATGGCAATCTGTTCGACATTCAAGCCCAGTTTCAGCTTTATACCTTCTGCGGTCACGATGCCTTTTTCCTCGGCTGTATGCACGAAAAACTCCGCCAGCCTTTCCGTCACATCCTTGAAAGCCAGTCCGTTGATAATCGTAATGGAATTCTGCAGTAGGTTTCCCAATACCTGAATGATGCTCAAAGTAAAGGCCGGATATTGGGTGATGATCTGCAAAAAACGCTCTGCGCCGCAGACGAGGAACGTACTGTCCTCCAGACACTGTAAATATGCTCTGGTATGGGTACTAAACACATCCCCCGGTTCAAGGATGGACAAGGTAAATTCCTTATCACCGAAAGCCAGGTATACCCGCACCCTGCCCCCCTTGACAATAATGACATTATTTTCATGACCATGGGGAGGAAACACAATTTCCTTTTTTCTCGCTTTTTTCTCCATAAATAATGCCAGGACATGCGCATACTCCGGAGATTCCAAGGTTTCCAGCAAATTGGCATTCGTTAATTTCATGCGTGACATGGCTTCCTCCTTGGCTTTAGCTTCTCCCCTTATTATAACATATAAGGCACGCGCCTTCCCGCGAAACCATGCAGGGGCCCAGGGGCTGTGCCGGCGTGCACCCGGTGGCGAAATGCGGACATTTACGCGGATTTTCCCCCTGTAATATGTTTTCGCATAAACAATGCCGTCCCTTTTCCTTCCCCACAGGGGGAACCTGGAGCGCAAAGCGGTATTCCGCGTCAAAATATTGATACTTTTCACGCAGCACCAGCCGCGACGCGGGCAATACGTCGATATGCCGCCAATAGGCATCAGTTAAGCTGAATGCTTCATTCATGAGGTTCCGGGCCACCGTATTCCCCTCTTCCCGCACCGCGTAGGCATATTGGTTGCGGGTGACCGGCAGGCCCGCCAGCTGCTGCAGCAGGAGTAAGATTCCCTGCAGGACATCCAGCGGTGTAAAGCCGCAAATAACATAGGGCTTGGAAAAATCAGCAAATATGGCATGAAAAGGACCCAGGCCCGTAATCATCGCCACATGGCCGGGGCAAAGCACCCCCTCCACGGCATGATTGGCCAAGATGTAACGCATGGCCGGCGGCGTCACCCGATGGGCGGAGATGATGGAAAAACTTGGCACCTCCGCCGCGGCTTCCACCACCGCCGCCGCCGTCGCCGGCGCTGTTGTCTCAAAGCCTACGGCCAAATGGACAACTTCCTTCTTCCCCGTGCGCGCGAGCCGCAGCGCTTGCTGAACATCGGAAACAACCCTTACATCTCCCCCGGACGCCCGTAATTCCGCCAGCGAGCCCCAAGGAGTCGGCACTCTGACAAGATCACCAAAGGTGGTTAACGTAACGTCGTTTTTCCATACTGCTTCCATGCCCAGGGCAATTTCCTCCGCCGCGGTAACACAGACGGGACAACCGGGACCACTGAGCAATTCAATGTTAGCCGGCAACAATTCCCGTAAGCCATATTGTACGGTCGTATGTTCGTGGGAGCCGCAAAAATTCATGATGCGGATTTGTCTGTCGGAAAATTTTTTCGCCCGTTCCCCAATGGCGTCAAGAATTTGTCCGGCCCGGGCGTCGCTGGCCACCATCTCGCGGTAGAGTTTGGACACATCCTGGACAATTTCCGCCGCAAAACCCGCGTGGACCATTACATGATCGTCTATCTTCACCTGCGGCAACAGCGCAATGGAAACTTCCCTCAGCGCGCCGGAAAAATCGACCAATGCCCTCTGCCCCTGTATTTCCACCACCAGGCCCACGGTCGCGACACACATTAAAATCACCTGCCCGTTCACTTAATTTGACGTTTTGGCAATCTCCCGCAAAAGGTTGGCTTTAATCCTTTGGATTTCCGCCACAAAGGCGCCTCCCAGTTCAAAGGGCGCGACCCCTGCGGCATCGGCTTCCATCAGGGATGGATGAAAAGACATCGTCCCCAGGCACGGAAGGTCCGGCAGGCCGGCGGCGATGAATTCCGCCGCGGCGGTGTCCCGTATTTTGCTGCCCACGACAAAAACCCTGCGAATCTGAAGATCCCGGGCGAGACTGCGGATTTGCCGGGCGGTCTGCAAACTGCGGCGCCCCGGCTCCACCACGACAATGAGGGCATCCACATATTCGGCCGTTCCCCTGCCCAGATGCTCCACCCCGGCCTCCATGTCCATAATTACCACTTCATCCCTGCTCACCAGCAAGTTTTGCATCAACCGCCGCAGCAAGGTGTGCTCAGAACAAACGCAACCGCCTCCGCCATTCTCGACGGTGCCCATGACAAGCAGTTTGACCCCGTGGTGTTCAACGCAAAACTTATCCGGCAGGTCGTCAACCTTAGGATTTAGGATGAAGAGTGATCCGTCGCCTCCCTTGGCGCCTGTCCGTTCCTTAGCCAGTTCTTTCATCCGGGAGAAGGGGGTAATCTGCCGGTATAGCTCTTCAGGTATGCCGACAGCGGAGGCCAGATTCGCATCCGGATCGGCATCAACCGCTAAAACTTTATGCCCCTCAGCGGCAAATAAACGGGCCAACGTCCCTGCCAGCGTGGTTTTGCCCACCCCGCCTTTCCCTGTCACTGCTATTTTCAAAATAATCCTCCTCCCAAAATTGACAGAACGGGCGCCGCCCAACATGTCGTCAGAAGCGCCCGTACCCGGCAAAACGGACTTTCGTTGCCTTCTTATTATATCCCCAATCCCCGTCTTCTTTGTTGTATACACGCAAATAACTGCTCCGCCGCGGCCTGCGGATCGGTTTCCACCATAAAATAGCCGCCGGTGATCCCTTTTATTTCTTCAGTTAAGATATTTGTGACCAGGGAAGAACCCAATATTTGCGGCATAACTCCCAGATGGGTCGGGAACCCGAGGGATACCGCCCAGGTACCGATGGCCATGGCTTTTTCAGACATGCATTCCGGTGCGGAAACAACTACCGGCAGTTTATCAAGGTCCACGCCAATTTTATTGGCCAGCGCCGTGGCCACGGCCACCGCCCGGGTATTATCGACACAGGAACCCATATGCAGAACCATGGGTAATGGTCCCGGCAGACCGGCGGCCTGGCCGACGGCCGTGAGTACCGCTTTCAGTGTTTCCCCGGCATATTCTTCCGTGGCCTCCGGCGTCAGCAGACCCGCTTTGGCGAGGGCGCCGGCCGCACAACCGGTGGCCAGGACCAACACATTTTTCTTAGCCAATTCTTTGGCAATGGTCGTATGGGCTAAATCCTGGGTTACTTTCGTGGTATTACAGCCGCCGATGAGGGCAACCCCCTGGATATTTCCGTTAACAATATTATCCAGCAGGGGTTTCAGCGGATCCTGCGCATCCAGCTTGCTAAGGGCGCCGATGATGGCCTCCGCACTAAACCCGCCGACGACGGTGGTAGTGTGCTGCGGAATGTTTACCCGGCTATGATCCCGGCGTTTATAAGCGTCAATGGCCAGGGCGACAATTTTGCGCGCGTTTTCCCCCGCCGTCTCCGTATGAAATTCCACATGGGAGGCCCCGGGAATTTTGCACGTGCTCATGGTTGTAATCAGTTCCGTATGGAAACAATCCTTCAATCCGCCCAGTGAAGGCATGATGCATTGTACGTCCACCACCATGGCATCAACCGCCCCCGTCAAGATGGCAAGTTCCTGGGAAAGATAATTGCTGGCCAGGGGAATGCCGCGGCGCATTAATACTTCGTTGCCCGTACAGCAAACGCCCACGATGTTTATGCCCTCCTTGGCGCCGGCTTTAACCGCCGCGTCATTAAGCGCAAGGGCGGCGTCACAGACCAACTCGCTGAGCAAAGGATTATGACCGTGCACGGCGATATTTACGGCGTCCGCTTTCAGTACCCCGAGATTGGCCTTGGTCACAACCGGCTGCGGTGTACCAAATAACACGTCGGATAATTCCGTGCCCAGGTACATCCCCGTATAATCCGCCAGGGAACTGCGCACCCCGGCAAGCAGCAGGTTTACGGGATCCGCATCGGTGCCCACATGGGTCCGGCCCATGATGTCGGTCACCGTCGCGTCGATATTGTGCGGCGCAACCCCCAATTCCACGAACTTGGCCAACCGGGCGGCAGGCACCGTTTTCTCCAGCCAGCGGCAGGGCTCCGCCTCACGCTGGCTGGCATAGTCCTCCAGCGTCGCTGTTGCCACTTCCCGGGCTATTTCGTTGATATCTTTGCCTTCCGTGGCTATCTGCAGGAGAGCGGCCACCTTCCGCAGTTTTTCCTCATCCTTAACCGCGTAATCCGGCGCATGACCTTCGGCCAGCTCCAAAAGGGTTTTCACAATATGCCGCCCGTGCTCGGAATGGGCCGCCGTACCGGCCGCAATACCGCGAATCAGGTTGCGGGCCACGATGGTGTGGGCATCTGCGCCGCAAACACCTTTATCCGGACCGTCCCCGAAGGGATTGATGCGGCAGGGTCCCTTCCAGCACTGCCGGCAGCAAACCCCCAGCAGGCCAAAGCCGCATTGGGGTAATTGACTTTCATGCCTGTCCCATACCGTCTCAAAGCCCTGGGCTTTTGCCAGGGGCAGTAATTCATGTGCACATTTATCACAAGAGCCATGTTCATTCATCAGACTTTCCCTCCGCTCCTAAATTTGACCCAATCTGGTCCGCGCTTGCGCCGCTTCTTTGCCTCTTGTCTCCAGCATCCTCTTCCGGTGTTCCTCCAAATCCACCAGGTACATCGCTTTGGTCGGACAGGCCTGGATGCAGGCACAGGCGGTCTCCTCAACCCTGCCCGCTTTTTCAATGCAAAGATCGCATTTTAACGCCTTGCCCTTTTTCAGCAGCCGGGTGCCCAGCTTCTTTACTTCAATTTTCATACGGATAACCCCGAAAGGACACACCATCGAGCAAAGCTTGCAGCCAATGCACACGGACTCTTTGAGCTTAATCAGCCCGTCTCCCTGATAAATTGCCCCCACCGGGCAAACCAGGGCACAGGGCGCGTTCTCGCATTGGCGGCACTGCATCGGTGTCACGAGGTCCCCCCCGAGCACCACCGATGTACGCGGCTGTAAGTGTTTTCCCTGCAGGACCGCGGTGTACAAATCCGTGTTGGCATGGCTCAAAGCGCAGGCCAGTTCGCAACTTTTGCACCCCAGGCATTTTTCCATATCGACATAAATAAACCGATTTTCTCCCGCTTCCACTCCAATTACCCCCCATGCTATTCAACTTCCATGCTGTTTAGATAGAACTCCTTTCCCGCCACAATCTCCACTCCCTGCCGGTTGCACTGCGGACACTGCAGCCGGTATTTTACCAGGGCGAACTCTGTGGCGCAGTGCCGGCATTTTCCCCGGGCCGGCACGCGCTCCATCACCAGTTTTGCGCCCGCCAGTTCCGTTCCTTCGACACAGACTTCGAAAGCGGCGTTAAGGGTAGCCTCCTCCACATTGGTCAGCTCCCCGACGGTCAGATTGACCTGCAGGACCCGCCGCACATTAAATTCCCGGACCTTTTCCCGCAGGACCTTAATGATTGCGCTGATCAGCGAAAGCTCATGCAACGTCTCCGCCCTCCTGTCTCCGGGTCTATCTGTCCGTACATGACACACAGGGATCAATACTGCTGATAATAAGCGGCACATCCGCCACCTTGCTGTTGGCGAGCATGACCGGCAGCGCTTCCCAATTCTGATACGTCGGTACCCGCCATTTCAAACGCTGCGGAATATCCGTGCCATCCGTGCGCAGATAATATACCAGCTCGCCGCGGGGCGCCTCCGATTTTGCCATGGTCTGACCGGCGGGGATTTCCGGCATATAAGGCAAACAGACCGGTCCGTCGGGCAGTCGGCTTAAAGCTTGCTCCAGCAAATCCACGGAAGCCATGATCTCCTGCAGCCGGACCATCGCCCGGGCAGCAACATCTCCATGCTGTTCCACGACCGCATTTACTGTCAATTCGCCGTAAGCTGCGTAGGGGTTATCCACCCGCACATCATAGGCCAGACCGGAACCCCTGGCCACCGGGCCCACTACCCCGCATGCCGCCGCCACTGCCGGCGGCAGGATGCCAATACCTTCCGTGCGGGCGCGGAACGCGGCCTCCGTGCGGTAACACCAGGTCACCTCTTCCACCGGTTTTTTTATTTTGTTCAGACTCTCCCGCATAAACTTGATTTGTTCTGCCGACAGATCATAGCGCACACCGCCGACGCAATTGGCCGACAGGTTCATCCGATTGCCATACACCGCTTCTTTTAGATCCTGCATTACTTCCCGGATTTCCATCACCTGCCGGAAAAGATCTTCCGCACCGGCAAGGTGGGCGAGCATGCCGGTGTTAAACAAATGAGAAGCAATCCGCTTGCTCTCGTCGGCGATAATGCGGAGGTAGGCGGCACGGGGAGGAATAGTAATACCGGCAATTTTCTCCACCGCCATGCAGTACGTAAACGGATGGTTATTGGAACACAGGGAACAGACCCGTTCCGTGAGCGTGATATTTTGATAAATATTGCGCTGCATCGCTAAAAATTCAATGCCCCGGTGAACATAGCCGGCAAAAATCTCCACACCGGTTACCTTGTCTTCCGCCACTGTCAGTTGAAAATAGATGGGCTCCTCCAGCACGGCATGCACCGGCCCCAGTGGTATTTGGTAAGTGCTCATTTTTTTTCCTCCCCGCTGCCGGCTTGGGCTTGCATAATCCTCTCCCAGAGGCGCGTGGTGCAGCTATCGTCCATGGCCGTGGAAAGAGGAACCAGCAAGTTATCCGCCATTTGCTGCCCGGCGTCGATAAACAACCGTCGCGGATTGGGGTGATCTAGTACTTTGACATCGTAAAGTTCTTGCATTTCCCTTTCATGCCAGTCCGCACTCCTTAAAATTGGCGTAATGGAAACTGCTTCCCGCTGTGGATCTGTTAAAACCGTACTAAAGGTGCAGTTGATCACCCCGATGGCGAAATGGTAGGCGATTTCCACACCCTGCGTAAGCCCATGACCGGCCTGCGCCGCGGTGATCGCCATTACCCTGCCGCCCAGGCCGGCAACCACCTTTGCCACCGGTAAAATATCTTTCTGAGCGGTCAGCCGGAACCAGCCGTAGGTCACACCCTTATCGTCAGTTTCCCAGCGGCCTTCGTCATCTTTTCCGTCCAGAATTGCAGCGAGGCGGACGTTTAGTGTTTCCCACAGTTCTTTTCCCAGCACTGGATTACCCCTTTCGCAATGTACTTCCCGGGCGGCATTTCTCACAGAGCCGTGCCAGATGCGCCACGTCTTCCGCGTCCCCGTACGCCAGCGCCAGCAGTTCCCGGGAAACAGGCACCATAGGTTTGCCGCAGCAGGCGCAGGGCACATATTGGATAAAACCCCGTTCGAGGAAATTGTACTTATCTTCCTGCAAATGGGTGGTATGATAATCCTCCGTCAAATGGATCGCCTTTGTCGGGCAATAGTGTTCGCACAGTCCGCAAAAAGCACAGGTATTATGCCAAAGGATAAAATTCAGCCCGCTCCCGTTCCGCGCTTCCACAATGCGGATCGCGTTGCCCGCACAAACATGTTCACAGGTCCGGCAGGCGACGCACAGCTGCTGATTAAACTGTATTTTCCCGCGCAATCCACGCAGAGGCTTGTCCCGGCCGGATATCGTTTTTCCTTCTTTCATATCGGTCCCCATACTCGCCCTCCCCCTACCGCTATTTTTCACCGTCACCGGCTGATCTGCCGCGCCAGATTTTCACCGCCTGGCCTATCCCTTCCAGCATCGCCTGGGGACGCGGCGGACAGCCCGGCACATTGACGTCCACCGGCAAGTAAGCATCCAAGGGGTTTTCGAAGGCATAACTGTCGCGAAACACGCCCCCGGAAATAGGGCATACACCTAACGCTACCACCACTTTTGGCGCGGGAATTTCCCTGTACAAACGCAGTACTTGTTCACGCATCTTCACGGTCAGCGGCCCTGAGACCAGCAAAATACCGGCCTCTTTCGGATCATGGCAGTAGGTACAGCCGCATTGTTTTACGTCAAAACGCGGAATCACGGCCGTAACGGCCAATTCCACATCACACCCATTGCAGGAACCGGTGTTAAGGCGATAGAGACCAGGCCCTTGAACTGCGGCTTCGTTTTTCCCGTTGCGCAAGGCTTTCGCTTCCCTTCCGTTTGCATAATTGCTTCCCCATTTCACAGTCGCCCTGACTTTATTACAGGCCCTGCGAAAAAACGCAAACTTTCACATACTTTTATTTTATCAGCTACCTCTCCCCATTTCCGTCACCTGGCTGACAAAAACACCCGCCGTAAAAAAATAAGATTTCGCAAGGCCGGCGCCTTGCCCGCCCCTGTGCTTCGTTCTTGCCTATTAACGCCAAAACCCGCGGCTGCCCCCAAGCGGCCGCGGGTTTTGGCGTTAGCGGAAAAATATCTGTCTTATTCGGGGATCAGCAGGTCCTTCTTCCGATAAACCGTACCCTGGAAAACGGCGATCAAATCACCCTCATCATCCTTAATCTCCACAATGTACGTACCCAATTTATGATTCAGGGCTGCTTCCCTTGCCTCCGCATATAACGCACCCGCCGTGGCCGCTTTCACGTAGGATATGGAAGCATTGATCCCCACCGCAATCCGGCCATGGGAGTTTGACGCCACGGCAAAAGCAAAATCCGCCAGCGTAAAAATAGCCCCGCCATGCACTGTTTTGACGCCATTAAAATGATAATCCTTTATTTCCATCTTTATTTTGGCATAACCGGGCGCCACCTCCAGCAATTCAATGCCGGCATGGCTGGCGAATTTGTCGTTCTTGCTGAAAACATCCTTTATTTTTTCCATAATGCACCTCGCTATCATCATATGCTACTAGTCTTCCACACAAATTGCCAAAGCCCTTCCTGCACGCCGTATACCACCTTTACTTGCTGCGTATGCTATCACCACAAGCTTTGACCAAGGTCAGAAAACGCTTCAGCAGCATTTTTCCGTGGCGTTGTCCCCGCACCTGCTCTTTTAGCCGGACAACATCATAACCCGCCTGCGCCAATTCATGTTTTTGCGCCTCAATGTATGCCCGGGTAATTTCCGCGCTGAATTCGGGATGAAACTGCACGCCCCACATGTTTTCCCGCAATCGGAAGGCATGATATTGTTCAAAACTGTTTTTGGCCAACTGCGCGGCTCCCGCGGGAAGGCGGTACACCGTTTGCGCATGCAAGGCGTAGCCGCTAAAGGAACTTGGCAGACAGCCCAGCAGCGGATCTGCGCGGCCGGCCTCCGTCAGTTCAATGGGCACAGAACCGATTTCCAGCCCCTGGGGATGATAACCTACCTCGCCGCCAAAAGCCTGGGCCAGTAATTGATGCCCGTAGCAGATGCCAAGCACGGGCAGCGCTCCCGGCGGTATGCGGCGCAGCCAGTCCGCCACATATTCGCTCCAGGGCGCCCGGTCTGTTACCATGGCATGGGAGCCGGTGATCACCACGCCGGCAACCTCTTTGACAGCGGGCAGCCTTCGCCTTTGAAACACGGGTACAACAAGACATTTCCGCGCATCCATTGCCAGTTGACGGAGAATAAAATCCTCAAATTCCCCATACTGCCGTCCGATGGACGGTAACGCGGCGCCTGTTTTTATGATTAGCAGTGGTTTCATTTTCATCCCCCCATACACAAAGAAAAGACCCAAAGACCATGTCTTTGAGCCCCCTTGCCCGCAATCATGTTGTTTTTTTCATATGTATTTCGCTTTCCTGTCAATTAAAATATACACCAGAACAATGTCGGATTTCAACCTATTTTTGTCCTGCCGCTGAACATGGGCCGCCGGCGTTTACCCCTGGTTTCACCGCGGGCAACCGGGCGGATATAACAATTAACCGTTTATTTTTCTCGTTTTTCATGATATAAAATAGATTATATGATGTTTTAGAGAAACTGCTACCATAATCGCAACCGGGAGGTATAATGATGATATCCACTGAAATGAAAAAAAAGCTATGCGCCATTGTGGGAGCGGAATATGTATTGGAATCGGAAATAGATTGCTTCGGGTATTCCTATGACTCTTCCTTTATTCCGCTGTCGCTGCACAATAAGCCGGAGCTTGTCGTCCGTCCGGCCACCACCGCGCAGGTTTCGGCCATTATGGCCCTGGCCAATGCGGCCGGCATTCCGGTAACTGCCCGGGGTACGGCCAGCGGGCGAACGGGCGGCAGCATTCCTCTGGCCGGCGGCATTTCCCTGTCGCTGGAACGGATGACAAAGATTGTGGAATTCGACGCAAAAAATATGATGATCACGGTGGAACCCGGCGTCCGCACCATTGAGGTCTACAATTTCTGCGCGGAAAAAGGCCTGTTTTACCCCCCCGACCCGGCAAGCTGGAAATATTCCAGCATTGGCGGCAATGTCAGCGAAAACGCCGGCGGCATGCGGGCCGTTAAATATGGGGTAACGAGCAATTATGTCATGGGTTTGGAGGTAGTGCTGGCCGACGGCACCGTTTTGCAAACGGGGGGCAAAGCAATCAAAAATGTTACCGGTTATAATCTCACCCAGCTCTTTACCGGTGCGGAGGGCACCCTCGGCATTATTACCAAAATCACTTTGCGGTTGATTCCCCTGCCGAAAGCGCGCAATACCCTGCAGCTTATGTTTCCTTCAATCGAAAGCGCCTGCGACACGATTCATGAAATGCTGCAGTCCGGTGTGATCCCGGCGGCGGCCGAACTCATGGACCAAACGAGTATTCAGGCGGTGGCCCGTTATCGTCAGCTTGCTATTGACCCGGCCATTGAAGCCTGTGTAATCATCGAAATCGACGGTGAAGACGCGGAAGCGCTCAAAAAGCAGGCGAGCCGGATAGAGTCCCTGGCCCGCCGGTTTCAGGTCAAAGAAGTACAGATCGCCGGGTCACCCAAGGAAGCGGAGGATATCTGGTCCATCCGCCGCGGACTGAGTTCCGCCATTGGCGCCATGGCCCCCAACCGGTTTGGCGAAGACATTTCCGTGCCCCGCGACGCCTTCCCCGCCGTCGTGCGGAAGATCCGCGATATTTCCGAACAATACAAACTGACCATTGCCGTATACGGTCATGCGGGGGACGGAAATATTCATCCCTCCGTCCTTTGTGATATATCCCGTCAGGAAGACGCGGACAAAGCCCATCATGCCATCAACGAAATCTTTACGGCCGCCCTCTCTGTCGGCGGTACCCTGTCCGGCGAACACGGCATTGGCATTACCAAGCGCGCTTACCTGGAACAGGCCTTAGGGCCGGCGGGTGTCGCTGTTTTAAAAGCCATTAAACAAGCCCTGGATCCCAAGGGCATTCTCAACCCCGGGAAGATCTGGGAGACAAAGGAATAGGAGCAAAAATGAAACCAAAACAAGACCTGTTAAAAGAAGCCCGTGACATCGTCAGTCAATGTGATCGCTGCGGCACCTGCCACACTGTCTGTCCGTTATTTTACGTGAAAAATGTGGAATCCTCCAGCGCCCGGGGAAAGAATAACATTGCCCGCGCCCTTACACAAGGCGTATTGGCCCCCTCGCCGGACATGCTGAAAGCGATTAATTTCTGTTTGCTCTGCCGGACCTGTGTGGAAAACTGCCCGAGTAAAGTTAAGACCGACGAGGCGATGATGGCGGTCCGCCAGTATTTCGCCGACGAAAAGGGCGGACCCGGTCTGAAATATAAAGCCCTGGGCAGCTTCATGAAAAACCGCAGGCTGGTAAAAATGTCGGCGTCCGCCCTAGGTGTCATGCGTAAAACCGGGGTCAACCGCCTTGTCCCCCTGGGGATGGCGCCGCGGGAATTTACCCGCGCACAATATTTGGCCTCCTTTGCCGGACCGGCGGTCCTGGGCGCCCCCGCCGCCAACTCCACCGTCGCCCTTTCACCCAAAACCAAGACCGCTTATTTTACCGGCTGCGGCATGCGTATGCTCTGTCCGGATGCAGTCGCAGAGACAAAAAACATTTTGTGTTCCGTTTCCGCACCCCGGTTTGTCGATAACGTGTGCTGCGGTTTGCCCCATCTGGCCCATGGCATGCGCCGGGACTTTCTGACACTGGCTAAAGAAAATATCCGCCTGTACGAAGCTGCGGAGGTGATTATCACCGACTGCGCCAGCTGCAGCAGCATGTTGAAGCATGTAGCCGGTTACTTTAAAGATGATCCCCAGTGGCAGGAGCGGGCGGCCGCCTTTAGCGCGAAAATCATGGATCTCAGCGAATATCTTGTAAAGATTGGCTACCAGCCCCGCCAACAGGTCAGCGCCAGGCTCACCTTTCATGAACCTTGCCACCTGGGCCGGGGACAGGGTATCCGCAGTCAGCCGCGGGAGTTATTGAAAGCAACCGGGAATTATGTGGAAATGGAGGGCGCCGATACCTGTTGCGGCGGCGCCGGCACCTTTCACATCGACTACCCGGAGATCGCGGAGGCCGTCCTGGCAAACAAACAAAAAAACATTGAAGCCAGCGGCGCGGATATCGTGGTTACCGCCTGCCCCACCTGTCTGGTACAGCTGCATAAAGCGGCGCAAAAAAGCGGCGGTAAATTCCGCGCCATGCATCTCAGCCAGGTTATTTAGACGATTAACGTCCCAGGTAACCAAAGGCGGCGCGCAAAACAACCCTTTCCCCGCGGGAAAAGGGTTGTTTTTTGCTTGTTTTAGCACTCGGGATAATTATTGCGCGGTGTATAGCGGGTATGCAGCAAGTCATGGGATTTATGGCCCAGCGGTTTTATCAGAAACTCCGTATAGAGTTCTTTGACCGCCGGATTCTCATGGGATTTACGCAGGGCCATGCGTTCATCCTCCCTATAGGTGGCGGCAATTCGTTGCAGGCGGATATCCGTATTGGTGGGGATGGGCGATCCGCCGCCGCCGATACAGCCCCCGGGACAGCACATTACTTCGATGAAATGATAGGCGGCCTCGCCGGCGCGGATTTTATCCAGCACTTTGCGGGCATTGCCCAAACCGTTGGTAATGGCGATCCTGACCGGCAGATCGCCCACTTGTACGGTGGCTTCCTTCACCCCGGTCAGGCCCCGGCACGCGGTGAAATTGATGTCCGCCAGTTCCTGGCCGGTAACCACTTCATACACGGTACGCAGAGCGGCTTCCATTACCCCGCCGGAGGCGCCGAAGATTTCCCCGGCGCCGGTGGATATGCCCAAAGGGGCGTCATATTCTTCTTCCGGCAGATTGGCGGCGTCTAATCCGGCCTGTTTAAACATGCGCCCCAATTCCCGGGAAGTCAGCACCACATCGACATCCTGATAGCCGCTGCTGAACATTTCCGGCCTGGTACATTCGTACTTTTTGGCGGTACAGGGCATAATGGAAACGGAAAAGATATTCGCCGGATCCACGCCGGCCTTTTGCGCGTAATAAGTTTTCGCCAGGGCGCCAAACATCTGCTGCGGCGACTTGCAGGTGGAGAGATGGGCCAGCAGGTCGGGATAGAAATGTTCAATAAACTTAATCCAACCCGGGCTGCAGGAAGTAATCATGGGCAGGGTGCCGCCCGCGCTCAGCCGCTGTAACAGTTCATTGCCTTCTTCCAGAATGGTCAGGTCCGCGGTGAAATCCGTGTCAAACACCTTGTCAAAGCCCAAGCGGCGCAGTCCGGCAACCATTTGACCGGTGACGATACTGCCGGCCCCGGCTCCCAGCGCTTCCCCCAGCTGCACCCTGGTGGCCGGAGCAGTTTGGACGATGACATGCTTCTGCGGATCAGCCAGCGCTGCCCATACCCGGTCGATGTCGTCCTTTTCCTGAATCGCGGCCGTAGGACAAACCAGGGAACACTGTCCGCATTGCACACACTCCATATTGGCCAGCTGTTCATTGAAAGCGGGCGCGATCAAAGAATCAAACCCCCTGTTTTCCGGACCGAGCGCCTGTACTGTCTGGATATTGGCGCAGACGGAAACACACCGGCGGCAAAGCACGCATTTCCGCGGGTCCCGCTGGATGGCCGGACTGGAGGCGTCGATCGGGAAGGACGTTTTTGCGCCTGCAAAACGAATTTCTTTTAAACCGAATTCCTCGGCCAGCTTCTGCAGCTCACAATTTTGGTTCCGCACACAAGTCAGGCATTCCAGCGGATGGTCGGAAAGAATCAGTTCCAGCACCAGCTTGCGGGCTTT
>DHRA01000034.1:0-350 GCA_002411145.1 Firmicutes bacterium UBA5324 | reverse complement strand
TCCAGCACCAGCTTGCGGGCTTTAATGATTGCCGGCGTGGCCGTACGCACCGTCATGCCCTCCGCCACCGGCGCGACGCAGGCCGGGATTAAGGTTTTGGCGCCCTGCACCTCAACCATGCATATCCGGCAGGCGCCCACAACATTTATATCTTTCAGGTAGCAAAGGCTCGGTATCCTGATACCCACACTTTTGGCGGCCTCAATAATGGTCGTCCCTTCTTCCACCGCCACCCTCTGGTTATCAATTGTCAATGTAATCATGCTTCTTTTCCCCTCCAAACTCCCGCTTTCTCAAATTCCAGGAGCGGTTTTTATCCAATTTTGGCACCCACTTCTATAAGTGGGTGT
>DHRA01000001.1:48323-65295 GCA_002411145.1 Firmicutes bacterium UBA5324 | reverse complement strand
CCCTGGGAGGATAGGTAGTCGCCAGTTAATATTCCTGGATAGCTCAACGGTAGAGCACCCGGCTGTTAACCGGGTGGTTGTAGGTTCGAATCCCACTCCAGGAGCCAAGGAATGCCGCATATTTTGTATGCGGCATTCCTTTTTTCTTATGGGCGACTTCTTTATCCCAGGCATATTCATTGGTCTTTGGACATATGTATAGGACAGGAATATGGGAGGAGGGTTTATATATGTATCAGATTATTTTGGATTCGCTGCGGAAGGTGCGCCATCAGTTTGATATCCGTCATAAGATAATGATTTATGGAAGGCTAAGTTCCGGCGCCCGTTTTGAAACACTGCTTGATGTCGTATATGACCCTGTGCACGAGAATGTGGAGCAGGCGATAATCAGATGTTGCAGGAGCAACGCCCAGAGTTTTAATGAATTATGTATTGAGCAGGGTTGGCGCGGGGCAGAATGGACCTATCCCAGTCTCGGTGTCCTCCAGCACGATAATGAACAGACCTAGAAAAGATGCCGTACGGCCGCTCTTCCAGGTCTTTTTTTGTTCTTATTTTTCCGGGGGATTATCGCAGGTATCTTTTTTAAGGAGAAATGCTGATACGGCAGCGGTTATGGGAATCGCAAAGATCAGACCAATACTGCCTGTGACGGCCCGGGTAATTTCCGTCACGATCAAATCCAGGTTGATGATTTTCATCCAAGACACGTTTTCTTGGGCGGTCAGTAAGAGCATGAGGGGGAGCGAGCTGCCCATATAAGCCAAAATCAGCGTATTTGACATCATGCCCATGGTATCGTTGCCCACGTTCATACCCGACTTTAACAACTCCCAGAAGTTGATATCCGGATGGACACATTTTATTTCGTAAACGGCGGAAGAAATGGAGATGGTAGTATCGATTATCGCCCCCAAAGCACCGATCATCATGCTGGCAAACAGCAGACCCTGAAAATCGATGCGGGATTGAAGGGCGACTTTAAGCAGCAGGGCTTCTTCACTGACTAATCCTGACAGATGCATTAGTTTTATACTTATGACAGATAAAACACCTGCGATAATGACGCCGCCTACGGCACCGACAATCGCAGCGAAGGATTTCCTGTTCCAACCGGTGATAATAATGAGGGAGGCGGCGGCAATTATCCCACTGACCAATACTGAGAGCACCGCGAGGCTGATCCGCCCGCGCAGGACCTCCGGCAGAAACAGGCCAAAAACCAGGGAGACGGACAGGGAAATGACCAGTAAGGACCGTAGGCCGACTTTTCGACCGACTACGATGAGGGACAACGCAAACAGAGCGATTAACCAATACATGTAATTCACACGTTCATAGTCACTTATATGATAGGCTGTTTTGCCCGCGTCATGGGTTATGGCCACAATGACTCTGTCGCCGGGTGTTACTTGTATATCATAAGGGGAGTTGCTGCTTAGATAATGGTAGGAATCCACTACTTGGCCTTTAAATTCACCCGTCAAAAGCTTGATTTTGCTTACTTCGACGAGAGGAGCATATTTGGAGCGCTGGTTGTTGTCCAGGGACTCCATACTAATAACAATGCCTTTTTCGTATTCAATTTGGGCGGAGTGGGCGGCAGGGGCCTGTCCTTCACCTATGCCTGATAACACAAAGAGGGGGAGAAAGGTAAGGATAACAAGAATAAATATTCGTCTCATTACGTGTACTCCTTCGTTAAGTATTCTCCCTCTATTAAAAGCTAAATAGAGCCCGTTGTCAAAGCAGAAGAGGTTGCCGCAAAGAGCGTAATGACGTGGTACATGCCGCTATTCCTCTGCTTTTCCCATGTTTATAGCCGGAGTGTATTTCTTATGTATATTGTTTTTTTTCGTTTTTTTATAAAACTTGATGATTTTTATGATAAAATAATAGTCGACATTTAAATGTACAAGTAGTTGCCTAGGCTATATTGTGTATATTTATGCATAGACAACAAACAGAGGATGAGGAAATTAAGCTAAGCTTAAAAATACAATTACGATTGTAAATGGAGGTGTTGTACATGGCATTGGAAATCAAGAAGGAATGGTGTAAGGGCTGTGGTATCTGCGTGCATTTTTGTCCCAAGAAAGTGCTCGTTTTAGATGAATTGGGCAAGATATTTACGCGGGATATTGATAAATGCGTTGAATGCGGACTATGCGAGTTGCGCTGCCCGGACTTTTGTTTCACTCTACGAAAGGGAAAAGGGGAGAAAGTATCATGAGTCGTGTTGTATTAATGCAAGGCAATCAAGCCTGTGCCGAAGCCGCCCTGGCGGCGGGGGTGCGCTTTTTTGCCGGATATCCGATAACGCCATCCACGGAAGTGGCAGAGATTTTTGCTGCCCGTCTTCCGCGGCTGGGCGGGAAATTTATCCAAATGGAAGATGAGATTGCCGGTATGGGCGCGGTATGCGGTGCGTCACTGGCCGGCGTGAAAGCGCTCACCGCCACCAGCGGCCCGGGATTTTCCCTCAAGCAGGAACTGATTGGCTATGCGGCCATGGCTGAAATACCCGTGGTAGTGGTCAATGTGCAGCGGTTGGGGCCAAGTACGGGAAAGCCGACGGCACCTGCGCAGGGTGACGTTATGCAGGCCCGCTGGGGTACCCATGGCGATCGGGCGGCCATTGCCCTTTCCCCAACCTCCGTACGGGAAACATACGACGTGACCGTACATGCGATAAATTTTTCCGAAAAGTTCAGGCTGCCGGTAATAATATTATTGGATGAGATAATCGGGCATATGCGGGAAAAAATTGCATTGCCTGACCCTTCAACGCTCCGGATTATCGAGCGGAAGAAACCTGCCGTACCGTCCGGCGAGTATCTTGCATATAAGCCGGATGATGATGGAGTAGCCCCTCTGGCTGCTTTTGGTGACGGATATCATTACCATGTGACCGGCTTAGTGCATGATGAAACCGGTTTTCCGGCGGGTTCGGCGAGCATTACCGCGGACTTAATTACCCGCTTACATACAAAGGTATACAATGCAAAGAGCGAGATAACCTTGTTTGATGAATATTTTATGGAAGACGCGGAAACAGCGGTAGTAGCATACGGGGGTACTTTCCGGTCCGCCATGGCGGCGGTGAAGGAAGCACGGGCCAAGGGAAACAAAGTGGGACTTATCAAACTAATCACCATCTGGCCGTTTGCTGATGAGGTTGTGGCCCGCGCGGCCGCAAAGGTCGGTACCATGATCGTTCCGGAATTAAACTATGGGCAATTGGTGGGCGAAGTGCACCGGGCCGCCAATGGTCGTGCGCATATTGTCTCCCTGCCGAAAGTTGACGGCGGAGTATTTACGCCGCAGGAGATATTATCCGTGCTTGACAAGGAGGTGGGTTAGATGGAGCAATCCGTGGAAAAACTTCTCCGCACAAAACATCTTGCGCATATTTGGTGTCCGGGTTGCGGTAACGGCACAGTGCTGGCCGCCACGGTAAGAGCAATTGAACACCTGGGACTTGATCAGGATAAAACCGTTATTGTATCAGGGATAGGCTGCAGTTCCCGGGCATCGGGCTATATGAATTTTGACACGCTGCATACGGCCCATGGCCGGGCATTGACCTTTGCCACCGGCATAAAACTGGCCCGCCCGGAACTGACCGTAATTGTTTTGACGGGAGACGGTGATGCCACGGCTATTGGCGGAAATCACTTTATTCACGCGGCCCGTCGTAATATTGACCTCACGACTATTGTTTTCAACAACGGCATTTATGGGATGACCGGTGGTCAATATTCTCCGTTAACGCCCACGGGCAGTTACGCATCCACCGCACCCTACGGTCATATTGAGCGCCCCTTTGATATCGCCAAATTGGCCATTGCCGCCGGCGCAACGTATGTGGCAAGGGGGTCGGCATATCATACAAAAATGTTGGCTGATGTGATTATTAAAGGGATAGAACATACAGGATTTTCCGTCATTGATGCCGTTACCCAGTGCCCAACTTCCTTCGGAAGGAAAAATAAAATGGGTGCCCCGGCGGCGATGCTGGAATGGCAAAGAGATAACGCTGTAACGGTGGAAGCGGCGGCTAAATTAACGCCTGAGCAATTGGCGGGTAAATTTATCATTGGTGAGTTGCATCGTTCCGAGGCGCCGGAGTACGTCGCAGAGTATGACAAGGTAATTGCCCGGGCACAAAAGGGGGCGAAGAAATGATTCAAATTCGTTTAAGCGGTTCCGGTGGGCAAGGACTTATCCTCGCCGGCATTATTCTGGCTGAAGCTGCGGTAATAGACGGAAAAGAAGTGGTGCAAACCCAGGCTTATGGTCCGGAGGCCAGGGGCGGATCTTCAAAGGCGGAATGCATCATCAGTGATGAAGCGATTGACTACCCGAAGGTTACGGTTGCCGATGTAGTCTTGTGCTTAAACCAGGAATCTTATAACAAATACGGCAAGGATATACATGCCGACGGGATAGTCATTGTTGATACCACGCTGGTAAGAGAGTTTGAAAACAAGGAAAACGTTTTGGCTTTACCGGTAACAAAAACGGCCGTGGAAGGATTGGGGAAAGCCATATTTGCCAATATTATTGCGCTCGGTGCCGTGGTTGGGAAGACCGGCGTAGTCACTAAAACAGCAATTGAGCAGGCTGTTTTGGCCCGGGTGCCGCGCGGCACGGAGGAGCTTAACCGCAAAGCCTTGGCCCTGGGCTGGGAAATGGCCCAAAAAGCATGCTGATAACCGCCAAGGCGCAAAGACGCCAAGAGGGTTATGAGTAGCGTTGCTTTTTCAAACTTTTACGCGCGCAAGTTGAAGTATACATTTTTTGGTTACTTTGAAAAATAGTAAATAGAGCGCCAAGAGAAAAGGGTCACTGATCCTTTTCCCTTGGCGCTCTTGGCGTCTATCCCGTAAATTTATTTTCATCCTTTGTGGTGACACAAGGAACATGTAAATCTTGGCGGTTGGACTTTTACCTCCCCGCGAGAATTTCCGCCAGGTGCTTGACCTTGATATGGGGGGCTTTTTTATCGAGCATGCCGCGGATTTGCATTAAGCAGGCGGGACAACTGACGGCGACCACAGCGGCTCCGCTGGCTTCGATGCTGGCGAATTTTTTCTGTGCAAGTTGGCCGGACAGCTCGGGAAATTTAACTCCGAAGGCACCGGACATACCGCAGCAGGTGTCGGCGTTTTTCATTTCCACATAGGTATATCCTTCCGCAGCTTGCAACAATGCACGGGGTTCCGACGAAATTCCCAGGGCACGCTTCATGTGGCAAGAGTCGTGGTAGGTAACTTTTATTCCGTCATGATCGGCGGAGGGAGGAGGTAACATTTCTAATTGTGCATAATACCCGGCGACAACTTGCGTGAACTCTCGAATTTTGTGGGTAAAAGCTTCTGCCCGGGCTGTCCAGGCCGGATCATCGGTGAAAAGCTCCTTATATTTGTGTCCCAGATATTCCGTACAGGCCGGACAGGCGGCGATAATAAAGTCTACGTTTAACTGTTCAAAAGCGATAATGTTCTGCCTGGCCAAATTGAGAAGCGTTTCCCTGTCGCCGGCGTCGGCAACGGGGGCGCCGCAGCAGGTTTGCGCCTGAGGGAACACAAGCGCTATGTCCAGGTCTTGCAATACTTTCAAAACAGATCGGCCAACTTCCGGGTAGACAAAATCGATGGAACATCCGCTGAAGAAGGCTGCCCGGGCCCGGGGTTTTTCCGGTTTTTCCGGGATTTCCCCGATCAAGTCACGGAATGGTTTGGCCGCAATGGCCGGCAGACTGCGCTCCTTAACCATATCAGAGAGGAAAAAAGGCAAATGCCGGATGAATTTTCCGGATTTCACCGGTGTCTGGGCAAAGTAAGCAAGACGAAGCAGCGCATGGAAGAGCGTGCGGTTTGCCATTACCTGGCGGAAGATAATACCCAGGGTGAAGGGGAGGCCTTCCTTTTGCACAAAGCGCTCGCGCATTTCTCCAATCAGACCGGGAATATCAATTTTACCGGGGCATATTTCTTTGCAGCAGCCACAGCTTAGACATAATTCCTGGATTTTTTGGGCGGTCGCCGCTTCTTTTTGTTCGTTCAAGAACGCAGTGAGGATAACGCCGATGCCGCCAGCGTAAACGTGTCCATACACATGCCCGCCCACCAGGTGATAGACCGGACAAACGTTCAGGCAAGAGGCGCAGCGAATACATTGGTAAATTTGTTTAAACTTAGGATCATCGGCGATGTTTAAACGGCCATTGTCGAGCAATATATAATGGATTTCCTTTTCGACTAATTTAAATTCGCCATTCTCCTCATAAGGCACCAGGGTGGGGCCGGAGATCATTGTACAGTAACTGGTGAGCAACTGGCCGGTGGCACTACGGGGGAGCGCTCTTATTATGGGAGCCGCATCTTCCAGTTTTGCCAGTAGTTTGTCATAGCCGATCAGGACAATATGCAGGCGAGGCAGGGTGGTGGTCAGACGGCCGTTTCCTTCATTGGTGACTAAGCCGATGGCTCCGTTTTCCGCAATACCAAAATTAGCGCCGGAAATGCCTGCGTCGGCCCTGATGAAAGCCTGCCGCAGCGCTTGGCGGGCTTCCTGGACCATCACCGCAATATCGAGGGGGATATCTTTGTTCAGTTCCTTGGTAAAATAGTTGCGGATTTGCCTGCGGTCCAGATGAATGGCCGGCATCACCATATGGGAGGGGCGATGTCCCGCCAGAGAGATGATCCACTCCCCAAGGTCTGTTTCCTGTACCTGAAAACCGGCCTGCGTCAGGGCGTCATTCAAGTGGATTTCTTCCGAAACCATGGATTTGGATTTAATGACTCGCCGGAGACCTTTCGCAGTCAGCAGATCAATGATATACTTTTGGGCTGCGGCGCCATTTGCTGCCCGGAAAACATGGCTGCCGCGTTTTCCGGCTTCAGCCGTAAATTGGTCGGCCAAAGCGCGGATGTTTTCTACGGCCCGGGATTTTATCTCGCTAATGGCATCACGGGTGGCTTCACAGTCAATATTGGCATAGGCGAGGGCCCGGGCGGCGGGGTAGGCTGCGGCGAAACGTCCTAAGGCGTTTTGTAAAACGGTATCCTGCAATTTTTCCGCTATTTCACGTTTCAGTTCAGAATTTACCATCGGCGTTACCTCCCAAGGAGTCGATAAATACGGGAATCATGCGGGCCGGACCGTGCATGCCGATGGTAAGAACCCGTTCAATATCGGCGGTACGGCTGGGGCCGGTGATAATACTGATGTAGCCGGCATCGAAAACCCTGGAAAATATCCTAAAGGCATCGGGTATTGTTTCTAAAATATGTTCCGTCATGAGCAGCCCGATATGCAGCGGGGGGAGCGCAGAACAAAGTCGTTTTTCCACGCGGTCGTCGTTTTGTACACAACTGCCCGTTTCGGCGATGGCGAACTCCATTTCCGTGATGCCCGCGTCGGCTGTTTGGGCGTATCTGGCCACATCCTCCGGCCGGCTGTAAACGGTGAAGCCGGCGGATTCGAGGGCGGCAATAAGTCCAAGTGCCCCGGACTTTGTTTCAGGCACGCAGACTACCGTACGGGCCTGGGCGGCAGTGAGCAGCTGTATGATTGCTGCCACAGCCCTTTTACCGTTCCCAACCCGGGTCACTTCGGCCAGAACACCCTTTGCTCTGGGTTCATATGCGGCAAAGAGTTTACTGCCGTGATTAACCTTTGGGAAGAGACTTGTCCAATTTGTTAAAGTTGGCACGGGAAAACCCCCTTTTTAGCTGGGATTACTGCGGGAGCAGCAGCCCCTGGTAGTAATTGCTGATGCCCCGGGCAATGGCCTCGGCAAGCTTTTGCTGGTGCTCGGCGGACTGCAGCAGCCGTTTATCCTCGGGATTCGTGATATAGCCTATTTCCAACAGGGTGGCGGGAATTTTGTTACGGCGCAATAAGAAATAATTTGCCGGCGCTGCCTGGGCGGCGGCCGGAGTGACCTTCGATAATTCTGTTTGGATGGCCGAGGCTAAGGCTTTGCCGCGATCCGACTTTCGGTCATAGAAGGTTTCCGCCCCGCGGCGCCGGGCATTGGAATTTGTATTTGCATGAATGCTGATAAACAGATCAGTATCCGACTCTTCGGCCATTTCCAGCCTGGCCGCCAAATCGCGCCGGTAGCGGCCAATAATTTTTTCGTTATTACATTCACTGCTTAAATCCTGATCAGCTTCCCGTGTCAATACTACTTTGGCACCGTAGTTGTTCAGTACTTCCTTTAGTTTTAAGGCGACGGCTAAATTAACGTCCTTTTCCTGGATGCCCGGACGATTTCCTCCGGGATCAATACCACCGTGACCGGCATCGATGAGGATCACTTTCCCGGCCAGCGGATTGCCGGACATGACGGTATATGCTCCATATAAACCGCAGAGAAGAAAAACCGGCAGCATGCACTGAAATAAGCGGCGCTTGGTTATCCGGACCATCATCACACGTACCACTCGCTTTTCATTATTAATGGTACATATATATGGCGGCGGAAGGAAAAATAATCTTCCATTTATAAGGTCTGATCCGCTGAAAGAGGTGAACAAAGTTCTTTTAACTTCTCCAACTGTTCAGCATCCAGGGTGCCTTTTTCACCGGCTACCTGGATGGTATAGAGCGCTAATTGGTGATATACAGCGAGAAATTCCGGGCACTGCGCATTTAGACTTGAAAAGTGGGCGGAAAGGGTGGAAATATCGCCACGGGCAATGGGACCGGTTAAAGCTTGCGCGGGCAGGGTTTTTTGCAAATTGGCCGTGGTGCCCGTGAGCAGAGGAAGCAATGCCCTGCGGGCCGTTTCCGGTGAAAAGCCGGCGGCTTGCAAGAGGGATATTGCAAGATGGAAAACGGCCACCACATAGTTGGAGGCCACACAGGCGCCGGCATGATAGAGTACTTTCTGTTCCGCCTGAATGATAACCGGTTCGCCCCGGAGGTCTCTAACCAGTTGGCGGGCTATATCCATTACCGTCGCATCACCCTCCAGGGTAAAAACAGTGCCGCGTAAATTTACAAGGGCGAGGGAAGGGGGAGAAAAAGACTGCAAAGGATGAAAAGAAAGGAGACGGCAGCCGAATGCGTGCGCGGGTGCTAAAAGGGCGGAGGAATGCGCGCCGCTCGTATGGACGATAATTTGTCCGCGGTTAAAACACCGGTCAGAGCTAAGTTGTGCGACCACGCGGGGAATTTCCCGGTCGGAGGTGGTGATGAATAAAATATCGGTTTTGCGGCAGGCCTCTTCCGCAGTGAGGACCGGAACACCGGCAAGAGCGCCGGCCTGTTCGGCGGAGCTTGCCGTACGGCTGGCAATACCCAAAACAGGGTAGCCGGCTTTCTTGAATAAAATGGCGAGGGAAGTACCAACTCTGCCTGCGCCAATGAAGGTTAAAGCTGGTTTCATATGGGCAACCTCCCGATAAGGGTAAAGAGTCAAAATTCGGCCGGCGGGATTTTTAACCGGCCGTTCCCCTTTTGACTGATGACCTGAATTTTGGAACATACTAATATGGCTTCATTTTAACAACTGTGTACGTGATCTGCAATATATAACAGCGGTTATTATGCTTTATATCCCTTCACAGACGCGGCAAAAAATAAATCTTAGGGAATAAAGGATTTTACCGTGATGAGTAGAACCTGAATACTAAATATCTGAATATCCGGGGATTGGGTGCGCAAGCTTAATTGGGAAGCCGGTGCAAAACCGGCGCGGTCCCGCCACTGTATAGGGGAATTAGCCGCATTTTGTCACTGGGCGTAAAGGCCCGGGAAGACGCGGAAAAGATGATGATCCTGAGTCAGGAGACCAGCCTAATCCGACACCACCGATTGGACCTACGAGTGATAGGGAGGTGAGTAGTTGATGACACAAGGGTGGACTCACCTCATTGTTTGTCAATTGCCATCTCCTGCCTGTAGGGTGGGAGGTTTTTTGATTTTATATGAACGATTCTGCTTGGTACGTGGAAATTGAAGGAAAAAAATGGCGGCGGGGGTTAACGACCGGGACATGTGCCGCGGCAGCGGCGAAGGCCGCCCTTATTGCGCTTATACAGCAGACGCCGCTCAAGTCGGTTGAAATTAACACCCCCGCAGGTTTAAATCTTCATCTCCCGGTGGCCGAATGCCGGGTCGGCCCTTACGGGGCAAGCTGCGGCGTGGTTAAGCAGGCCGGTGATGATCCTGATATCACCCATGGCGTGAGGATTATTGCCGACGTAAGCTGGTCCGGCGGCGGGGGCGTCGAAATTGAAGGCGGTGAGGGCGTGGGCCGGGTCACAAAACCGGGTTTGCAGGTGGCAGTGGGAGAGGCGGCGATAAATCCGGTTCCCCGGGCCATGATTCGTCAAGCCCTGGAGGCATGTTTGCCGGCGGGACGGGGGGTTAAAGTTGTCATTCGTGTCCCGCAGGGCGAAAAACTGGCGGCCCGTACCTTGAATTCCGCGTTAGGTATCTGTGGGGGAATTTCTATCCTGGGTACCACCGGTTTTGTGGAACCAATGTCGGAGGAAGCCTTTAAATATGCGTTGCTTCCGCAAATAGACGTAGCTCTGGCCACCGGGCGGGAAACATTGGTTTTTACGCCGGGGAAAATCGGTCAACGGATAGCCGGCCGCTATGAAATCCCTGCCGCCGCCGTCGTCTTAACTAGCAACTTTATCGGTTTCATGCTTAATGAAGCAGCCCGGCGGGGCGTAAGAAAAATTCTTATATTCGGACATAGCGGTAAAATCGTGAAAGTAGCGGGGGGGATTTTTCATACCCACTCGCGCATGGCGGACGGCCGCATGGAAATCATCGCGGCCCATGCGGCGGCAATGGGGGCTTCAGCCCAGGTGGTCGAGACGCTTCTGGCCTGCGTGACTACGGAGGCCGCCGTACCTATCCTGGAAGCCGCGGGCTTAAGGGGCGTTTTTCAACGGCTGGCCGGGCGGGCCAGCCAACGGGCGGAGCAATTTGTGCATCACCGTGCCCGCATTGGCACAGTAATGATTTCGCTGCAGGGAGAGATCATCGGTCTGGATCAAAACGCACGGGAGATCGGGGGTGAGGAAGGTTGGCAGCTAAAGTAACGGTGGTTGGTATTGGTCCCGGGCATCCGGATTATCTCCTGCCTGTTGCCGAACGGGCTATGCGCGCGGCCCAGGTTTTAATCGGCAGCAAGCGAGCCTTGCGCACTTTCGCCCGGCCGGGGCAGGTGCAAATAGAGATCACCGGGCGGTTAGAGGAAGTAATCACAGCGGTTAACGAATACAGGTTGACTGTACCGGTGGCGGTGCTGGTTTCCGGAGACCCCGGATTTTATAGCCTGCTGCCCTATCTAAGGCAACATTTGACAGCGGATGACTTGGAGGTAATTCCCGGGGTGAGTTCTCTGCAAATCGCCTTTTGCCGCTTAAAAACCGCCTGGCAGGACGCCGACCTCCTAAGTCTCCATGGCCGGGACTGGGAGAGTGTCCGGCCGCGACTGACAAAGCCCGCCAAAGTAGCTTTCCTGACAGATAGGGAACATACGCCGGCCAGAATAGCGGGATTATTACTGCAAGCCGGTTGGCCTGATTGTCCGGTTTTCTTAGCGGAAAATCTTTCTTATCCCGCGGAACGGGTTATCTGGACTGATTTGCGGTCTGCCGCTGCTGAACAGGGATTTGCCCACAGCGTGATGGTGGTGTTAGGAAATGCCTGAAAAAATTCATGTACCCGGAATTCCTGATCAGGAGTTTATCCGCGGCAGCGTGCCGATGACGAAGGAAGAAATACGGGCGCTGACGCTTTGCAAAGCGAAAATTCAGCCCGGGCATATTGTCTATGATATTGGCGCGGGAACCGGCTCTATCTCTGCGGAGGCAGCGCTAATGGCCTGCACGGGAAAGGTTTTCGCGGTGGAAAGAAACTGCGAAGCTATTGATTTAATTAACCAAAACATCAGGAAGTTTAACTTAAATAACGTTGTCGTCGTGCATGGCAGGGCACCGCAAGCACTGGCGGATCTGCCGGCAGCGGATGTGATAATTATTGGCGGCAGCGGAGGAGCGCTGGGGGAAATTCTCATCGCCTGCGACGGTAAGCTGTCCGCCGGCGGGAAAATGATTGTCAATGCAGTGACGCTGGAAACCTTATGTAAGACCCGGGATTACTTCCTGACAGTCCCGCACTACGATGTAGATTATACGTGTTTATCCGTCACGAAAGTGCAGCCGGCCGGCAGTAGTCACTTATTCCGTGCCCATAATCCCGTATATGTGATTACAGCCAGCAAAGGATGATGAAGAGAGATGAAGGGTAAATTTTTTGGCCTGGGCGTAGGGCCGGGTGATCCTGAATTGTTGACGCTGAAAGCCCATCGTATTTTAAATGAAGTGGATGTTATCTGTATGCCCAAGTCGCGGCTGGAAAGGGAATGCGTGGCTTACAATATTGTGCGGCCGTTGCTGCGGGGGGAAAAGGAAATTGTCGAGCTCTATATGCCCATGACGAGAGATGCGGAGATTCTGGAGCAGGAATGGCAAAAAGGCGCGGCGACAATTTTGGCCTTTCTGCGGCGGGGTCTGGATGTGGCCTTCATTACAATCGGTGACGCCATGCTTTACAGCACTTATTCCTACCTCATGGCGAAAATCAAGGCACTGGATGAGGAAATTGAAATCACTACCGTGCCGGGAATTACTTCTTTTGCGGCGACCGCTGCCGCTTTAAATATTCCCCTGGCCGAGGGGGAAGAGCGCTTAGCCATCGTGCCATCCATTGAAAACCCGCAAAAATTACCGGAGGTATTGGCGCAGTTTCCCAATGTGGTATTGATGAAAGTGGCGCCAAATTTCAATGAAATACTGGATGTGCTTGAAGCGGAAAAAGTTCAGGACAAGGCGGTGCTGGTCAGTCACTGCTCCACACCCAGACAGCAGTGTGAATATGATCTAGAAAAACTGCGGGGCAGTAAGCCGGATTACTTGTCACTAATCCTGGTTAAACAGCAAGGAAGGTGGTTATAGGTGATCTATTTCATCGGCGCCGGCCCGGGGGATCCGGAACTGATCTCCGTTAAAGGAGCACGGCTGATCGGCGAGGCAGATGTCGTTATTTATGCCGGTTCGCTGGTTAATCCGGCGATATTGCGCTATGCCGGGGCAGGGGCGCAAATTTATGACAGCGCGGGCTTGACACGGGGAGAAATTCTCACCATCATGCAGGCGGCGGTGCGGGAAGGGAAAACGGTTGCCAGAGTACATACCGGCGATCCTGCCCTCTTCGGGGCCATTCAAGAGCAAATGGATGCTCTGGCGCATGCGGGGATTGCTTATGAGGTCATTCCCGGTATAAGTTCCTTTCTGGCTGCCGCTGCCGCGTTAAAACGGGAATATACTTTGCCGGACGTGACCCAGACGGTGATTATCACCCGCATGGAGGGACGGACTTCCGTACCCGAAAAAGAAAAACTGGCTGCCCTCGCCGTTCACCGGGCCACCATGTGCATTTTTCTCAGTGTGCATATGCTGGATGCGGTGGTGCGGGAACTACAGGCAGGCGGTTACACGGGGGATACACCGGCGGCGGTAATCCAGAAAGCGTCTTGGCCGGAAGAGAAGATTATAGCCGGCACCCTGGAAACCATCGGCTCCATGATGCAAGGGGCGGGCATAGACCGCACAGCCTTAATCATTGTCGGGGATTTCCTGCGCGGTACCTACAGCTTGTCTAAATTATACGACCCGTCCTTCGCCCATGGTTATCGTGAGGCGGAAAAATGAAGATTGCAGTACTGGCACTGACAGCGGCGGGGCGTTCTTTGGCCAGGCGCATATCCGGGCAATATCCCGGGCAGGTGGATTTATACTTTAAAGAAGGATACAGTCGTTCAGGGCAGGAACACACCTTTGAAAGCCTGCCGCGGTTGGTGGAAAACCTGTTTGCCGCCTATGAGGGGCTGGTTTTTATCATGGCGGCGGGTATTGTCGTGAGGGTGATTTCACCCTTTATCCGGCACAAAGCGATGGACCCGGCGGTCGTTGCGCTCGACGAAGGCGGGAGTTTTTCCATAAGTTTACTATCCGGGCACCTGGGAGGCGCCAACGACTTGGCCCGGGAAATTGCGGCGCTCATTGGCGCTGTGCCGGTCATTACCACCGCCACCGATGTGCAGGGGCGTCCGGCCATGGAGTTGATGGCCCGGAAACTCGGGTTAGCCGTCGAGCCTTTCCAGAACCTGAAATTTATTAACGGGGTGCTGGTGAACGGAGGCAAGCTGGGTATTTTTACTGATATGCCGAAACCTCTTTTAAGGGAGCGCTGTGCAGAGCTTTTTGCCGACGGCATAGAAATATTACCCTTGGCGGAATATCCCACCCAAAGAACCTATTTCCATGCGGCAGTAGTTATGACAGACGGGGTTTTTCCGTTTCCGGCCAGTCCGCCAAGCCTGTTCTTACGTCCGCCGACCCTGCATGTCGGGGTTGGTTGCCGCCGGGGTACTTCGGCCGGCGCCATTCTTGAAGCAGTGGAACAAGCCTGTGCCCTGAGCGGGCGGGCGCCGTCGTCGGTAAAAACGTTGGCTACCGCCTGGCTAAAGTCTGAAGAGGAAGGACTGATACGGGCGGGAGAAATGCTCAAGGTACCGGTAAAAACATTTCCCCGGGAAGCGTTGTCCGGGGCTATTGCACGCTTTAGACTACCGGTTTCAAAATATGTGGAAGAACAGATTGGAGTGGGCGCGGTATGCGAACCGGCGGCATTATTGGCGGCGGGACAGGGGAAACTTATTCTGGGGAAACAGCGTTACGCCGGCATAACAGTGGCCATAGCCACGGACGGTTGTCCGTGGTGGGCATAGGTCCCGGCGATCTTGCCGATCTAAGTTTTCGGGCGCAGCGGGTACTGCAAGAATCCGATATCATCATTGGTTATAACGTGTATCTGGAGCTCATTCGGGAGCTCGTTTTCCCCGGCCAGGAGATAGTGGGCACCGGCATGATGCAGGAAGTTGAACGCTGCACGGAGGCGGTGCGCCGGGCGGCGAGGGGAAGCAAGGTGGCCGTTGTCTCCAGCGGCGACGCGGGAATCTATGGGATGGCCGGGGTGGTGCTGGAACTCATTAATAAAATGCAAGTACAGGAAAAAGTTGAGTTTGAAGTGATTCCCGGCATAAGCGCGGTCAATGCGGCGGCCGCGTCTTTAGGAGCGCCGCTGATGCACGATTTTGCCGTTATCAGTCTGAGTGATCTACTCACACCCTGGACCAAAATTGAACAGCGCATCCACTGCGCCGCCCAGGGGGATTTTGTCATCGCGCTCTATAACCCGAAGAGTCTGAAACGGGGCTGGCAAATTGAAAAGGTGCGGGAGATTCTGCTGGCGTATAAACCGGCGTCCACCCCTGTGGGCATTGTACGCAACGCTCACAGGCATGATGAACAGGTGACCGTCACCAATCTGGACAAGTTTACCCGGCAGCAGATCGACATGTTTTCGCTTGTCATTATCGGTAATGCGCAAACCTATGTTATGGACGGCAAGATAATAACCCCGCGGGGGTACCAATTATGATTATCCTGCTGGGCGGTACGGGTGACGGCCGGAAAATTGCCAACCGGCTGCTTTGTGAGGGCCATGATATTTTAATTACGGCGGTAAGTGAATATGGTGCTGCGCTGGCGGCGGAAAGCGGGGCTGTAGTTGAGGCGGGAAGCTTGTCGGCCAAGAGTCTGGGTGAATTGGTGGAGACGAGGAAGGCAAAAGTAATACTGGACTGCACCCATCCCTATGCTTCACAGATTTCTGAAATAGCGCAGGAGGCGGCCGCGCAAAAAAAGGTAATGTATATCCGCTATGAGCGCCCCGCGGCGGCAGCCGGCCAAGAACAAGATCTATACCGGGCAGCCGATTGGGAAGAGGCGGTACAAATGTCGGCAGGACTGGGTCAGGTAATTTTTTTGACGGTCGGCAGCCGGCACCTGGAGGACTTTCTCCTGCACAAAGGGATGCAAGGTAAGCGCATAATTGCCCGGATACTGCCGGAACCGGAGGCCGTATCCCACTGCCGTTCGCTTGGGCTGACTCCCCGGGATATCATTGCCATGCAAGGCCCCTTTACGGAGGAAATGAACCGGATACTGTTTACCGCCTATGGCGCGGAAGTAATCGTAACGAAGGACGGAGGGGCCGCAGGCGGTACCCCGGAAAAACTGGCGGCGGCCCGCAGCCTGGGCATACCGGTAGTGCTGGTAAACCGCCCGCCGGCAAACTATCCGCATGTGGTGCGAAGCTATGAAGAGCTTAAACTGAAAGTCAGCACCGCGCTGCAGGAAAACCGGAGGTAAGAAAATGACGCACGGGTATATGACCGATCCACAGGGAATAGAAGAGAAAAGCATGCAGATCATCGCGCCGTATTTAGCACCCATGCGGTTGACGGCGGAGCAGATAAAGGTATATGAACGGATCATTCACGCCACCGGTGATCCCGATTACGCCCGTCATATTGTTGCTTCTCCCGCCGCCATAACCGCGGGCGTGGAAGCGCTGCGCAAAGGAAGGGATATATACACCGATGTGCATATGGCCAGGGTCGGCATAAATGCCGGTAAAATGGCCCGCTGCGGCGGAAGGCTGTTCTGCCAGATTGACAGTGAGACGGTGAGGGACGAGGCTAAAAGCCTCGGTATCACGCGGGCCATGGTGGCCATGCGCAAATTCGGACGCGGCATGGATGGACAAATCATCGCCATTGGTAATGCGCCCACCGCCCTTTGGGAAGTACTAAGCTTAATGGAGCGGGAAGGTCTTCGTCCGGCATTGATTATCGGCGTCCCGGTGGGTTTTGTCGGCGCGGCCGAGTCGAAAGAGGCTTTGCTGGCCCGGAGCCCCGTACCTTTGATCACGGTGCGGGGTCATAAGGGCGGCAGTACCGTGGCGGCGGCGATCTGCAATGCGTTGTTGAATATGGTTTAAAATAGGGAATAGGGAA
>DHRA01000001.1:0-48208 GCA_002411145.1 Firmicutes bacterium UBA5324 | reverse complement strand
AATAGGGAATAGGGAACAGGGAATAGGGGAACGAAGTACGGGGTGATGGCCTTGGAAGATAAAGGACTTGTTTACGTTTATACCGGCGACGGCAAGGGGAAAACCACGGCCGCCCTGGGTTTATGCTTAACGGCTCTGGGGCAGGGTCGGGCGGTTGCGTTTATTCAGTTTCTCAAAGGCAGCAGTTACACCGGCGAGCTGTTTAGCACGGCCCGGTTTGGTAAGCGTTGGCATTTCGCGCAATTTGGCTGGGGGTGCCCCTTTAGCGGTTTAATCAGAACAGGAGAGATGGCTTGCCAAAAATGCGGACAGTGTTTTCGGGAAAACAGAGATCCCCGGCATCGGTTTGCCCCCCGGGCGTTGGCCTATGCGGTGAGGCTGGCGGGGGAGGGCGCGTATCACCTGTTGGTGCTTGATGAGATAAGCCATGCCATCTGCCGGGGCCTGTTGCCGGTCGAGGATGTACTGGTCTTTCTCCGTAATAAACCTGCCTCATTGGCTGTCGTGCTCACCGGGCGCAACATGCCGCAGGAACTTACGGATGCCGCAGACTTTGTTTCGGAAAACAGGCTGATAAAACATCCCTTTGCCAAAGGCATCCCAAGCCGGCGGGGGATAGAGTATTAGAAGAGCAGCGAACAGGGAACAGCGAACGGGGCGAAAATAAAGCTACATTAAACGGCAAGCGCTAAACAGGAAGAGTTGCGATAGCTAAAAATGAGTATTTCGGGATTAGTGGTTCAAATCAAATATTTTCGGTTCTCAAGTTCCCTGTTCGCTGTTCGCGGTTTTTAAGGAGGCAACCCAATGATTCACATACCCCGCTTAATTATCGCCGGTACCCACAGCGGCGTGGGCAAAACGACGATCACCACCGGAATTATGGCGGCATTGACCGCGCGCGGCCTGAAGGTACAGGGTTTTAAGACGGGTCCGGATTATATCGACCCGGGCTACCACACTTTAGTTACCGGGCGGCCCTCCCGGAACCTTGACGCCTTCATGCTGCCCCCCGGGGTGTTGGTCCGGACCTTTGTGCAGGCTGCGGCAACCGCGGATATAGCGATCATCGAAGGTGTTATGGGCCTGTTCGACGGAGGGGCCGGGGGCGTGGGCAGTACGGCCAATTTGGCGAAGCAGCTGAAGGCGCCGGTAATATTAGTTGTGGATATCAGATCCATGGCGGACAGTGCCGCCGCCCTGGTGTACGGCTTTGTCCATTATGACCAAGCGGTATACATTGCCGGTGTGATATTAAACCATGCGGGCAGTGAGCGCCATTATCGCATGGTGAAAGACACTATCGAAAGCAAAGTAGGTATTCCGGTCATCGGCTGCCTGTCAAATCAGGAAACACTGGCTTTGCCGGAACGTCACCTTGGTCTGGTGCCGGTGGAAGAAAACGGGGACAGGCATTGGCAAGAAGTCCTGGCGGAGGGGATGGAGCGGAGCGTTGATTTAACAAGAGTCAGGCGCATTGCGGAAAAAGCGACGCCCTTGCAGGCAGGGCCCCTGCGGTCGGAAAAACAGGCGTACTGCGTGAAAATCGGCATTGCCAGGGATGAGGCTTTCTCCTTTTATTACCAGGACAGTCTGGATACTTTGGCAGCCCAGGGGGCTGAACCGGTATATTTCAGTCCGCTGCGCCAAACAGCGATCCCTGATGTGGACGGGCTAATTTTCGGCGGCGGTTTTCCCGAGATGTTTCTGGCTGAACTGTCGGCAAATGAGCCCATGCAGGATAGCATCCGACGGGCGCACAGGTCGGGGATGCCGATATATGCGGAGTGTGGAGGTTTGATGTATTTATGCCGGGAAGTCGCGGATTTTGCCGGCCGGAAACATGCTCTCACCGGGTTGGTGCCGGCGGTCTGCCAGATGCAAAAAAAACGGGTGATGGTAGGTTACGTGGAAGCCGAGGCCTTACAGGACAACGTGTTGTGTACCCGCGGGGGCGTGATAAAAGGCCACGAATTTCATTTTTCCACCATGCAGGCAGACAACGCAGCCTTCAATTGGGCCTTTTCCTTTAAAAGGCACCGGGACGGCAGCACCTATCCCGGTGGCTATTGCCAAGGTAAGCTGTTGGCATCCTATCTCCATTGCCATTTCAGCGGCAAGCCCGCAATCGCCCGGCATTTTGTGGCAAAATGCCGTGAATACAAGGATGGCAAGGAACTGTTCAGTCCTGGCGAAAAATGACGGTACGGAGGCGGCAATGACGGAAAATAAATTAATTCTTGTGACAGGTGGTGCGCGCAGTGGGAAAAGCAGGTTCGCCGAAGAACTGGCCAATCAGTTTGGCCAGCCTGTTACCTATATTGCCACCGCACAAATATATGATACGGAAATGCAGGAACGGGTCAGTTTGCACAGAGCGCGGCGACCGGAACAATGGATAACGGTGGAGGCGCCCTTTGATGCGGCCGAGCGGCTCAGGGAAGCGGGACGGGTCACGCCGGTTGTTTTACTGGATTGTTTAACCTTATTTGTCACCAACCATTTGCTGCGGGAAACACCCCCTGATGATGCGGCGGGCGACAAGCAAAGGAAGCAGCGGGAGAGGGTGTGGACGGCGGTGGAAGAGCTGGTGAGCGCTGCTAAGTCTGTACCGGCCTGTGTCCTGGTGGTTACCAATGAGGTAGGCTGGGGCATTGTGCCTGACAATGTTCTCAGCCGGCTATTTCGCGATGTTGCAGGATTAGCCAACCAACGGCTGGCCGCCGCGGCCGACGATGTCTATATGCTGGTAAGCGGTTTACCATTGCGGCTGAAATCATTAAAGCATTGACGGAGGATTTAGGATGGCGAAAGCAATAATGCTGCAGGGGACAAGTTCACATGTGGGCAAAAGCGTACTGACCGCCGCCCTGTGCAGAATTTTTCGGCAGGACGGTTTCGCGGCGGTTCCCTTTAAAGCGCAAAACATGGCTTTGAATTCTTATGTAACTCCCAGCGGGGAAGAGATGGGGCGGGCACAGGTGGCTCAGGCGGAAGCGGCCGGTCTGCCGCCCGCGGTGGAGATGAACCCTGTGTTGTTAAAACCGGTGGGCAACGCCCGTTCGCAAGTTATTCTGATGGGGCGGCCGGTGGCTACCTTAACGGCGAAGGAATATCATGAGCAGTTCGCGCCCACGGCCTTGAACGTGATAGAACAATGTCTGGAGAAACTGCACGCCGGCCATGAAATTATTGTTATTGAAGGCGCGGGCAGTCCCGCAGAAGTAAATCTGAAGAAAACGGATATCGTCAATATGCGTATCGCCCGGATGGCGCCCTCACCGGTATTGCTGGTGGCCGATATTGACAGAGGGGGCGCTTTGGCAGCCGTGGTGGGCACCCTGGAGTTGCTGGAGCCGGCAGAACGGGACATGGTCGCAGGGATTATCATCAATAAATTCCGGGGAGACATGGCCCTGTTAAAACCCGGGCTTGAGTTTTTGGAACAAAGAACAGGAAAACCCGTAATCGGGGTGATACCGTATTTTCAGGGACTGCGTATTGCGGAGGAGGATTCGGTTTCGCTGGATGCCAAACTCCAGCGGGGGGAGCGGGAAGATTTGTTGGAAATAGCCGTTCTGCGCACACCGAAGATTGCCAATTTCACCGATTTTGATCCGTTGGAAGACGAGCCCGATGTTTTTCTCCGCTATGTCAATACAGGCGAGGAAATCGGCCGGCCGGATCTGCTGCTGCTGGCCGGCAGTAAAAACACCATTGAGGATTTGCTGTATATCAAGGAACAGGGCTACGCGCGGGAAATTATTGATTTGGTAAAGGCGGGTATGCCCGTGATCGGTATTTGCGGCGGGTACCAGATGCTCGGCAAGGAGATCCATGATCCGTATCATACGGAGACGGACCAAGACCGCATCGACGGACTTGGTTTGTTACCTACAAGTACAACTTTTGCCCGGGAGAAAACCACGCACCAGATTGAAGCGGACAGTGCCGGCTGCGGGTTGTTTGGGGAATCAATAATAACGGGTCAACTGACCGGCTATGAAATACATACGGGACATACTGATTTTCTTGACGAGGTGGCGCATCCCTTCCACATCACCCGGCGTTCCCGCCTGCCCGTCGACATACAGGACGGCGTCATGCGGGCCGACGGACTGGTGATGGGCACATATATCCATGGTATATTTGAAAACGATCTTTTCCGGCGCGGCATTTTGAATCAGCTGCGGGTTCATAAGGGGTGGCGGGTGTTGCCGGCAAGCGGGCCGTCCACGCGCCGGCAAAAAGAGGATAGCTATGACAAGCTGGCGGCGACGGTACGCCAAAATATAGATTTACCTAGGCTTTATGCACTCATGGAACTGACACCCGGGGGGATAAACGGATGACCGCCGGTATCTTGCTGGCTGCGCTGCTTTGCGACCTACTCGTCGGTGACCCCCCCGTGTCCTGGCATCCGGTAAGGCTGATCGGTCGTTATATTGCCTGTGGGGAGCGCTGGCTTTTAAAACCGCAGCGCTCGCCGGCAGGCCAGCGCTGGAGCGGGGCCATCCTGGTCCTTGCCGTGGTGATAACCTGCTATGGGCTCACAAGTCTGCTGTTGTTGGCCGTTTACAGAATTCATCCCCTGGCCGGTGCTTTTACGGCTGCGCTGCTTTTGGCCAGCACCATCGCTCCCAGGAGTTTGGCCGGGGCCGGCCTGGAAATTTACCGGTTGTTAATGAACGGAAATATCCTCCGCGCCCGGGAAAAATTAGCCTGGATTGTGGGGCGGGATACGGAGCGCCTGGAAAAGGGGGAAATTGTCCGGGGCACGGTGGAAACGGTGGCGGAGAATATGGTGGACGGGGTCATTTCCCCTCTCTTTTACGCCTTGCTGGGCGGGGTACCGTTGGCCATGGCGTACCGGGCGGTAAATACGCTTGATGCTATGTTGGGTTATAAAAACGAGAAATACCTTTTTTTCGGGTGGGCGGCGGCCAGATTGGATGACGCGGCCAACTTTGTCCCGGCCCGTCTGACAGGGGCTCTGTTGCTAACGGCGGCGGTGTTGTTAAAACTGGATGTCAGGGGGGCCTTACTGGCCATGTGGCGGGATGCTCCCGGTCACCCCAGTCCCAATAGCGGTATTCCGGAGGCGGGGGTCGCAGGGGCCCTGGGTATTCGGCTGGGGGGAACAAATTATTACCGGGGGGTCCCGTCATTCCGGGCATATATGGGCCGTCCGGCGCATACTTTAGACCCGTGGCAGATAAAAAAAACGGTGACGCTGATGTATGTCACCGCCGGCTTGTTTACACTGGTGGCCCTGATTTTCCTGCAGGTGTTTCGATCACACTAGGGCGTGTCTAAAAACTACCGAAACACTCCCTTACGGTGCTTTTTGCGCCATACTTCGTTAACATTTTTTGAAATAGGGTCCACTATTCCTGCAAAATGTTGCCTCGTCTGGCACAAAAATCACTCGCCATGGAACATTCCGTTAGTTCTCAGACACGCCCTAATAATTGGAGGTAGAAATGGAGTTGCTTAAGGAAACATTGGCAGAAATCAAGCCGTTGGATGCAAGGGTGATGGACAAGGTCCGGTCCCGGTTGGACAGTCTTACAAAACCGGCCGGCAGTCTAGGCTGTCTGGAGGAGATGGTGATACAATTCGCCGGCATTACCGGCCGGGAGAAACCGGAAATTCCCCGGAAATGCATGGTCCTGACGGCGGCCGACCATGGAGTGGCCCGGTTGGGAATCAGTGCCTATCCAAGGGAAACCACCATGCAAATGCTCCGGAATTATCTGCTCAGTAAAGGGGCGGCGGCCAATGTTTTAGCCGACCATTGCGGCGCGGATCTGGTGGTGGTTGATATGGGTGTCGCCGGAGATTCTTCGACCATTCCGGGACTGCTGCAGCGCAAAATAGCGCCCGGCACGCAGGATTTTACCAAAGGACCGGCCATGACGCGGGCGCAGGCCGTTTCTGCGCTGGAAACGGGTATTGCCCTTGTCCGTGCGCAAGTAAAAAAGGGCTACAGACTTTTTACAGTGGGGGAAATGGGAATTGGCAACACGACGGCCAGTGCCGCCATATTGGCTGCTTTCACCGGCATGACCGCGGAAGAAGTGACGGGACGGGGTACGGGAATTTCCGACCAGCGGCTCAGCAGGAAAAGGGATGCCGTACGGACCGCGCTGCAGATGAATAAACCCGACCCGCGGGACGGGCTCGATGTTTTAGCGAAAGTCGGCGGTTTTGAACTTGGTGGTTTAGCGGGGGTAATGCTGGGTGCGGCGGCCATGAGAAGCATGGTGGTGGTGGACGGTTTTAATGCGGGTGCCGCCGCCATGGTGGCGCAGGCTCTGCAGCCCGGGTGCGGCCAATATTTACTTGGCTCACATATCTCGGCGGAAGAGGGGCATCGTGGCATGATCCAGGTGCTTGGTCTACACCCCTGTATCGATCTGGGCTTGCGGCTGGGGGAGGCCGTCGGCGCCTCCCTGGTTGCGAATTTCCTGGACGCGGCCATTAAGCTGCTCCACGAAATGGCGACCTTTGAAGACGCCAATGTGACAAAGTCTGCGGAGGAATGATGATATGAACAGTTTTTGGGCGGGTTTGCAATTTCTCACCCGCATACGCATTGTCAGGAAGACGAACTGGACAGAGGAGGATTTCGGCGGAAGCGTAAAGTATTTTCCCCTTTACGGGGCGATCATCGGGATTATTCTGATGGCCGGCGATTACGTTTTCAATCTGTTTTTTCCTCCGTTGCTTACAGCGGCGTTTATCTTAATGCTGGAAGTGTATCTTACCGGCGGCATCCACCTGGATGGTTTCATGGACACGATGGATGGCTTATATTCAGGGCGGGAACCGGCCCGCATGCTGGAAATAATGCGGGACAGCCGGGTCGGGGCCCATAGTGTAACGGCACTGGGGCTGCTGTATCTTGTCAAATTCAGCATTTATTATGAGTTTCCTCAAGAATTGCTGATTCCTGCCTTAGGCGTGATGCCTGTATTGGGACGCTGGGCGATGGTGATCGGGATTACGCAATTTCCTTACGCCCGTCCGGCGGGGATGGGCAAATGCTTCCGGGAATTTTCCGGCCGGAGCGCGCTCTATGTGGCAACGTTCTTGGCCGCGGCTGCCGCGGCGATGCTTGGTTGGCCCGGGGCGGTTGTGTTTTGCGTGGTGGGTGCTTATGCCTGCCTGTTTTGCCGCCGGGTAAGTATGAAACTCGGCGGCCTAACCGGTGATGTGTATGGAGCGGTGACGGAACTGGCGCAGGTCGTGGCGATGCTGGTTTTCTACCTTGCTTCAATGTGGATGTGGCCCTTGCTGCTCTAAGGGAGGATTTAACATGTTTGCGAAAATAATTTCCGCCATTGAACCTTTGGATACGGCGGCCATGGAAGCCTGTCAGCTCCGTTTGGACAATCTTACCAAGCCCCTGGGGAGTTTACATGGTTTGGAAAATCTGGCCCGAAAGATGGCCGGTATTACCCGTTCGCCCAAACCGAAAAATTTAGGGAAAAGCATTATCCTGATGGCCGCGGACCATGGCGTCGCCCATGAGGGTGTCAGCGCCTATCCCCCGGAGGTTACACGGCAAATGCTGCGGAATATTGCGCGGGGGGGAGCGGCGATCAATGTCCTGGCCCGGCATGTCCACGCGGAACTCGTGGCGGTAGATGTTGGCGTGGCGGGTGATTTGTCCGATTTGCCGGAGATTCGCCGGGCGAAAATTGCCTGGGGCACGAAAAACATCACGCTGGGACCGGCTATGACCCACAGGGAAATGCAAAAGGCCGTGGAAACCGGCATACGGGTGGCCGCGGAGCAGATTGATAAAGGCTGTAAGATCATCGGCCTGGGCGACATGGGGATTGGCAACACGACGCCGAGTTCGGCCATCGTCACTCTGTATGACGGGGGAGAACCGGCTAAACTTGCCGGACGGGGTACGGGGATTTCCGACGGGATTCTTAAGCATAAAATTGCCGTTATCCAACAGGCGCTGGCCGTTAATAAGCCTTGCGCGGCGGAACCCCTGGATGTGCTGGCGAAAATCGGCGGCCTGGAAATTGCCGGCTTAACCGGCGTTATTCTGGGAGCGGCGGCGGGCCGGGCCGCGGTGGTGATTGACGGCATCGTGGCCGGGGCGGCGGCTCTGATTGCCGTGAAGCTTGCGCCGCCGGCCCGGGAATATCTGATCGGTTCCCATTATTCCCGGGAACCGGCCCAGCGCAGGGCGCTGGAACTGATCGGTCTGCCTGCTTATTTACATATGGACATGCGGTTAGGTGAAGGCACCGGTGCAGCTTTGGGCATCATCTTAATCGACGCCGCCTTACAGGTGCTTAACGACATGAAAACCTTTGGCGAAGCGGCGGTGGCCGTGGCGGAGGATGGCCTGGGTGCGGGCCGGCAGCGTTTGGACGTATGTTAATTTGAGGTGAGGCGATGAAACAGGCTACAGTACGGGTCCCCGGCTCTTGTGGTGAATTGGTGCAAGGTACGCTAAACGGTCAAAACTTTCTCATCACCTGTCCGATCAATTGTTATAGTGAAGTAACGGTATCCTTTGGCAGGCATGACTCTTTGGGACAGGCGGAACCGCAGCACGCCAAGGCGCACTTGGCGGTGGACCGTACGCTCCGGCATTTTCAAACCGCCGCCCGTGCTTATCATATCAGTGTCAGGTCCTTATTGCCTGTCGGCAAGGGCATGGCCAGCAGCAGCGCCGATATCGGCGCTGCCTGTCTGGCTGCTGCGGCCTGTTTGGGCGCGGAGCTTTCTCCCCGGCAGGTCGCGGACATAGCCCTTTCCATTGAACCGACCGATGCCGTCTTTTTTCCGGGAATTAATATGTTTGACCATCGATGCGGCCGGATCTGTGAATTTCTCGGCCGGCCGCCGGATCTGGAAGTACTGATTTTTGATCTGGGCGGGGAGGTTGATACGCTGGCCTTTAACGCAAGAACGGACCTGGCGGAACAAAATATTAAAAAAGAACACATTATAAAAGAAGCGGTCGCCCTTGTCAGGGAAGGCATCCGCGCGGGGGACCCGGCCCTGGTGGGCAAAGCGGCGACCCTGAGCGCGCTGGCTAATCAAGCCATCCTGGCCAAGGCGCGTTTGGAGGAGGTCCTTCATCTCGCGTGGCAGTCCGGGGCGCTGGGAGTCAATGTGGCGCATAGCGGAACGGTATCCGGGGTGCTGCTTGACCCGTATTCCCCGGTAGACAGACCCGGATTGATTACACAAATCTGTCAGTGTTTCGGGCAGGGAAAGTTTGTGCGGCAAGCGAGACTCATTGGCGGGGGATGGGAAGTTATTTCAAATAAGGAGCGGACGTTATGAGGGAAAAACCGGATGGACGGTTAGCGGAACACGGGGGGAATTTGCGCAAGGCCAGCGAAGATTATGGTATGCCCGCAGACGGATGGCTCGATTTCAGTGCCAATATCAATCCCCTTGGTTTGGCGGAATCCGTAAGAAAGTCCATTTTGCAAAGGCTTGAGCAGATTGTAAATTATCCGGACCCGGAGGCAATTGAGTGCAAACAGGCTATTGCGGCCCATTATGCTTTGCCCTGCGAGCAGATAGTCATGGGTAACGGAGCAGTGGAATTAATTTACCTGCTTGTACATAAACTACGTCCTCGCCGTGTTTTGCTTCCTGCGCCCGCTTTTTCGGAATATGCGCGGTCCGTCCGCGCTATTGACGGGGAAGTTGTGTATTTTCCCCTGCGGGAAGCCGATGAATTCCGCCTCGATGTGCCGGAGTTTATTGATTTGCTGCGGGGGGTGGACATGTGTTTTTTATGTAATCCCCATAATCCGGTGGGCAATCTCCTGTCCCGGGAAGCACTGGAACCCATTATTGCCGCCGCGGCGCGATTGTCCGTCCCGGTGGTCCTGGATGAATCTTTCATCGATTTTCTCCCGGATGCCGGGCGAATTACCTGCCGGCAGCTAGTTTCCCGTTATGATAATTTGGTTATTATTCACTCCTTAACGAAGTTTTTTGCTATGCCGGGCTTACGCCTGGGTTTTGGCGTTATGCCGGCTTTTTTAGGCAGATTACTGGAAGCAGCCAAAGATCCGTGGAATGTAAACAGCTTGGCCCAAAGCGCGGCCGTCGCCGCCCTGGGGGATAAACAATACAGCAGGGAAACAATTCGCCTGATCCAGGAAGAGAATCAGTTTCTGTATCAGGAACTACGGACGATATCCGGTCTTAGTCCATATCGGCCGGTTGCTAATTTCCTGTTTATGCGGCTTACCCACCGGCGCTTCAATGCGGTGACTTTGGCCGACGCCACGGCCCGCCGGGGCATATTAATCCGCGACTGCAGCAATTATGCGGGACTGGCTGACGCATATATCCGGGTGGCGGTAAAGCGACGGGCGGACAACCGGCGCCTCTTGTCGGTGCTGCGGGATTTGCTTGATTAAACAGACATTAACACGGGGGAGCTTATGACAAAATTAATTTTGGTCCGGCATGGTTTAACCCTTTGGAATCACCATTTCCGTTATCAGGGACAGACCGATATTCCTTTAACGGAGGAAGGGGTGAAACAGGCGAAAAAGGCGGCGGACAAACTGGCCGGCGAGCAGGTGGGCGCGATCTACGCCAGTGATTTGGGCAGGGCCGCCCAGACTGCCCAAATCATCGCGCAACGGCATAACCGGCCGGTTTTCCTGCTGCCGGGACTACGGGAAGTCAATTTTGGCCTGTGGGAGGGTAAAACCTATCAGGAAGTAAAAGAGGAATACGCCGACTCTCTGCACAGTTGGTTTGATGCTCCCGGGGATATCTTAATTCCCGGGGGGGAGACTTTTCAGCAGGTAAAGGAACGGGCTTACGAAACGATCCTGGAAGTAGTGAACAAACATGAAGGGGAAACAATAATCGCGGTTTCCCATGGCGGTACGATCCGCACCATTCTCTGCGCGGTTCTCGGCTTGGATCTAAACAGGCTTTGGTGCCTCAAGCAAGATAATACCGCGATTAATGTCCTGGAGTTTTATCAGGACCGGGTGCTGGTTGCCTTAATGAACGATATTGGCCACTTGCTGGCGTAAGGAGGATGATCCGGGACCGTCCGGGCATCACGGCAAAGATAAACCCGGGCTTTCTGTTTGGACAGCACGGGTTCTCGCGGGGAGAAGCTTAACATACACTTTATTTTTCGGGAGACCGGGGCCGGTTTACCTTTAGACTGTATCCGAGGGAATCTTTCTCCAATTTTTTGGGCAGGGTGATGGTTAGCAGGCCATTGGCATAATCGGCGTTGGCTTTTTCGGCATAGACCTCGGCAGGCAAGGGGATGATGCGTACGAAGGTGCCGTAATAACATTCCTGGTGACAGCACTGCTCTGTTTTATGGGTCTGCTCTTTTTTTATTTCGCCGCGAATGGTAACCGACTCTGTTGTAACGCGAATGTCCAGCGGGTCTTGCTCCGTCATGCCGGGCAGTTCCGCCTTCACGACGATCTCGTTTTCTCCTTGAAAGATATCCACCCGCGGCGTGAAATCAACTGTCAGCCGGGGAAAGCTAAAGTGCTGACTGAAAGTTTTTAGCCCCTGGAAGCCCGGCCACGTTGCAGGGAAAAACATAATAACGCCTCCTTTTTTCTTGTGCTATGTCTACTGTAGTGTATTCCCGCGGCGGAACCGGATGTGCAAACGGCGGAACCGGTAAATATATTTATGCAGTTTCAGCAGGAACAACGCAACACTGGCCGAATATATATTGCTAATGGTGGCATATGCGCCGGACGCTATTGTATTAGAAGGCAAAATTCAGATGAGAGATGGATTATCGTATATCCGCGCGTGTCGAATAGCAACCAAATGCTTGTTTATCAAAAAATTACGGCAGGAGGTCGGAGCTATGGAAGTGAAAAATTATATGGAGCTTTATGTTTGGGATATGCTGGACCGGGTTTTGGAAAAACAGGGAAATGTCTGCAAGTGTGAACAGTGCCGCTATGATATTGTGGCTCTCGCTTTAAATGACTTGCCTCCCCGGTATGTTGTATCTGATAAGGGAGAGACCTATACCAGGGCAAAGTCGTTGGAACAGCAATTTATGATCGATGTAATTGCGAAAATTACGCAAGCGGCAAATGTGGTTGCACAGCACCCGCGACATGAATAGGGAGTAGGGAATAGGGAAATTAAAACCGGGAATCGGACACGAGTATCGGGGACCGGGAAAAGATAGATTAGGAACCTTTACCATTACCCTTGGCGCCTTGGCGTCTTGGCGGTTCAATATTATTGGACGTACGCCTGGATTTTCCAGGCGTTTTTTGCTATGATGATAGTTATAACTATGGAAATGGATGGTGACGGTTTTGCGTTATTTGACGGCCGGAGAATCCCACGGACCATGTTTGACGGCAATTATCGAAGGCATACCCAGTGGGCTTAATATATTAAAAGAGGGAATCGACCGGGCGTTGGCCCGCCGACAGCAGGGTTACGGACGCGGAGGACGTATGCGTATAGAACGGGACCAGGTGGAGATTTTATCCGGTATACGCTTCGGGCAAACTCTTGGCAGCCCGATTACGTTACAAATTCGTAATAAGGACTGGGAAAACTGGCAGGAACGCATGGCCGCTTTTGGGGCGCCAGCGGGTCCGGAAATTAACCAGCCGCGGCCGGGACATGCTGATTTGACCGGCATGCTGGCATATCGCAGACGGGATGCCCGGGATATTCTGGAAAGGGCCAGCGCGCGGGAAACAGCGGCGCGGGTTGCCGTGGGAGCCATCGCGCAACAGTTGTTGGCGGTTTTTGGGGTGCGCATCTATGGCCAGGTGATCAATATCGGGGGTATTGTCAGTCAAGTGCGGGACTTAAAGGACGATTGTCGGCAAAAAAGGATGGCTGAGTCGCAACTGGCCTGTCTGGACCCTGCCGCGGAAGCAAAGATGATCGAGGCTATCGATCAGGCCAAGAGGGCCGGCGATACCCTGGGCGGTACCTTTGAAATAATCGCGGAAGGATTGCCCCCGGGCCTGGGAACGCACGTACAATGGGATCGTAAATTGGACGGGCGGTTGGCGCAGGCTTTAATGAGTATTCAGGGTATTAAGGGTGTCGAAGTTGGTTTGGGCTTTGCTTATGCTGATCATCCCGGTTCCCGGGCCCATGACGAGATCTTTTGCAGCGAGGACCGGGGCTACTTCCGGCAGACTAACCGGGCCGGCGGTATCGAGGGCGGTTATAGCAATGGAGAACCCATTATTGTCAGGGCCGCGATGAAGCCCATTCCCACCTTGATGAAGCCGCTGCAAACAGTGGATACTAAAACGAAGCAGCCGGTAATGGCCTCCACGGAGCGGAGTGATGTCTGTGCGGTACCCGCGGCGCTGGTAGTCGGAGAAGCGGCGGTGGCCATTACGTTGGCGGATGCGCTGCTGGAGCGTTTCGGCTGTTACAGCATGGCGGAAACCCAAGAGAATTTCAAAGCTTATATCAATTATCTGCGCGGAGAGAAACCATGAAAAACGTAGTCCTTACCGGGTTCATGGGGACCGGAAAATCCAGCATTGGAAAACTGCTGGCTTACAGGCTGGGGAAATCTTTTGTGGATATCGATAAACAGATCGAAAAGGAAATGGGAATCAGTATTCCGGAGATTTTTGCCAAATACGGCGAGGAATTTTTCCGTGTAAAGGAACATGAAGTTGTGGAACGGATATCCCGCTATAAAAACGCAGTGATTGCCACCGGCGGTGGTGTGGTTCTCAATGCCCGCAATATGGAGTGCTTGCGGCAAAAAGGCCTGATTATTTGTCTTAGGGCCAATCCGGACGTGATTCTGGAACGTACGAGCCGGCGGCCGACCCGGCCGCTGCTCCAGTGCGAAAATCCCCGCCAGGTCATTGTCGACCTGTTGGCAAAACGGCAGCCCTTTTATGAGGAAGCGGATTACCATGTGGATACCTCTGCTTTGACACCCTACCAGATTACGGAACAAATAATCGCTTATTTACGGAAGGGGGGCTATCTCGGTGCCAAGTGTATTCGTTGAATTAGGATCGTCCAGTTATAGCATTGATATTGCCTGGCAGGGACTGGGCGGGTTGGGAGAACGCCTGCAAAAGATGTCCTTTAACCCGACGGCGCTGGTGGTTACCAATCCCTTGATTAACAGGCATTATGGACATACGGTGCTGCAAAGCTTACAGGCGGCGGGCTTTCGCACGGTGATTGCAGAAATACCGGCCGGTGAAGAAATTAAGACCCTCCGGACCGCAATGGGCCTGTACGACCGGGCCGTGGAACTGGGGCTGGACAGAAGGAGTCCCATTTTTGCCCTGGGCGGGGGGGTAGTAGGGGATATAACGGGTTTTATCGCGGCAACGTATATGCGGGGGATTCCTTTTATCCAGTTGCCGACAACACTGTTGGCCCAAGTGGATAGCAGCGTGGGTGGTAAAGTGGCGGTTAACCATCCGCAGGGCAAAAACCTGATCGGCGCATTTTATCAGCCCAAACTGGTTTTAATCGATCCTGCGACCCTGGAGACGCTGCCCGTCCGGGAGTGGTTATCGGGGCTGGCGGAAGTAATCAAATACGGTGTTATCCGGGATGAGTCCCTGTTCGACCTCTTATCCGGAACTGAGCTTGCCGCATTACGGCAGGATAAAGCCAGCCTGATGAAGATAATCCAAAAATCCTGCGCCATAAAAGCGGAGGTTGTGGCTGCAGATGAAAAGGAAACCGGGTTGAGGATGATTCTGAATTTTGGTCATACCATCGGCCACGCCATAGAAAGCGCCGGTGCATATACTAAGTACACCCACGGAGAAGCGGTGGCTATCGGCATGGCCGGCGCCGCAAAATTAGCCTGGAGGATCGGCTGGTGCGGGGAACGGGTATGCAACGCCATTGAAAAAACGATCCTCCGTTATGGCCTGCCGGTTCGTTTTAGCGGCTTGGATACGTCCCTGGTGGAAGGACGTCTGTACCACGATAAAAAGAAGGAAGGCGACAAAATTCGCTGGGTACTGCCGAAAGGTATCGGTACGGTCGACATGACCACCGATGTGCCGGGTAGTGCGGTGAGGGCGGTTTTGGCCGAACTGGCCGGCTAACAAAAGAAAATAGGTTATGTCCCCGAGCCGGTACGCCCGGCTCTTTTTGTGTCTGGGAGGGATATTCCGGGAGTAGTCGGCCACGGGAAATTTACTGTGGCTAATTCCCATAAATGATAAATAATGGAAGGAAATTGAAAAAGGAACACGAAATTATTTAAGCGATGACATCTCATCTATGGGTGGTGAGCGGCAGATGCGGGGAGCGATTTCGGCAAGGGACGGCAATCAATCTGGATATTCGGTGATAGAGATTGCCGTCGTTGTAGCTCTTATTGGCATTGGGGCATCCCTCCTCTGGCCAAAGATGACCGGTTTGTTAGACGAATTATATCTGCGCCAAACGGCGTACCAACTGGTCCGGGACATCCGTTTTATCCAGCAGCAGGCGATGAATAACCCTTCCGGTGGCTGGAAACTTGTATTTGTTACCGGGCGGGTAGAGGCGGGGAATTATATCGATGAACAGAACTGGTCGATTTATCGCTACGAGGCGAAGATAAGCAGCAAGCAGCATAGCCGGCAGCTTCCCCCGGGGTTTTCCTTTTCCGGTCTGAATTTCCGCAATCAGGAAATCCGTTTCACGGAAATGGGCGCCCCCGTGTCTGCAGGGCATGTTACTCTCCGCAATAGCGCAGGGCATACACTTTACGTGATTGTGGCGCCGGTTACGGGTAAAGCACGCATTGATACGCGGCCCCCGGACTAAGGGCGCACGGTAAACGGGGAAATGGGGTTGCAGAGTTGGCTCAACGATCAAAAAGTCAGGCTGGATTTTCGCTGGTAGAAATGCTTGCGTCTCTGATGCTGCTCGGTATGGGACTGCTTGCGCTGTTTAACTGCTTTGCCAGAACCGTATTTTTGGACAGTGCGGCGGCGGAACAGGCCGACGCCGTGCGCATAGCGCAGGCACAAATGGAAACGGTAAAAGCCATGCGTTTTGAGGATGTCGGCGCCGGGTCCGAGCAATTCGAGCGAAACGGCTTGCTTTATACCTGTCGTGTTAGCGTCAGCGCAAGACAAAAGGATTCATCCCTAAAAGACGTGACGGTTACTGTGTCCTGGATGCCGCAGCATTCCCCCGGCGGAACGGCCCGCCAGGTCCGGTTTGACACGGCGATTTTACGTAGGTGAGCAGATGCGAGTGGATTTTATGGCAGAGGGTAAGGGGGGCTTTACGCTTGCTGAACTCCTGGTGTCTTGTGGTATAATGACTATTTTATTGGCTGCGGCGTATACGCTCTGGCAAACGGGCTTAGGGCTCTGGCAGCGGGAGAGCGACGTTTTGGCCATTCAGCAGGAGGGGCGCATCGTGTTGGAAATGGTGGCCCGCGAAGTCCGTCGTGCCCGTGCGGACAGTGTGGAAATTATGCCGGACGGGGGCAGTGACCGGCGGGCTCTGCAGTTTTTGGTGGACGAAGGAGAGGACACGCAGGCGAAAATTAGTTATTTACAGGACGGTGCGCAGCTGATGCGGCGAAAAAACAAGGGGGACGGGGCAGGTACGAACGTCTATCTTACCAAGCTTAGCCGGCAAAACGGATTTTCCGTTTCTTTTGTCAATACATCTACGGGGAGCAGACGGAGGGATGCCGGGAGCCGCTTGGCGGAGAACGAGGTGATAGAATTAACGTTACGCTGCCAGCGTATCACGGGTGACTACACCGTCCAAACCCGGGTAACGCCCCGCAATTAACGGGCGAGAGGCGGATAAATATGAATAATTACGGAAATGAGCAGGGGATTGCCCTGCCTTTGGTGTTGATATTTTCGGCGGCATTTTCCGTATTGGCCCTGGGGATGTTGATTGTAGCGATAGATGAAATGAGGCTGGCCGGTAATTTTGAACACGGGGTACGGGCTTTCTATCTGGCGGAGGCAGCGGCCAACGAGGCCGCCGCCGGCTATCGGGATACGGGCGGCGCGGGTCCCTATACCTATGAATTCACCAGCGGCGGGGATACTATGGCCATTGCGCAGGTAACACCGATAGAAGCGGGGCAGGGGAGTATCAAGGCAAAGGGCTGCTCCGGCGGTGTAACCAAATATGTGCAAATGGAGATTCAGGCGGAAAACGAGTCTTTGCTATTGCATAACTGGCGGGATTACGGTCTGGACGATTAGGCAAAGGAGGAATTAAGGGCTTATTTGCCGAAAAAGAAGGACACCGGGCCAACTGCCCGGTATTATCTGCAGGAAGGGAGGAACGGCCATGTCCAAGGAAAGGGTCATGATATGGTTGTTGCTGGTACTGTGTCTGGTCGGTTTTTCCCCGGTATCGGCGGAAAATGAAACGGCCCAAAACGCGCAGCAAGAAAACTTAGGAGATGGGTACGCCGTTTATTATAAGGTGAATTTACGTCTGGGAACCCGCGGCGAAGATGTAAAACTGCTGCAAAGCTATTTGCAGCGGCTTGGTTATTTTCGGGGCGAAGTTGACGGGGGATTTGGCGTTACCACCTTACAGGCGGTGAAAGAATTCCAGCGAGCAAGAGGCCTGGCGGTCGATGGCATCGCGGGACCGCAAACCTTTCGTGCTTTAAGGGAGTATAACGGTCAGACAATCTCCCGGGGGACGACGGTGAGAAATGGGGAGACGGTTACGGTGGGGGACGCAGGTGTTGCGGCCGCTGAAGCGGTAACCGGGGAAAATCCGCAGACAAACATCGCCGCTACCTGGCGGCCGGTACAACTGGAGGCGACAGCCTATACGCGTTACGATGCGGGGTGTGGCAACTGGACCTATCGCGGGAATTACCTCCAGCGGGGATTGGTGGCCGTTGATCCGGGCGTGATTCCTCTGGGCACGCGCTTGTACGTGCCCGGTTATGGTTTTGCCATCGCGGACGACATCGGACGGGCGATTAAAGGGAATAAAATTGATCTGGCGATGGACACACGCACTGAGGCCTTTGCCTACGGCCGGCGTCAGATTACCGCCTACATTATTGAGTGGCACCAAACCTGATTCCTGTTAAGGAGATAGTGCAAAAAAGAGCCGGCTTGCCGGCTCTTTTTCACTGCGGCAAAGTAAGAATAAAGAGTTGTTATGTAAAGCAATAAAACTTAAGGGCATCCCCCGCATTTAACCATAAAATCATGCTGCGATCCGGATGATCAGAACTGCCATAGTCTGCTGTTGTCATTATTTGCGGGAACGCAAAGGGGATATATTCTGTAGAAGTATGTCGCGATTTATCGATGGTTTATGGGAAAAAACAACAGGAATTTCAAGGGGTGTTGGAGAATTAAGTTAACTGGATTCGTATAAGTACGGAAATTCGACAGCTTTGCAAAACCGGGGCAAGAATGGCCGCAAACTGTATCAGGGAATAGGAACCGAGGCGATGGGAATGATGCGTAAGCGGCTGGGTGATCTGCTGATTGAGGGTGGCATGATCACCCGGGAACAATTGGCAAGGGCCCTAAAGGTGCAGGCAAAAATGGGTAAACGGCTGGGCAGGGTACTTGTGGAACTGGGTTTTATCAGTGAACAGGGCCTGGTCGCAGCGCTGGAATTTCAATTGGGCATCTCACGCGTTGATTTAAGTATTACGGCAATTGAACCGGACGTCGCCGCCTTAATTCCGGAAGCGGTGGCCAAACGCCATCAGATTATTCCTATCCGCCGGGAAGCGGACAAAATGGTGCTGGCGATGGCTGACCCGACGAACATTTTTGCGATTGACGATGCCCGGTTGGCCACCGGACTCACGGTGGAGGTGGTAATCGCCGGTGAGAGCGGTATTGAACGGGCGATCAACCGTTCTTATGGTGTACGGGAAACAGTGCAGAAGGCCATCGATCAGCTGCAGACCAGCGATCATTTCATGCCGGCGGATGATCCTGCGATGGCGGAAAGTGACGCGCCGATTATCAGTATTGCCAACTCCCTGCTGCAGCAGGCAGTCAAAGACGGCGCCAGCGATATACATATCGAACCGCAGGAAAAAGATGTGCGCGTCAGATTTCGGGTAGACGGCGTACTGCGGGAAATGATGACTTTTCCTAAAGGACTGCAGGGCGCCTTGATTTCCCGCTTGAAGATTATGGGTGCAATGGATATCACGGAACGGCGTATTCCCCAGGATGGCCGCATTAAATTGTTATTTGCCGGGCGGGATATTGATATCCGTCTGTCGACATTACCCACTATTTACGGCGAGAAGATCGTCGGCAGGGTGCTGGACCAGGCCGGGGCTATACTGCATATTGATAAACTCGGTTTTTCCGCCCTGAACCGCCGGCGGTTTAACGATATGTGCCGAAAATCATATGGCATCATGCTTGTCACCGGTCCGACGGGTTCCGGCAAAACAACTACGCTCTATGCCGCGCTGAGCCGCTGTATTTCACCGGAAAAAAACATTATTACCGTGGAAGACCCGGTGGAATACCGTTTGCCCGGTATTAATCAGATCAATGTCAACCCTAAGGCCGGGCTTGAATTTGCCAATGCCCTGCGGGCTATGTTACGGCAGGACCCGAATATCATCATGGTGGGAGAAATCCGGGATGAGGAAACGGCGGAGATTGCCATCCGGGCCGCGTTGACCGGGCATCTGGTATTCAGTACGCTACACACAAACGATGCCGCAAGCACCGTAACCCGTCTTACTGATATGGGGATTGAAGCATATCTTGTCGCCTCTGCGGTCCTGGGGATTTTATCCCAGAGACTGGTGCGGCGGCTTTGCGAGCATTGTAAAATATCCTATCTACTTGCACCTAACACGCCGGAATATATATTTGCCGGCGTTAGCCATGGAAAACCGCTGAAACTCTTCCGGGGGCAGGGCTGCCCCGCCTGCAACCACACGGGGTACCGCGGGCGGATCGGGGTTCACGAGGTGCTGCCGTTTACTCCCGCCATCCGGGAACTGATTATGCGCGGTGAATCGGCCGACCGCATCGCCGCGACGGCAAAGGAGGAAGGGATGCTGACGATGGCGCAGGACGGGGTGCAAAAGGCCCTGGAGGGAATTACCACGCTGGCCGAAGTAATGCGCGCGGCCTATGCTTGGTAAGCGGGTACCGGCAAAGGAGGATACGCCGGGGGAGGACAGCAAAGTGACAATGGAAGAACTCTTACGGGAGGCAGTGGAACGGAAGGCCTCGGATTTACATATTACCGTGGGTGTGCCACCGGTTTTTCGCATTTATGGGCGTCTGGTACGCGCCGAGCGGCCGGTGCTGCTTCCCGACATGACCAGACGATTGTATGGGGAAATTACCGATACGGAACAGCAGCGCCGTTTCGAGAGGAAGGGGGAACTTGATTTCTCCTTCGTTATCCGGGGCTTGAGCCGTTTCCGGGTCAATGTATTTAAACAAAGGGGATCGATAGCCGTCGTTTGCCGAATAATTGCCGATCGTGCCCCCACCCTCGACGAACTGAATTTTCCCGGGACGATCAAACAGCTGGCCCGTAAACGCCGGGGCCTGGTGCTGGTGACCGGACCCACGGGCAGCGGAAAATCCACGACGCTGGCGGCCATGGTTAACCAAATAAACAACGAAGAGGACGCGCATATCATCACCGTGGAAGACCCGATAGAATTTCTTCACCGGCACAAGCGAAGCATTGTCAATCAGCGGGAAATCCATACTGACAGCCGCTCTTTCGCCGTCGCCCTGCGGGCGGCCCTGCGGGAAGATCCGGATGTTATGCTTGTAGGTGAAATGCGGGATGCGGAAACCATTGCCACGGCGCTCACCGCGGCGGAAACGGGTCATCTGGTCTTTGCCACCCTCCATACCAATGACAGTGTACAAACCATCGATCGCATAACTGACGTATTTCCGCCGTATCAACAGCAACAAATCCGCATGCAGTTGTCTTTGAACCTGCAGGGTGTTATTTCTCAGCAACTGCTTCCCCGGGCAGACAGGCATGGGCGGGTGGCGGCTTTGGAAATTCTCCTTGTCACCCCGGCAGTGCGCAATCTCATCCGCGAGGGGAAAGCCCATCAAATTGCCAGTGTGCTGCAGACCAATGCGAAATGTGGCATGCGTAGCATGGATTATTCGCTGAAAGAACTTTATTTGCAGGGTGTTATCTCTTATGACGATGCCCTTTCCCATGCCATCGACGCTGACCAACTGGCGCAGTTATTGGGCCGCTGAAGATGAAAAAACGGGGTGGCAATGATGCAAACCTATGAATTTCGGGCCAGGGACCGCAGCGGTCTGCCGCAACAGGGCGTCATCACCGCCGACAGTCCACGGGCCGTGGCCGCTGTACTGCGCGGTAAGGGATATTATATTACTTCCATTAAGGAACAGCAGAGAAACCTTTGGCAACGGGAGATCACCCTGTGGGAAAAACCGGTGACCACGGCGGATCTGGCGCTTTTTACCCGACAGTTTTCCGTGATGATCGACGCCGGCCTGACTATCTTAAGCGTACTTACCGTGCTGGTTGAACAAACGGAGAACAAACGGCTCAAAACAGCGACTCAGGCAGTTCTCAACGATGTGCAGGGAGGCGAATCCCTGGCCCTGGCCATGGGGAAACATCCCACGGTCTTTCCTGTGATCATGGTCAGTCTGGTGGAAGCAGGGGAACTAGGCGGGGTGCTCAATGCGGTCATGGAGCGGTTGGCAACCCAGCTGGAAAAAGAACACAAGCTGGTGTCAAAGGTTAAGGGAGCGATGACCTATCCGGCAGCCGTCCTGGTAATCGCGGCGCTGGTGGTGTCCGGGATCGTCACCTTTGTATTGCCTACGTTTGAACAATTGTTCCGCAGCGCCAAAGTAGAGTTGCCGCTGTTTACTCAGCTGCTGCTCGGCTTCAGCCGGTTGTTCCGGCAGCATTATCTGCTTATTTTCCTGCTGGCGGCCGGGGGGATCTGCGGTGTCTCCCGGCTGCTGGCCCTGCCTCGGTTACAGCCCAGGGTGGATGCCCTTAAACTGAAGCTGCCCGTATGGGGCGATATCAGCAAAAAGATGGCTGTAGCCCGTTTCTCCCGTACGCTGGCTACTTTACTGCGTGGCGGGGTAAACATCCTGCCGGCCCTGGATGTGGTGAAGAAGGTAACCGGTAATCAGGTTCTCGCCGAGACGGTAACCAAAGCCCAGACCAGTATCAAGGAGGGGCATGGTCTGGCTCCGCAGCTCCTGTATGCCGGTGTTTTTCCCCGCATGGCGGTGCGCATGATCGCCATTGGCGAGGAAACCGGGGAAATTGACAGGATGCTGGAAAAGATCGCTGATTTTTTCGAAGCGGAAGTGGAGGACAAGCTGTATAATTTCAGCAAGCTGGTTGAACCGTTTCTCGTTGTATGCCTGGCGGCAATCATTGGAGTCATCGTGGTTTCCATTATGCTGCCGGTGTTTGAGATAAGTTCCGCAATGTATTAAAAAGGGGATGATATGTTATGTTGAGAAGAATCCGGGAAATGTCATGGGCGCAACAGGGCTTTACGCTGGTTGAACTCCTGGCCGTTATCGCCATCATCGGCGTGCTGGCCGCCATTGCGGTGCCCAGGTTTATGGATGCGACAACAGATGCCCAGGTTGCGCAAATTCAGGCCGACTTAAGTACAATCGATAGTGCGATTGTCATGTATTACGCGGCGAATGGTGCTTACCCAACGGCTATGACAGACTTATCCACTTATTTTGCTTCAACACCCACCTCGCCCAAGACTCCTGCTTATTCCATTAACGAAACGACGTATCGCGCCGAATGGAATGGCCATACCGCCCAAGACAAAGCAGGTATAAAAACTGCCCTTACGACTACGACTCCTACTCCGGAGTGATGCTTTTACTTTCGCTGGTGGACCCGTGAGCATATTCCGGTATCCAGCCCACAGGGGGAGAATCAATGTTACATGTATTATTTTTTCTTGGGGGACTGATTGTCGGCAGTTTTCTTAATGTAGTGATCTGCCGCCTGCCTGCGGGCGATTCGCTGGTTCTGCCGGCTTCCCTCTGTCCGGAGTGCCGGCAGCGGCTGGCTTGGTATGAGCTGGTACCTGTGTTGAGCTACCTATGGCAGCGCGGGAAATGCCGCCATTGCGGTACAGCCATTTCCCTACAGTATCCTTTGGTGGAATTGGCGACCGGTGCGGCCTATCTGGGGTTGTTCCTGCTGCTCGGCCTGCAGCCTAAATTGCTTACTTCCCTGATGTTTATCTCCCTTTGTATTCCCATCGTGGTCATTGACTTGGATCGCCAGATTATACCGGATCAGTTAAATTTAGGGGGGGCGGTGCTGGGTTTGCTGGCGGCCGCCGTTTCCCACACCGCCTTTACGGACGTGCTGGCGGGCGGGCTGGCGGGCGGGGTCATCATGCTGCTTATTGCCATTGTTTCCCGGGGCGGCATGGGCGGCGGCGATATTAAAATGATGGCCTGGATAGGCTTGTTTTTGGGCCTGAAAATGACGATGCTGGCCCTGTTTCTTTCCTTTGTCATCGGTGGCCTGGCAAGTTTAATCCTTATTTTAGCAGGCCGCAAAAGACGTAAAGATTTTATTCCCTTTGGCCCTTTTTTGGCTGCGGGGGGATTCACGGCCTACGTTTTCGGGCCCGCGATCCTGGCTTGGTATGTGCAGAACTTTCTCCATTAGGAAATATTACGAAAAAGAGACATCCACGCCCTAAGGAGCGGGAAGAAGATGTTGCATAAATTATTTAAAATGCCCAAAAGGCATGTGGGCCTTGATATCGGCACGGGCGGGATCAAGCTGGTGGAACTGGAAGGCCGGACCGCTAAGCCACGCCTAAAGGTATGGGCTGGTGCGCCGCTGCCTCAAGGCATATATCGGGAAAGTCAGATCGGCGACGGGCGGGCGCTCAGTGACCGGATCCGGGAACTGGTGGCGAAATCCGGCGTATCGACTACTTATTGCGTCTCCTGTATGGAAGGGCAGCACGTGTTCAACCGGTTTATCAATATGCCGGCGATGAGCAAGGAAGAAGTGCTGGAGGCGATTAAATGGGATGCGGAAAAATACCTGCCTTACGCTCCGGAGGACTGTTATCTTGATGCGGTAATCCTTAAGGGTGCGCCCGGCGTTCAGGAGATGAAGGTGCTATTGGTGGCGGCGGGACGAAAGATTGTCGACGCCCATGCCGCGGTATTGCAGCAGGCCGGCTTACAGCCGGTGGCCATTGATTTCGGCGCTTTGGCTTTGGGACGGGCGCTGTTGGACGGGAGTGCCCAAAAGAACAGGGTAATTCTTGACCTTGGCGCCGGCAGTACGAAAATGAGTTTTTTTAAGGGAGCGATTATTGCCTTTTCCCACACCATTCCCTTTGGGGGTAATCACATCACCCGCTTGCTGCAGGACGAACTGGGCTTAAGCTGGGAGGAAGCGGAAAATTACAAGGCGCGCCAAACTGACCTGCTGGCCGGCCGGGGAGAAGACCTGACGGAGGTTGAGAACATGCGGAAGCTGCTGCGCCTGGCCGTTGGTGATGTAAAACGGGAAATTAACCGGTCGCTTGCGTATTATCAGTCGCGGAACAGGGAAGAACCCCTCAGTCAGATGATCTTTACCGGCGGGGGAAGCCTCCTTCCCGGTTTGAAGGAAATGCTGCTGGCGGATCTTGATTTGCAGCCGGTGGTTGCGGATTTGTCCCGGACTGTCGCTTACGGCCCGGGCTTTGCGAAAACGTCTCTTCAGTCCCTTTCGCCTCTGTTCGGAACCGCCTTGGGGCTTGCACTATGGGAGGGGAAAGCATGAGTTGCGCCATCAATTTATTGCCCGCTCATTTACGCCCCCCAAGGGGGCTTGAAACCAAACATGTGCTGGTCTGTGCACTGACCGGCGTGCTGCTGATCTGTGGAGGTTTGTGGGGGGTTCAGTGTTGGCGGGAGCAGCAGGCTGAGCGGGAACTGGGCCGTATTGCCGGAGAAATGCTGATCTTACAGCCGGTGCTGCAACAGGTGCGAAAGAATAAAGAACTGGAAGCCGGCATTGCCTCCCGGGCCGCGGTTTTAACCCGGATTAAAAAGGAGCGGCCCGTAAAATGGTCGGATATCATATGGCAATTGGGCCAGACTGTACCGGATAATTTATGGCTGACGGAACTGACCAGCGATGTGGGCGGGAACATCAATGTCAAGGGCGGCGCCAAGGACATCGCCACCGTCGGCAGATACGCCGCTAGTCTGCGGCAAGTGCCAAATTTTACGAATGTTACTTTTCAGGGGCTTGCTCTGAATAACGCTCACGATAAGCCGGCGGACATCCCGGCGAAAGCACCCGGGGGGCCGGCTGCGAATTTCTTCAGCTTTGGTTTAAGTATCAGCGTAAGGGGGGAGCGCTGAAATGAAGCTCAGCTTTCCGCCCTTATCGGCAATATCTCCGCGGGACAGAATGTTGCTTGCCGGCTGGGGGACAATTGTTTTCATTCTCGGATTTTACTTTTTGATCAGCAAACCAAGGGCCGCCTCGCTTGAGATACTGCAGGGACGGCTGCAGCAGCAACGTCTGGCACTGCTGAATGCGCAACAGGCTTTGCGGGAGATGGCCGATCCCGATGAATATTACCGGCAATTGCGGGAGGAAGATATACGGGTGAGAACTCTGTTGCCGGACAACGAGGGGATTGCCGATTTACTGGTATCCCTAAACAACCTGAGTAAGGGACAGAATGTATGGATCGGCAGCATAAAACAGGGCGCCTTCGTGGACCGCAAAACATATTACGAAATCCCGCTGGAAATTACAGTTACCGGCACATATCCCGACTTAATCAAGTTTATCAACAAGCTGGAGCATGGGCCGCGCTTTAATTCCCTGACGAAAATGGCCGTGCGGGGCGAAGATTATCTTCTGACCATGCAGTTGGCGATGGTGGTGTACGTTTACGGGCCCCTGCCGCCGCAGGCCCAGGCTAAATCCAAGTGATATAGCGAGGTGAAATATGAATATGCCGGCTTCGTTTCACGCTTTGTCGCGGCGGGAGAAGACGCTCCTGGGGGTCCTGGGAAGCGTAGTGGTGATCGCTGTTTGCGTGGCTGTTTTCCCCAGGCTGACCACGACCAAAAGGACGGATTTGCCGGTCGATTCGCCACCTCAAACCGTACAGGCGCCGGCGCCGGTCACGGTGGTACGCCGGGAATTGCCGGCAGGCAGTGTGAAGAACCCGTTTGTGGTCCCCCCTCGCTACCGGGCGTTCAAAGAAAGTGTCGTCCCTGGGCAAGGCGGCGGTAATTCCCCCGGCCCAACAACGGCAAAGCCCGCCGGCCGTGTTCCGGTATTGAGCGGGATTGTCGTTGCTGGAACAGCGCGTATGGCGATTCTTGAACTGGATGGCGAAAGTGAGACTTTGGGCGTTGGCGGCAGCTTTAAGGGCTACAGGGTTGTTTCGATTGCCGATACCCAGGTTGAGCTGGACGGTCCGGCGGGCTTTAAGGTACTGGAGATAGGACGGTGACCGGCAATGAAACGCATCCAAACATTCGCCTGCGCCCTGGCCGTAATTTTCTGGTTGACCGGGACGGCGCCGGCCGCTGAAGATACGCCCATTTCCCTGCGGCTGCACAATGCCGATGTAAACACGGTGCTGCGTACCTTGGCCGCTATGGGTAACGTCGGCTTGGTAGTGGATGATGCAGTGACCGGCAAGATCACCCTTCAGCTTGAACAGGTGCCCTTTGCCCAGGCGCTGGAAATTGTGCTTAAAGCAAAAAATTTGGCCTTACAGAAAATCGGCCATACGCTGATCGTGTCCACACCGGAAAATATCAGCAAAGGTTTCGGATCAATTCATGTTGTTAAATTACGGTATGCCAAAAGTAAAGAAGTGAAAGAAGTATTATCCGTTGTGCTGCCCAAAGATAAAATTCAGGCCGACGAATCGTCCAATTCCCTGGTTTTCAGCGGTACTTCCGAGCAGTTCGCAGAAGTGGCACGGGTAGTGGCGGTTCTGGACAAAGAGATGCCGCAGGTAGTCATTGAGGCGGAGGTCGTGGAAATTTACCGTGATTCCGCCAAAGAACTGGGCTTGGAGTGGGCTTGGACGAGTATCCCCGATAAAAGCGCAGGTTCTGCCGGACGAAGTACGGATACTGCCGGCGCCAATAAAGAATATGGGTCCGCCCACTTATTTAAAACCGTGAATGTGGGGGTTGCGGCAATGTTGAAGGCGAAAATCGGCAAAGGGGAAGGAAAAGTATTGGCAAAACCCCGGATCATCGCCCTCAATAGCAAAGACGCCCATATTCATATAGGCAGGAAATTGCCGGTTGTCGAATACGATAAGGACGGTAATAAAACAGTGTCCTATATTGAAACAGGCATAAAGCTGGATATTACGCCGCAGATCAGGGAAAACAACTCAATTGTCTCCAAAGTAAAAACCGAAGTCAGTGACGCGGCTTATAATGCGGCCTCCGGCGGCTATGAGGTCAGCACCCGGGAGTCGGAAACCACGGTGCGTTTGCAAGACGGGGATACGCTGGTGATTGGCGGTTTGTACAACTCCAACATCAATAAAACCATGGTAAAGGTCCCCTTCTTTGGTGATATTCCCCTATTGGGCAATTTGTTCCGTTCATCCACCGGGAGGTCAAATGATACGGAAGTTATCGTCCTGTTAAGACCCACGATTGCCAAAAGTGAATAACCCGCATTAAGAGAAAAATCCGGATGAATTCAGGGCTGAATTCATCCGGATTTTTCTCTTAATAGGTTAAACCTCCTAACTTTTTCAAAATTTTTTTACATAAATCTAACATACGGTAACAGGGTTTTTGATTTATCTGGCGAAATTACCAATATCAAACATATATCGTGTTTTTTTGAGTGTTTTAGCTATAAATTTGTATATTTTGCCAAAAACAAGACCATAGTCCCGATAAAATTGGGACTTTTTAGTGAGAAATGCGCAGGAATTTGTCGTCTTTTCGTAGAATCTATATTTTTCGTGTCGAGATGTTTATTTTTGACATAAGGAGTTGGGGAGACTTGTTAGAAAAACTGTTCACAGGAACCATTGGTTTATTGGAAAAGTCCCTGTCGGCTGCTTCCCTTCGGCAGCGGGTCATGGCGAACAATATTGCCAATGCGAACACACCGGGCTTTAAGAAAAGTGACGTGGTTTTTGAAGATTTATTGTCACGGGCTTTAAATGGAGGGCCTGTTCTACAACAGGTGCGCACCCATGAACGCCATCTGAGCAAGGATGCTGCTTCGGCAGCACAGGTTCAGCCCCAAATTGTCGGCAGCAATGCAACCGCCGTCCGTAATGACGGAAACAACGTCGACGTGGAAGCAGAGATGGCGAACATTGCGCAAAATAATTTGTATTACAATGCTTTGGCTCAGCAGGTGAGCGGAAAGCTTAACGCACTGAAAACAGCAATTAATCAGGGAGGCCGTTAATTATGCGGATTTTTCGATCAATGGACATTGCTGCTTCGGGTCTGACGGCGGAAAGATTGCGCATGGATATTATTGCCAATAATATTGCGAATGCAGCTTCGACCCGCACGGAGGACGGTGGGCCCTACCGGCGCCAGATGCCTGTTTTCGCCCCGCGGGAAGCAGAAAGTTTCTCCTCGGTTTTGAATCGTACCCAAAGTCAAATGGATTCCGAAGGAGTGCGTGTAGTGGGAATCACCAAAGATGCCGCGCCCTTTAAAAAGGTCTACAATCCGCATCATCCCGATGCTGATAAAGATGGTTATGTGAATATGCCGAATGTCGATACCGTAACGGAAATGGTTGATATGATCTCAGCCAGCCGTTCTTATGAAGCAAATGTAACCGTGATCAACGCGGCAAAAAGCATGGCCCTGAAAGCTTTGGAGATTGGTAAGGGCTAAGGAGGTAGTGGACTGTGATTGAGAAAATAAATTTGTCGTTGCCGGTGAAATCGTTGACTGGCAGCGCTGTAAACGGTACAGGGGACACCGGCGAGCAGAACTTTTCCGCAGTATTCAAAAATGCCTTGCAGGAAGTCAATAAGTTGCAATTTGAAGCCGATGCCGCCTCCCAAAAACTCGTTACCGGCAAGGTGGACGACATAGCTCCGGTGGTAATTGCGGCCGAAAAGGCTTCCATTGCTCTGCAGCTCACTGTGCAGGTGCGGAATAAAATAATCGATGCTTATAACGAAGTAATGCGGATGCAGGTATAAAGAGGTTAACGAAACAGAAGGGTGGATATCACATTGAGCACGAGCCTGCAGGATATAAAGGAACAGTCTCTCCACTTTTGGCACAAATTAGGAAAAAGAGAAAAGTGGATCATCGGCGGTTCAGCACTTCTGCTTTTGCTTAGCTTGATTGCATGGAGTGTGTGGTGGGGAGGTAAGCCGGACTATGTCCCGCTATTTTCTAAGCTAGACGCCCGCGATGCCGGAGAAATCGCCAACAAATTGAAGGAGATGAAAATTCCCTATCAAATTGGCGATAATGGTACAGCTCTTCTGGTGCCATCAAGCGAGGTATACAAAGTCAGGTTGCAGCTGGCCACTGAAGGGTTGCCCCGGGGTGGTGTGCAAGGGTTTGAAATTTTCGATAAAACAAATCTTACAACGACGGAAAGCCAGAGCAAGGTCCAGTACTTAACAGCGCTGCAAGGCGAATTAACCCGTACCATCGAGCAGCTATCCGAAGTGGAAAAGGCGCGGGTACATATTGTGTTACCGGAGGACAGCCTCTATAAAAAGAATGAAAAGCCGGCCACGGCTTCCGTATTGTTGAAGTTACGGCCAAATGCCCAGTTGGACAAGAATCAGATGCGCGGCATTGTGCATTTAGTGGCGAGCAGCGTGCAGGGATTGAAGCCGGAAAATGTCACGATTGTCGATACATATGGAAACATACTATACGATCCCGCCGAGAACCCGGCAAATCCCCTGTCGCCGGCCTATACTCTTACTCAGCTGGATTTACAGAAAAAGGTACAGACGGATTTACAAAATAGCGCGCAAAGCTTGCTCCAGCAGGTTCTTGGGCCTAACAAAGCGGCCGTACGCGTAAGTGTGGAATTGAATTTCGATCAGCGTACCGTGGACAGCAAAGTGTTTGAACCGGTTGTTGACGAGCGAGGTATTCTGCGCAGCAGTAACGAAACTTCCGAAACCTTTAAGGGACGTGGAAGCCAGCTGCCCGGAGGTGTTCCCGGGACTACCTCCAATATTCCTGGTTATCCGACCACGGATCGTAGTGAATCGGACTATGAGAAGAAAGAGGCAGTGCGAAATTACGAAATAAATGAACGCAACGAGCGTTTAACTGCTGCGCCCGGTGCGATCAGAAGGCTAACGGTAGCCGTGCTGATTGACAGCAATCTAACGCAGGTGCAGCAGGATGGCATAAGTAAAGTGGTTGCTTCGGCTGTGGGTCTGAACCCGGGCCGCGGGGACGTAATTAGCGTGGAGAGTATGCCCTTTAGCACCATTTTGTCTGATGCCCAGCAACAGGAGGCGGAAGCCCTGAGAAAAGCGGAGCAGCAAAAATGGATGATGGCTGCCGCGGCCATTGCCGCTCTGGGCGCCGGCATCTATTTGTACCGCCGGCGGAAAAAATCCCAGGAAGCAGCGATGGCGGACATGGAAGCAGCTTTTGCAGAAACTCAACCGTCCGTTGTTGCTAAGCAGGAGCCGGAAGAGACGGAGGAAATGGCGGAAAAACGCAGACGGCGCGAAGATATTGAGCGTCTAGCAAAACAGCGGCCAGAGGAGTTTGCCCAATTGATAAAAACCTGGCTCAGTGAAGAATAGGGGTGACTGCGATGTACGGAGGGTCGGATATTACCGGGAAGCAAAAAGCCGCAATTCTTTTGATTTCACTGGGACCGGAAATGTCCTCGCAAGTTTTTAAATATTTGAAAGAAGAAGAAATTGAAAAACTTACGCTGGAAATTGCCAATGTGCGTAAGATTGAGAACAGCCAAAAAGAACGAATTTTTGCGGAATTTCATCAAATGTGTCTGGCCAAGGATTACATTTCCGCCGGCGGGTTGGATTATGCAAAGGAGATTCTGGAGAAGGCCCTTGGTTCGCAAAAAGCCTTGGATATTATCAACCGCCTGACAGCCACGCTTCAGATCCGGCCTTTCGATTTTGTGCGCAATACGGATCCCGCCCAATTACTGAATTTTATTCAGAACGAACACCCGCAGACGATTGCGCTGATCATGGCTTATCTGCAGCCGGAGCAATCCTCGATCATTCTCTCCGCCTTACCGCCGGACCGTCAGGTGGAAGTAGCCCGTCGAATCGCTTTGATGGACAGAACATCCCCTGATGTTATTAAGGATATTGAAAAGGTACTGGAAAGAAAATTATCTTCCCTGGTCAATCAGGATTTTACCAGTGCCGGTGGCGTCGAATCCGTGGTGGATATTCTCAACGGCGTGGATCGTGCCACAGAGCGGACAATCATCGAAAACCTGGAAGTGCAGGATCCGGAACTGGCGGAAGAAATCAAAAAGCGTATGTTCGTCTTCGAGGATATTGTGTTACTGGACGATCGGTCTTTGCAGCTTGTGCTGCGTGAAATTGATAATAAGGAACTCTCTTTGGCGCTCAAAGCAGCCAGCAACGAAGTGGCCAACAAGGTATACAAGAATATGTCCAAACGGGCGTCGGAAATGCTCAAAGAAGAAATGGAATTCATGGGACCTGTACGGATACGCGATGTCGAGGAAGCGCAGCAGCGGATTGTAAATGTAATTCGCCGTTTGGAAGATGCCGGAGAAATTGTGGTAGCCCGCGGAAGAGGAGACGAGATCATTGTCTAAAATTATTCGAGGGGCAAAAATCATGGCGCAGCCGGTACTGCTTAAGGTAAATCCCCCTGTCATACCTGAACCGCCGGTTAGCGCAGAGATAATTGAGGGTGCAGCAGAAGAAGAAACCATACCGGAAAATCCTGCGCCGTCACCGGAAGAAATTGCGGCCTATGTTATCCAGGCGGAAAATGAGGCGCAGAGCATTATTGCCCAGGCCAGGGAACAGGCGGAGCAGATACTCGATGATGCCCACTCTTCGGCCGGCCAGATCAAAGACGCCGCCGCCGCCCAGGGACAGGACCTCGGTTACCAACAGGGCAGGGAGCAGGGTTTTCAAGAGGTATCCACGCTGTTGACGCAGGCAACGCAAATTGTCGACCACGCACGGCATGAACAAAAACTGATCATCGAGAATTGCGAAAAGGATATATTGGAGCTGGCAATTTCCGTAGCCACAAAGATTATTCACACTGAAATTGCTGCGCATGAGGAAGTTGTGCTGGCAGTTGTAAAAGACGCGATCCAAAAAGCAAAGGATCAGGAACGGGTAACCATTCGCGTGAATCCGGCGGATTTTGAAACCGTGGCCGCGGAGAAGCAGACCCTGCAAGGAATTTTACGCCGGGAAACCGGCATGGAAATCCGCGCTGATATTGGGGTTGAGTCCGGAGGCTGTGTCATTGAAACCGACTATGGCGCCATTGACGCCCGGATTGATACACAATTGGAAGCCGTAAAAAATGCCTTGCGGGGAGTCGTGAAACATGTTTAAGCCCGATTTCACGAAATTTTACCAAACATTGCAAAATGTCGATCCTATCCGCCTAAACGGCAAGATAACCCAAGTGATCGGTTTAGTCCTGGAATCGCAGGGTCCGCAGGCGGATTTAGGTGAATTGTGTTATGTATATCCCCATAATAAAGGTGAAGGTCCCATCCCTGCGGAGGTGGTGGGATTTCGCAACGGCAGTGTGCTGCTCATGCCTTTGGGGGAAATGCAGGGGGTTGGTCCCGGCTGTGAAGTGGTGGCCACGGAGCGGGTGATGGATGTCAGCGTCGGCCCGCAGTTGCTTGGCCGCATCCTTGACGGGCTGGGTAAGCCCATAGATGACAAAGGCCCGATTTTTACGGAATTATCCTATCCGACCTATTGTTCACCGCCTTCACCCCTGTCCCGGCAGCGGATTGAAATGCCGTTGAGTCTGGGGATTAAGGCCATTGATGGACTGCTTACATGTGGACGAGGTCAGCGTTTGGGCATCTTCGCCGGCAGTGGGGTGGGCAAGAGCACACTTATGGGCATGATTGCCCGCAACACCGAGGCAGATGTCAATGTAATCGCCCTGGTGGGTGAGCGCGGCCGGGAGGTCAGGGAATTTATCGAACGCGACCTTGGTGAAGAGGGGTTACGACGCTCCGTGGTTGTGGTGGCGACATCGGATCAACCGGCCTTGGTCCGCATAAAGGGGGCGATGGTCGCCACCGCGATTGCCGAGTACTTTCGTGATCAGGGGAAACAGGTTATGCTCATGATGGACTCCGTCACCCGTTTCGCGATGGCCCAGCGGGAAGTGGGGCTGACCATTGGCGAACCCCCGGCAACCCGCGGTTATCCGCCTTCCGTGTTTGCGCTGCTGCCCAAGCTGTTGGAACGTTCCGGGGCGGGGGAACAGGGTACAATCACCGGCATGTATACGGTACTGGTTGATGGTGATGATCTTAATGAACCGATTACCGATGCCGTAAGGAGCATCCTGGATGGTCACATCATGTTATCACGCCGTCTGGCGGCCCAGAACCACTATCCGGCGATCGATGTCCTCAACAGCGTCAGTCGGGTGATGATCGACATTGTTGACCGCCCGCACAGGAACGGGGCCCAGGAAGTGCGAAACATTCTCGCTGCTTACAAAGAAGCGGAAGATTTAATTAATATTGGCGCCTATGCCCAAGGAAGCAACGCGCGCATTGATCAGGCCATTGCAAAGATCGAAGCCATCCGCACTTTTTTACAACAGGAAGTGGATGTTGCCGTTCCTTTTCCGGATACGAAGAAGCAATTACTGGCCCTGCTCTAAATATCGGACAGCAGGGATTCCCCAGGGTGGTGGCCTTACCCCGCTTCAACCAGTTCAGGCCTAAAACCCTGCCGGTTTAGTGATTTGGAAACGACGGGAGACATAGGGGAGGTATTATGAAAAAATTCCAGTTTCGTTTGGATGCGGTGATGAAAGTCTACAAAATTCATCAGGACCATGCACAGGCTGCGCTGCATGAACGATTAGTCGAGGATCAGCGGGCGAAACAAAAACTGCTGATTTGTCAGCAGGCCTTGGAGAGTAGTACGGAACTGGCTGATCAGAGGCATCTGGAAACCCAATCCGTAGCCGACTTGTTACAGCACAGATTATATTTGCATCGCTTGACGGAGGAATTCAAGCAGCAAAAAGGTGTCTGCGGCCAAACTCAGAAAGAAGTTGACCAGGCCCGGGCTGTTTTAGTGGAGGCCAACCGGCGTACGCAGACCATCGAAAATCTGAAATCGAAGCAATTCGAACAATATCGTCAAGATATGCTGCGTAAAGAACAAAACGTGATGGATGAGATTGGAGTGCGTAAGCACCAACAAACGTGGCAAAGTGATATGGGGTTATCCTGATGGAAGATAGCAGGTTTTTAAGAAGGCTGGCGATAAGATGACAGGAAACATTCAGACGATTGTAGCCCGCATGCGGGAAATTGAAAACAAATTTACCATGAGAACGCCCCGGTCCACGGCTTACCAAGCTAACGGGGAGTTTGCCGAAGTATTGCGTTCGGCAACCGCCGCAAATAACAAAGAGGGCGGTGCCATTGTCCGGCAAATTGAAAGGGCCGCCGCCCTGCACGACTTGGACCCTGCGTTGGCCAAGGCTGTGGCAAAGGCGGAATCGGATTACGAGGCAAATGCCATATCCGAAGCAGGCGCCCAGGGGGTAATGCAGTTAATGCCGGAAACGGCTGCCCAGCTTGGGGTTGCAAATCCCCTGAATCCCGCAGAAAATATTGACGGCGGCGTACGTTATCTGCGGGGGTTGCTGGACAGATATGGCGGCAACGTTCCCCTGGCATTGGCGGCTTACAATGCCGGACCGGGCAATGTTGACAAATTTGGGGGTATTCCGCCTTTCAAGGAGACACAACAATATGTTGCCAAGGCGTTGGAATATTATCGACAATTTAAGTAATCTGGAGGCCGACGATGACTAACAAACGAACTGATGAACAGGCGTACGAACAGGAAGAGGGCTCATCGGGGGGCCTGCTGCTTTGGCTTTTGCTTGGTATTTTGTTAGTCATGCTGGTGGGCGGCGGTATTGCTATCGCGTCGTTTCTGGGGTTGATCTCCTTTGATAACATGGCGAACATGGCCCGGCAACTACCGCAAAAAATTCCGGTCGTCACAAAGTATTTTTCCGGTGAATCCCGGTTACCGGCAGAAACGGACCAAACCGGGGCGGAAGCAGTCACAACGGCCCCGCCGGAAGCAGTTGCCAGTCCCCAGCCTGACCCCCTTAAAAATACGGCGCAACAACCCGGGCAGTTAACTCCCGAAGCCGCGGCAAAGGCCAAGGCGGAAGCCGACAAGAATATCTCCCGGCTTGCCAGGCTGTATGGCAACATGAAGCCTGAAGAAGCTGCCCCGATCATGAAAGAATTGGACGATGATCTGGTGGTAACCTTGCTCCGTAAAATGGAGGATGAACAGGCGGCCAAAATTCTGTCGGCCATGGAAGCGCAGCGCGCGGCAAGGCTGACCAGACTGTTGGCCGGAAAGCAAAGAACGGTTATTCAGGTTAATTAACATATTTTTCAGGTTAATTAAAATTGCGGTGAAAGGAGGTGAAAAAGATGGAAATGCCGATACAGATCATTGATCAACTCCAGCCCCCGGCCGCCAGTAATAGCAAATCAGGCAACGCAAAACCGGTCGCTGTCGGGCAAAAGTCCTTCAAATCCACACTCCACAAAGCTCTGGGCACAAATTCCGCAACCGGGGAGCAAAGTACGGCTGTCCAAAAGGAAACCGAAACCACCGAACCGGCGAAAACGGTCAAAATGACGGAAGAGGCGCCGCCGACGGCACTGGTTACGCCGCTGGTTGTTCCTCTTGTCGCCGTCCTGGAACTGTTGCCGGAGGCAGGGCGGGAAACGGCACCGCCGACAAGCCAACCCGCTGTTCCGGAAGGGTTTATTACGGCGGAACAGCCTGTTTCGGTGGCCATGGCCGCACCCTCCTCCCAGGAAGCAACGGTCACGCTGGCCCAGACCACCGGCAATTCGGCAAAGGGGGAAGCAACTGGGGTAAATGCGGCCCAAACTCTTACAGCAACAGCCGGTATTCCCCTTGCGGCTGAAGCGCAGGAGCAGTCTCCGGTCATACCGCCAACTGAAACGACCCCGCTTATAAACAAACCGGCGGCAAACCAAGCGGCAAGTCAGGCGACACCTTATGTAGCCAACAATACGCCCAATGCCGGTCTTGCTACGGAGACAGTAAATATGGCGAACCTTGTAACCGGCACGGTGGCGAATCCTTCCCAAACGGCGCAGTCTGTGCAGGATTCGGAGCAGACGGCAGGCGACAGGATGGAGGTAGTGATACCCGTGGCCATGGCCAAGGAACAATTGTCTGACAGCGCGGATTCGCATACCGCGGATACACCGGCTGATCAGACGGTGCGGATTCCTTTCACCGTCACGCAAACCGTGAAACAGGATATCCCGGCCATGCCTTTGCCGGCGGAGGAGATTCCACCACCGGTAAAAGAACAGGTGGTGCAGGCCATTGTCCAAAGGGCCCGCCTGCTGTCCGACGGAACACGGCAGCAAATGCAAATCCAGCTAAAACCTGAACATCTGGGGACCTTAAATGTGCAAATTGCCGTGGAAAACGGGGCGGTAACCGCCAAGTTTCTCACCGACAACCCCCAGGTGAAACAGGCGCTGGAAGCATCCTTTAATCAATTGAAGCAAGATCTCCAGGCGCAGGGCTTTAAAGTACAGGATGTGGCCGTATCCGTTGCGCAACAAGGGATGTCGTTTTCCGAGTTTTCCCGCCGTTCGCCGCAGTTTGAACTGATTAAGAGTAAACGCCTTGGCAAAGTGAGCAATGAAGTGACGGAACAAACGGCGACGGTCAATGCATCACTGCTGGAAAACTACGGAGGACTGTTCGCCGGCGAAGTTGATTACAAAGTATAAGGAGGTGTGGAGCAATGGCAGATACAACAGGGATTAATGTCAATACCTTCGGTGCCGCTTCTAACAATACAAGTCGTACGCATAAAGGCGATAACCTGGATAAAGACGACTTTCTAAAATTGCTGGTTACCCAATTACAGTATCAGGATCCGCTTAATCCCATGGATGACACGGATTTTATCGCGCAGACGGCGCAGTTTACCGCCTTGGAGCAAATGCAAAATCTCAATAACACCACGCTGTTAGGCCAGGCGACAAACTTTATCGGCAAAGACATCGAAGCTACGGATGAAAATGGCGTAGCAGTTGCGGGCACGGTGACGGGTGTGAAAGTTAGCGAGGGTAAAGCCAGAATCGTCGTCGCCTATCAAACCGGCAGCGGCGCCGCCGAGGCAGAAATCGAGGTGGCAAAGGTCACCAATGTATTACCGACAAATACGCTGGCTGCCCAGACCCTGGTCGGTAGCAAGGTGGAAGCTGTGACGGACGCAGGCGAAAACATTACCGGTACCGTTATAGGCATTACCCTGGTAAATAATGAAACAAAATTGGTGCTCACATATCAAAAGGATGATACAGATACCAGGGCCATCGTGGGTATCGGGCAAGTGACCAAGATAGTATCTTAACTGGATGTGGTAAAAGTGGTGGATCAGAAGATATATTTACAGCACTCCATTTTACCTGTGGGAGGAACCGGGGAAGCGCCTGCCGGCAGCAGAGGGACTGTGCAGCCGGGTGTGCCTTTCCGACAAGTACTTCAACAGGAAATAAGCGGTGTAAAGTTTTCCCAGCATGCACAGCAGCGACTTAAAGCGCGCAGCATCCAGCTATCAGCCCAGCAAATGCAAAAGATTAACGGGGGACTGGAAAAAGTGTCGCAGAAGGGCGCCAGGGAATCGTTGATGGTGATGGGCGATTTAGCCATGATCGTCAATATTCCCAATAAAACAATCATTACCGTGATGGACGGTCAAAGCATGAAGGAAAATGTATTCACCAATATCGACAGCGCGATCATTTTATAGGGCCGGACCTCTTGGAGGGAGCCCTGAATCGCTGAATGACGGAAGCGATTTATGCTAAAAGGAGGCAAACAGATATGATGCGTTCAATGTTCTCAGGCGTTTCCGGTCTGAGAAATCATCAAACCCGCATGGACGTGATCGGCAATAATATTGCCAACGTAAACACCATCGGCTTTAAAGGCAGCCGGGTCAATTTCCAGGATATTTTAAGCCAGAATTTACAGGGAGCTGCTGCCCCGCAGGGCAATCGCGGCGGCACAAACCCCATGCAAGTCGGTTTGGGTATGAGTGTGGCCAGTATTGACACTATTTTCACCGACGGCAGTACCCAGACAACGGGTAAACAAACAGATTTGGCTTTGCAGGGACAGGGGTTCTTCATTATCAATGACGGTGCGACCAGTTATTACACCCGGGCAGGAAATTTCGACTTCGATACGAGCGGTAACTATATCGTGCCTGGCACCGGTCTCAAAGTCCAGGGATGGATGGCCGACGCCAACGGTGCAATCAATACTACCGGAGCAATTGGTGATATTCAAATCCCTATTGGTACTTCCATGACTCCTGAACCCTCTCAAACTATAACTATGACAAAAAATCTCGACTCGGAGACGGCCGGCGGTACCACGTATCAGACTTCAGTCACAATATATGATTCTCTTGGTGCGGAACACGTCCTGAATATTAATTTTATAAAACCGGCAACTCCGCCTACGACGGATGTGGCTATTAATGCTCAACAATTTGATAATGCAACCGTTGGCTCCACAAATACCCAGAACCTCACGGTTTATGACAGTAACGGTATTGCACGCAACTTAACGGTAACCACAACATTAAACACAGCATATAGTGCAGGTCCCCCTGTTGTAGATCCTACCTGGGATTATGTTATACAAGAAGGAACTACAACCTTGGCTTCAGGTACAAACCAACTTCTTTCTACGTTTACTGCTGGAATAACTGTCAGCGATGGAGCAAATTTAAGTTTTGCCCTGAGCTATCCAGGTGCAACTTCTGATGTGGGCTATACGGCTGGTACTCCTACTTATACTGGTGGCACCGCGGCTACAGCGAATGCCTGGCAATGGACGGTTACTACCAACGATTCGTCTGTCACTCTCGGCACCGGCGCAGGCCCGAATCCCTTAACCTTCACCAGTGAGGGGGCCTTTTCCTCGGGTGGTGGTAATCTCGCATTAACTTTTTCCAACGGAGCGAATCCCCAAACAGTTGCATTTAATTTAAATGGTTTAACGCAATATGCGTCTGAATCGACAGTAAACGGGTCCGCCGATGGCTATTCCAGCGGAACCTTAGAGACTGTTACTTTGGATACCAGTGGTACAATTACAGGTCGCTTCTCAAATGGCAGAAGCCAGGCGTTGGCCCAGGTTGCTTTGGCTACGTTTAATAATCCGGCTGGCCTGCTGAAGGCGGCGAACAATAGCTATACGGCATCTAATAACTCGGGCATTGCCCAGGTAGGTACGGCCAATAGCGGCGGACGCGGCAGTATATCCCCCGGATCGCTGGAAATGTCCAACGTGGATCTTTCCCAACAGTTTACGGATATGATTGTTACCCAGCGGGGCTTCCAGGCAAATTCCAAGATTATCACGACTTCGGACGAAATGCTGCAGGATCTCGTAAATCTCAAACGGTAACGTTGAGCTAGGAATGGCGGGGTGTACAGCCCGTACACCCCGCATCATCCTGAATAAGGAGGATGTTTATGATTAAGGTCACACGGTTTAAGGGACCGGAAATTATCCTGAATGCGGAATTGATTGAATTTATTGAGCAAACTCCTGATACGGTCATTACCCTTACAAATGGACAAAAACTACTCGTCCATGAACAACCGGAAGAAATCGTACGACGGGTATTACAATACAAACGGGCAATTTTTCATAATTACCGGTAAAATCCCACGAAAACGGTGAGGTGAAACTGATGGATTTAGCAACATCCTTGGGACTAGGTTTAGCAATATTCAGTCTGGCGGCTTCCGTAGTTATTGAAGGGGGCCATTTGGGCAGTCTGTTTAGTGTGCCCGCGTCTATCATCGTATTCGGCGGGACGATCGGTGCGACCGTCATTGGCTTTTCAGTAAAAGAATTAAAAAATGTGCCGACGCTGTTCAAAATAGGCTTTATGGGAAAAGACGTGGACGCTTTGCAGATGATTCAAATTTTGGTACGGTTTGCGGAAAAGGCGCGCCGCGAAGGCTTGCTGGCGCTGGAAGATGATTTGGGTGCTGTGGACAACGATTTTCTCAAAAAAGGTATGCAACTGGTTATTGACGGTACCGATGCTGAATTGGTGCGCAATATTCTGGAGACAGAACTTAATTTTATCCAGGAACGCCATGATAAAGGGGCGGCGATTTTTGAAGCCGCCGGGGGTTTTGCCCCCACCATGGGGATTATCGGTACAGTCATGGGGTTGGTTCATGTGTTAGGCAATTTGAATGATACGGACAGCCTGGGACCGGCGATTGCTACCGCCTTTATTGCCACGCTGTATGGTGTGGCCAGCGCCAATGTCTTGTTTCTCCCCCTGGCCGCAAAGTTAAAAAACCGCAGCGCAAATGAAATATTAGTCTATGAAGTAACGCTGGAAGGCATCCTGTCGGTGCAATCCGGCGACAATCCCCGTATTGTGGAAGAGAAATTGAAAGCCTTTTTGGCTCCCGAATTGCGGAAGAACAAGCTGCAGGCCGGCGGGGGGGAATAGGCCGTGGTCAGAAAAAGAAGCGGCGGTAAAGGCAGCGGCGGTGGTCACGACAGCGGCGGCATGATGCGCTGGCTGCTTACATATTCCGATTTAATCACCTTGTTGATGGTGTTCTTCGTGGTTATGTACGCTATGTCGAGCATCGATAAAAAGAAATACCAGACAATGTCTGTTTCTTTGAAACAGGCTTTACATGTGGAAGGCGCGGCGAATAATTTGATTGCCGACCGCCTCGGCCAGGTTACGATGGAAAATCCCGTCCCCAGCGATGAGCAGCAAATAAGGGCCACCGAAGACAGCCAGTTTCGGATGATCATTGATAATGTAAAAAGTTCGGCTACGGCGGAAGAAATGGGCTCGGTTGGTTTTATCATCGACGAGCGCGGCTTGGTCATCAGTTTTCTGGACACGCTGCTGTTTGATGTGGGGCGGGCTGAATTGCGGGCAAATGCCTTGCCTGTCCTGGACAGGGTGGCGGCGGCCGTGAAAGAGAGCCAGGCTATTATCCGGGTGGAGGGTCATACGGATAATTTACCTATTGCCACGCTGCAGTATCCTTCAAACTGGGAGCTTTCGGCCGCGCGGGCGATCATGGTAACCCGATATTTTATCACAAAGCATACCATTGACCCGCGCCGTTTGTCGGCCACGGGGTATGGTGAATACCGGCCGCTCTTACCAAATACGACGGAGGATAATCGTAATAAGAACCGGCGTGTGGATATTGTCGTGCTTAGATCTGCCGTACAGGCTTTGGAAACCAGATAAAGGGGGTGAATCGGAAGGGGTTTTACCTCGACCGGTAGCAAGTGGCAGAAGGAGAAAAAAAGTTTCCTTTAGTACAAATTGCAATAATTGGTGTTGTTCTTTTACTGCTGGCGGGAGGAATTTCCTATTTTATCGCCAGCCATATTGCCGGCAGTAACGCCGGTGATACGGGTCCGGCAAGGCATCGTGAACCGGGGGTGTTATTCAAAGTCGGTGATGCAAAGGATGGGCTTATCGTAAACATTGGGGGAGGGAATTCCTCACGTTTTATCAAAACGAGCGTTGTCCTGGAATTGCGTCCCACAAAAAATGACACGAAAGCGGAAAGTAAAGGTTTGAATCATGAAGAGGTTGTCATATCCGATGCCGTTGTACGTGTCTTACGGGCCCAGAAGGTGGAGGATTTTGACGCAAGCAAACAGGATATAATCCGGGAGAAAATTAAAACTGAAGTAAACTCAGCATTAGGCGATGACAAAGTGATGCAGGTATATATTACCGGCTTTGTCCTTCAGTAAAGCTGCGGGGAAAGGAGCATGCTTTCATGGCAGGAGATGTCTTATCGCAGGACGAAATAGATGCGCTGCTTTCCGCCCTGTCTACCGGAGAGGTGGACGCTGATGAAATTAAGGAAGAACAGCAGCAACGGAAAATAAAAGTCTATGATTTTCGCCGGCCGGACAAATTTTCCAAAGATCAGATACGCACTTTATACATGCTTCATGAAAATTTTGCCCGCCTGTTAAATACTTACCTGTCGGCGCAGTTGCGTGCCATGGTACAGGTTAGCGTGGCTTCCGTTGATCAGTTGACTTACGAGGAATTTATCCGTTCGTTGCCCAACCCGAGCGTCATCAGTGTACTGGAGATGCAGCCACTCAAGGGCAATGCCATTCTGGAAATAAACCCCAGTGTGGTCTTTGCGACCATTGACCGTTTATTCGGCGGGAGCGGTCAGACAGCGTCAAAGGCCAGACCGCTGACCGATATAGAAGAAAATATTGTCAGGCGGGTATTGGGCAGGACGCTTGAGTCTTTAGCCGAAGCTTGGAAGCAGGTAGTCCCCCTTAAACCGGTGGTGGATGTGATCGAGACCAATCCCCAGTTTTCCCAGATTGTGCCGCCGAACGACATGGTAGTGTTGATTACTCTGCAGGCCAAGGTCGGGCAGGGTGAGGGGTTTATCAATTTGTGCATTCCTTATCTTGTGCTTGAGCCCATTATGTCCAAGCTTTCCACAACCTACTGGGTTGCCGGCACCGGCCGGAATGCGTCGACCGAACATATTCAGTCGCTGCAGCGGCGGGTGGAAAAGATTAAGGTGCCCGTAATTGTCGAATTGGGAAAAACAACGGTTAATTTACAGGAGTTGCTGGATTTGCGCCGGGGAGACGTGCTGCAATTAGACCGAAAGGTTGATGAGGATTTACAAGTCATGATCGGTTCCCACAAAAAGTTTTTCTGCAAAGCCGGTGCGATGGGAAGTAAGCTTGCCATACAAGTTTCGTCGGTCATAGAGGAAGGAGATGAGCCAGGTGAGTAACGGTTTTTTGTCACAGGAGGAAATTGACAGCTTGTTGCGGGGGGAAGTGCCGGGTGACGGGGCAAATGAGGTTGCCAGTACGGCACCGGCGGAGGAGCCCCTGTTAAGTGATGTTGAAAAAGATGCTCTGGGCGAACTTGGCAATATTTCCATGGGCAGCGCAGCCACGACCCTGTCCGTATTGTTGGGACGCAGAGTTCAGATTACCGTGCCGCGTATCGATACCACCAATATTGCCCAATTGCGGACGCAGTATCCGTTACCTTATCTAGTTATTGAAGTTGCCTATTCGCAGGGGTTGCGCGGAGCAAATCTCTTGGTTGTTAAAGAACAAGACGCCTGCATTATTGCCGACCTCATGATGGGCGGCGACGGGCAAAGCCCGCCGGAACATTTGAACGAATTATATTTAAGCGCGGTGGGCGAGGCTATGAATCAAATGATGGGATCAACAGCGACCTCCATGTCGACCGTATTTAATAAACGAGTGGATATTACCCCGCCTAACGTTAATGTCTTCAATTTTTCCGATCAGCAGAATATTGGCAGTTTTTCCGATGAACAAGAGTCCATCGTGAAAGTTTCCTTCCGGATGGAAGTTGAAGGCTTGATTGACAGCGAGATCATGCAGATTTTATCTGTTGATGTTGCAAAAGGGATGGTCCAGAATTTGATGGGCGCGATGAATACACCGGCGCCTGCATCGGCAGCCGCGCCACCACCCACCCAACCCGCCGCCACCGTGCCACCGGTGGAGACACCTGTTGCCGCAGGAACCCCTCCGGTTTACGGGCAAACAGCGGCCGCGCCCAAACCGGCGCACAATGTTACTGTGCAACCGGTGCAATTCGCCCCCCTTGTACCAGGTATGGCCGCCCAAAGCGAGACGAATATCGATTTCATTGCGGATGTTCCTTTGCAGATTACGGTTGAATTGGGCAGAACACGCAAATTAATCCGGGAAATTCTGGACTTGGTACCGGGTTCGGTTGTCGAATTGGATAAACTGGCCGGTGAACCTGTAGATGTTTTAGTAAACGGCCGCTTGATTGCAAAAGGAGAAGTCGTGGTTATTGACGAAAACTTTGGTGTCAGGGTTACAGATATTATTCACCCGCATGAACGAATGAAAAACATTCAATAACTACCCGCATATTATTTGAGGAGGATGCAAGATGGCAACGAAAGTATTAGTGGTGGATGACGCGGCTTTTATGCGCATGATGATTAAAGATATTTTAACCAAAAACGGTTATGAAATTGTGGGTGAGGCGGAAAACGGCGCCCTGGCCGTTGAAAAGTGGAAAGAACTGCGGCCCGATTTAACAACCATGGACATCACGATGCCGGATATGGACGGCATTTCCGCCGTTAAAGAAATCAAAAAACTGGAGCCCGGTGCAAAAATTATCATGTGCAGTGCCATGGGACAGCAGGCCATGGTAATTGAAGCTATTCAGGCCGGCGCCAAAGACTTCATTGTTAAGCCTTTCCAACCCGACCGCGTAATCGAGGCTGTCCGTAAAGCAGTCGGTTAGAATCGAAAGATATGAATATAAAAAAGAGTTGGACAAAGGTTGGCGGGGCTATATTCGGGATGCTGGCGCCCCTGACCCTGACGGTTATGGCCAGTGAAGAGACCGGCTATCTGACTTATAGGGAACCGGGCGCAAATGCTTCTGCCGGCACGCTATCCACCGTATCCTATGTTTTTTCGCTGCTTTTGACCTTCGCGATTGTAGTGGGACTGGCATATCTCGCTTCAAAGTTTTTATCCCGGCGGTTAGCGCCCGCGATGCAGGGCAGCAGGATGCTGATCCGTGATGCTGTTTCGCTGGGAGCGAACAAGTCGTTATATCTTGTGGAGATTGGTAACAGCGTATTTTTACTGGGGGTTACCGAACAAAGCATTACCTCCGTGAAAGAGTTTACGGATGAGAAGTTTATTACTGAACTGCGGACATCAGGGGAACTTTTTCCCGGGAAGACACCGGCAAATTTCCCCAATATATTTCAGCAGCAGATTGATGCGCTCCAGCGTATGACAGGCCGGATTTCAGGCAGCGGGAAGACTGATTAAAGAAAAGAGGATTATATGATTTTCTACCGCATGGTGTTATGGACGATTATCTTCTTCGCGGGCCTGAATAATCAGACGGCCGGCGCGGCGCCGATCATTCCGCTTCCGCAAATCAGCGTCGGTATGCAAGCTGCGCAAAATCCCCAGGAAGTGGCCACAAGTTTACAAATCTTGTTTATGCTCACGGTGCTATCCTTAGCGCCCTCAATTTTAATTATGATGACATCCTTTACCCGCATAATTGTGGTGTTGTCGTTTGTCCGCAGCGCGCTGGGCACGCAGCAGATGCCGCCTAATCAGATTATTATCGGCCTGGCCTTGTTTTTGACTTTTTTTACGATGGCGCCCTATTGGCAGCAGGTCAATGAACAGGCCCTGCAGCCTTACCTGGCGGGTAACCTTGAACAAGAGGCCGCGATGGATAAAGGCATACAACCAATAAGAGATTTTATGTTTAAGCAGACACGGGAGAATGACCTGGCCTTATTTGTAAACCTCGCAAATATTAACCGGCCCAGCGGGCCGGAAGAAGTTCCTACCTATGTACTTATCCCGTCCTTCGTGATCAGTGAGCTAAAAACGGCCTTTCAGATTGGCTTCCTGATCTACATCCCCTTTCTCATCATTGACATGGTAGTCGCCAGTACGCTGATGTCCATGGGGATGATGATGCTGCCGCCGGTCACGATTTCGCTGCCCTTCAAGATCTTATTGTTTATTTTAGTGGACGGCTGGCACTTGGTCATTCGCTCGCTGGTCGCCAGCTTTAAATAGGGGGAATGGGAGTGTCTGAGACATTATTAGTCCAAGTGGGACGAGAGGCGTTAATGATGGTGCTTTTGACGTCTGCGCCCATGTTGGGATTAGGCTTGGTGGTGGGTATTCTTGTCAGTATATTTCAGGCAACCACCCAGATTCAAGAACCGACACTTTCCTTTATCCCTAAGATCGTAGCTGTCTTTGTCGGCATTGCTATTTTTGGTCCCTGGATGCTTCATCTTATTACGTATTTTACCATTCAACTGTATACCCAGATGCCGTATTGGATCAAGTAAAGGGGATATAGCAATATGGATCTTATTAATTTAGCGGGTGAGAAGCTGGGCGTATTTTTAATTGTCTTTGCCAGGGTGAGCGGTATTTTTTCCATGGCGCCCTTTTTTGGCAGCAAAAATATTCCCGCCCGCATAAAAATTGGTTTTTCCTTGTTTGTGGCCTTAATTCTGGCCCCTGTTATTATTGCCCAATACCCCGCCTTAGCGGCACCGCAGGCATTGCTGCCCTATGTGGGCCTAATCTTTGTGGAATTTTTCCTTGGTTTGCTTATCGGTTTTGTCAGCTACCTTATTTTTGCGGCCATCCAGATGGCCGGGGCGCTGGTGGATGCGCAAACCGGCTTTAGCATTGTCAGCGTGCTTGATCCTCAGTCCGGTACGCAGGTGCCGTTGCTGGGAACATTTAAATATATGCTGGCCATCTTATTGTTTTTAGGCATCAACGGTCACCATGTCATCCTTGCGGCCCTGAGCGAAAGCTTTCAGCGAATGCCCATTGGCACGGGGCTTGATCAGGCAGCAGTATTATCTCAAGTGGTAAATATGTTTACGTCTGCTTTTACTTTTGCGTTTAAAATAGCGCTGCCTGTGCTTGTTTCTCTTTTTTTGCTGGATGTGGTTTTTGGCATTATGGCCCGTACCGTACCGCAGATGAACGTGTTTATGGTTGGCTTGCCGGCGAAAATCGTGGTGGGTTTTTTTATCCTGGCCCTCGCGCTGCCCGTTTTTCTTGCGGTGGTACAAATCGGTTTTACGGGTATGTATACGGACTTATATTTATTATTAGAAATGCTCCCGGCACAATAAGGAGGAGCGATGGACGGTTATCGACATCATTATTGGCTTGATTTGCAGCTCTTTTCCGGGGAAAAAACGGAGGAAGCTACTCCCAAGCGGCGTGAGGAAGCGCGCAGAAAGGGACAGGTCGCCCGGAGTGTTGAACTTAATTCCGTATTTGTCTTGGCCGGCGTTTTCGTAGGGCTAAAATTCTTTGGTCCGTATTTATATCAGGAGTCCAGTACCTTCATGCGTTCCTGGTTTAGCCAGCTTGCAAACCGGGATATTACCATCGAACTTACATACCAATTGTTTTTAACGGCCACCCTGACCTTCCTCAAACTGGCTTTGCCCGTTATGCTGACCGCCTTAATCATCGGACTTATAGCAAACTACCTGCAAGTCGGTTTTTTATTCAGTACGGAAACTTTACGCTTTAACTTAGGCGCCCTCAATCCGGTCGCGGGGTTGCAGCGCATTTTTTCCCTGCGGGCCATTGCGGATTTGGTCAAATCGTTGGTTAAGATAGGCATTATTGGCTATGTGGCCTATAAATATATGCGGGAGCAAATACCGCTGCTTCCCGCCTTGATGCAATATGATTTAAAAAGCATACTGTCGAAAACCGGGGAAATGGCTTTTGTGCTGGCCATGAAAATTGCCTTGATTCTTGGCATTATGGCGTTCTTTGATTTTTTATATCAGCGCTGGGATTTAACGAAAAATCTGCGGATGAGTAAACAAGAGGTCAAAGACGAGTATAAGCTGATGGAGGGTGATCCGAAAATCAAAGCCAAGATCAAGGAACGCCAGCGCATGATGGCCGTACGCCGGATGATGCAGGAAATTCCCCAGGCGGACGTAGTGATCACCAACCCGACACATTTCGCCGTCGCTTTAAAGTATGACCTGCAGATGATGGGCGCGCCGGTGGTAATCGCTAAAGGGCAGGATCTCGTGGCAAAACGAATCAGGGAAATTGCTGCGGAGCATAGCGTGGTGATTGTGGAGAATAAGCCTCTTGCCCAGACTTTATTTAAAACCACGGAAATCGGTGAGGCGATACCCGTCGACTTATACCAGGCCGTCGCGGAAGTATTGGCGTATGTGTACAAGTTAAAGGGACGTACTTGAATGAAATATTCATGCGATACTAGTTCTTTATCCGATGACTAACCCG
>DHRA01000085.1:80476-80626 GCA_002411145.1 Firmicutes bacterium UBA5324 | reverse complement strand
CAGCATTGCGGAAAAAGCCCACGCAGGTAATATGGTTTAAGAGTTAACGGACTACTAGGGAAAAAGCGGCCAGGTACTTGGTGTGAAAGGCATGCTCATCGCTGGGACATTAGGCATAAAAAACAAAATGTGTCGCAATAGTGTCACTAC
>DHRA01000085.1:77957-80326 GCA_002411145.1 Firmicutes bacterium UBA5324 | reverse complement strand
GTAGTGACACTATTGCGACACATAAAATAAAACGGGCTGCCCAGGGTTCTCAGGGCAGCTTGTTTTGCTTTATGTGAGGTAATTGGCATGGGTTTTGCAACTATATAAAAATCTAACACCGTGAAAAAGCAAAAAATCAGGGTCGGGAGGGATTGTGGATGCGAGACGGCGTTGGACGGACGATCGATTATATCCGAATTTCAGTCACGGATCGCTGCAATTTTCGCTGTCGTTACTGTATGCCGTCCGCCGGCTTCAGCTTTCTTGAACCGGCTGAAATCCTGTCTTATGAAGAATTGCTGCGGGTCCTTAACATCCTCGGCCGGCACGGCGTAAGCAAGGTTCGCCTTACGGGCGGCGAACCGCTGGTCCGGAAAGGCATTGTGGATTTTATCCGGGAGATTCGCGCTCTGGGGACCATGACCGATATTTCCATGACGACCAACGGAAGCTTACTCGGGGATGTGGCCCACCAGCTTAAAGACGCCGGCTTGGATCGCATTAATATCAGTATAGATACCCTGGATGAGGAACGTTTCACCCGGATAACCGGCACAGGTCGAATCTCCGATACCTTAAACGGAATCCGGAGTGCGCTGGAGGCGGGCTTGAGCCCCGTAAAGCTGAACGTTGTATTGACAGAAGTGTTATCGGATGAGGATATCGGCTATTTTGTGGAGCAGGTTAATAAGTATCCGGTAATTGTACGCTTTATAGAATATATGCCCATTGGACATTGTGAGATCCGACCGGGGCCGGGCATGGCGGACATAAAAAGCAGGATTTCCGCCGCGGGCTATGGACCCTTGGAAAAGACCCTATCTGTACGGGGCAACGGTCCGGCAAAATATTACCGGCTGCCCAGTTCTCCGGGCATGTTTGGTTTTGTTGCCGCTATTTCGGAACATTTTTGCCATACCTGCAACCGGTTCCGGTTAACGGCCGACGGCAAAATTAAACCGTGTTTACTGGCAAATCAGGAAATAGACATCAAAACCGCCTTGCGGGACGGAAGCACCGACGAATTCCTTTATAAACTGATTCTCAAAGCAGTGCGCGTAAAACCTCCCGGTCATCGGCTGGGCGAGGTTCAGGGCGGGATGACCATAACCCGTGACATGTTTAAAACGGGCGGATAAGGTGAAACTTAATTTAGGGGGAGTTTTAACTTCCGCTGAAGTTTAGTCGAACTTATCCAGGAGCTTGGCGGCTTAATCTCCCGCTTGAAGAAGCGGGAGAATTAGCGACGGTTAGCTAGCGGATAAAGTGAGAAAGATTAGCGAAAAAGCAGGGGAAGGCGATGGCATGTTTTATCGTGTAAATATGGCTGACTTTTCGGTGAAACAAGAAGACCGGCCGCAATACCAGGGTTTGGGGGGCCGTGCGCTCAGTTCCCGAATTATTGCCGCAGAGGTGGATTCCAATGTACATGCGCTTAGTGCCGAAAATAAGCTTATATTTGTAACCGGTTTACTGACCGGAACGGGGGCGCCCAATACGGGACGCATGTCCCTGGGGGCAAAGAGCCCGCTGACCGGGACAATCAAGGAGAGTAATGTCGGGGGCAGTATGGGTTATAAATTAGGCCGGTTGGGGGTCAGGGGTATTATTGTCGAAGGGCTGCCCGCCGAAGAAGGGGATCTGTATGTATTGCACATCTCCGCGGCGGGGGGCTTCCTGCATGCCCTGCCGGAATTAAGAGGCTTAAACATCTATGATACAGTGGCCAAGCTGCAAGAGAGATTTGGCAGCGAAGTGGCCATCGGCTGTATCGGTACTGCGGGCGAAAATAAGATGGCATCGGCCTGCGTCGGCTTTACCGATATGGAAGGGGTGCCGTCCCACCAGGCCGGCCGGGGCGGTATCGGAGCCGTGATGGGCGGTAAGTCGCTAAAAGCCCTTGTGTGCGATGACAGAGGTGCGGAAAACGTACGTTGCGTTGATGAAGCGGCTTTCCGGCGGGGCGCGCAAAAGTTAGCCAAGGCGCTGTTGATGCATCCGGCTACCGGACAGGCTATTCCTCCCGCGGGCAGAGAAGTATTAACAAGAATTATAGATGAACCGGGTTTGTTGGACTCTGATGACGACCATGCCGGCAGCCGGCTTTTGCTGGAGACGGCGAACGAAGCGGAGGGCAGGGTGGGCCATTCCTGTTTGCCGGGCTGTCTGATTGGCTGTGCCCATAGCCATAATAATAAGAAAAAGCTGCGACCCAAAAGGGGTGAAACCGAAACCTGCTGGGGATTTGGACCGAATCTGGGCATCGACAACCTGGAGGACGTGGCCCTCATGAACCGGCTCTGTGACGATTATGGCGTTGATGCCATCGAGATGGCGGTTTCCCTGGGGATTGTCACCGAGGCCGGTGT
>DHRA01000085.1:72097-77753 GCA_002411145.1 Firmicutes bacterium UBA5324 | reverse complement strand
AAAGGACAGGGAATTCCCGCCTATGACCCGCGGGCGCTTAAGGGAGTGGGCGTCACCTATGCGACCAGCACCATGGGCGCCGACCATACCGCCGGTTATGCGGTGGGGACAAATCTTCCGCAGGCAGGCGAGGGAGCGGCCGGGAAAAAAGAGGGACAAGTGGTCTTATCCCGGAATTTACAGATTGCTACGGCCTTCTTTGACAGTGCGGGGCTGTGTCTTTTTGTGGCCGCGGCGGTCCTGGATATCCCGGAAGGGCTGGAGGGCATTGTGGAAATGTGCAACGCCCGCCACGGCTGGGCAAAAACCCTTGAGGACTATCTGGAGACAGGCAAACAAGTCCTGCGGGAAGAGCGCGCCTTCAACAGGGCGGCGGGCATTGCCGACGGAGCGGATAATCTGCCGGACTTTTTCCGGACCGAACCGCTTGCGCCGGACAATGTGGTCTACGACATATCAAAGGAAGAATTGAATAAGCTGTTTGATTTTTAATAAACTACAAAAAGAGGCTTGGCCGAAGGGTTTTATCGGCACAACAAGATCGATTGATTAGGCTTATAACGGTCAAAAGGAAACAGGGATGAGGGATATATAATGGAATTTATTCAATGCATGCCGCTGGCGCAAGCGAGAGAGCTTATTATGGGCAGTTTGGAGGGAATCCCGGTCAAGGGGGAGACGGTACCGCTGATTGATGCCCTGGGAAGAATTACGACGGAAGATATCATCACCCGGGAAAATCTGCCGCCCTTTAGTCGCTCGACGGTGGACGGGTACGCGGTGCGTAGTGCCGATACCTTTGGCGCCAGTGAGACATCGCCTTCGCTGTTCTTCCTGACCGGCGAAATATTGATGGGGCAACAAACGGATATCGTTTTGCAGCCGGGTCAGGCGGCGGCTATTCCTACCGGCGGCATGCTGCCGGCGGAGGCCGATGCGGTGGTGATGCTGGAATATACGGAGCGTCCCGACGAGCATACGCTGCTGGCTTTAAAAACCGCGGCCCCCGGCGAAAATGTGGTTGCCAAGGGTGAAGATCTGCAGGCGGACACCGTCGTTGTACCACGGGGGCAGCGGCTTGCGCCCCAGCATATTGGCGCGCTGGCGGCCTGCGGCTGTACCGCAATTCCGGTAAGCAAAAAGCTCCAGGTGGCGATCATCTCCACCGGCGATGAACTGGTGGATATCAATGAAACGGTGGGTTTCGGCAAAATACGAGACATTAATTCCTATGCCATTGGGGCCATGCTGGCCGAAACCGGCTGCCAGGTAAAATCCATGGGCATTGTACGGGACAGTTACGATCAATTCCATGCGGCCTTGGCGGAAGCCGTATCAACCAGCCAAATGGTAGTCATCTCCGGCGGCAGTTCGGTGGGCGCGCGGGATTTTACCGTAAAGGCCCTCGGCGCATTGGGTGCTCCCGGGGTTTTGCTGCACGGCATTGCGCTAAAACCGGGGAAACCGACAATTTACGGCATGGTTGATAAAGTGCCGGTGTTCGGCCTGCCCGGGCACCCCGTGGCAGCGATGACTGTCTGCAATCAGTTGGTGAAGCTGGCGGCGCGCACGCTCATGGGGCAGAAGGAAGCCGAAAAGGCGGCCGCTATATCGGCCCGGCTGGTGCGTAACGTGGCTTCAACACCGGGCCGGGATGATTTTATCAATATCCGGTTGACGAAACAGGATGATCAATATATCGCCGAGCCTATTCTGGGAAAGTCCGGTCTGGTCAGTACGATGGCCCAGGCCGATGGTATAATGCACATCCCGGCGGATAAAAGCGGGGTCTATAACGGAGAAACGATAGATGTAGTATTGATTAAGAGCATGCCATAAAAGAGGAGAGTGGAAATAATGCCGGGCAACAAAGCATATTTAAAATGTTTACAGCGACAAGAGGCGCAGGAATTATTACGGCAGAAATTGACGGAATGCGGTTATTTCACAAACCTCCCAACAGAGTCGGTGCCTGTCGAAACCGCACGGGGACGGGTGACGGCCCACACGATCTATGCCAAACAATCCGTACCGCATTACAATGGGGCGGCGATGGACGGTATCGCCGTAAACGCGCAGGATACCTTCGGCGCCCTGGAAACGGCGCCGAAACGCCTCACCCTGCTGCCGCCGGGTTCGTCCGTGACCTCCGGCTGCTGTTGTGTGGTGGATACAGGGGACTTGATGCCGCCGGGCACGAACGCGGTGATTATGATCGAAGATGTGTATATCATCGACAGTGCCGCGGAAATAATCTCCGCCGCCACACCCTGGCAGCATGTCCGGGTCATTGGGGAAGACATCGTTGCCGATGAGCCGGTGATACCGGAGCACCATGTAATTACGCCCATTGATGTGGCCGCGCTGCTGGCGGCGGGCCTGGAGACCGTCGAGGTAATTAAAAAGCCGCGGGTTGCCGTCATCCCGACCGGCGATGAAATCGTGGCCACCCGGGCGGAGTTAAAACCAGGGGCCATTCTTGATGTAAATTCTTACATGCTGGCCACGGCGGTGGGCGATTGGGGCGGCGAACCCAGCCGCATGCCGATTGTCAAAGATAACAAGCAGGAGATAAAACGGGCGATTTTTGCCAGTCTCCAAGTGCATGATATGGTCATCGTTAATGCCGGCACCTCAGCGGGGCGGGATGATTATACCTCCGAAGTACTGGGCGAACTGGGGGAAGTACTGGTGCACGGTGTCATGATGAAGCCGGGTAAACCTACGGTTTTAGCCGTCTGCCAGGGGAAGCCGGTTATCGGCCTGCCGGGCTATCCGGTGGCGGCGATGCTAACGGCCGAAGTCTTTGCGCGGGATATTGTATATGCCCGGCAGAAACTGCCGGCACCGGAAGTACCGAAAGTAGAGGCCACCTTAGTCAAGCAGGTTTCTTCCCATATCGGCGTGGAGGAATATGTCCGGGTATCGGTGGGCAATGTCCGGGGAAAAATGGTTGCTGCGCCGCTTAGCCGGGGAGCGGGCTTGATTTCTTCTTTATCCAAAGCCCAGGGCTATTTCACCATTGAGCCGGCCGATGCCGGTCTTAGCGCCGGTACGGTTGTGCCGGTAACGATGCTGCGAAAATCCCGTCCGGAAAATACAATCCTGGCCGTGGGCAGTCATGACCTGGCCGTGGAACTGCTGGGGGTATTCTTAAGACGCCGGATGGAGGAAGTATCCTTGTCTTCGGCCAACGTCGGCAGCATGGGCGGGATTATGGCCATCCGCAACAACGAGGCCCATATGGCCGGGATACATATGCTTGATGAGCAAACCGGCCGTTATAATGTTTCCTTTACGCAAAAGTATTTGGCAAATTGTACCTGGCAACTGGTGCACATGGCGATGCGCCAGCAGGGTTTTATAGTGCTGCCCGGCAATCCGAAAGGCATCGAAGGGTTTGCCGATTTAACCAAACCCGACACCACCTTCGTCAATAGGCAGCGGGGGTCCGGCACGCGGATGCTGCTTGATTATGAGTTGAGGAAAGCGGGGATAAATTCATCCCGCATCGTCGGCTATGAAAAAGAAGTGGGCACCCATATGGCGGTGGCGGCCACAGTGAAGGCGGGAGCGGCCGATACGGGACTTGGTGTCCAGGCGGCTGCGGTGGCGCTGGGACTGGATTTCGTACCGGCTGCCCAGGAGCAGTATGATTTACTGTTAAATTTTGATGCCGATGACCCAAGGCTGCAGGTAATTCTGGATATTCTGCAATCGGATGAATTCCGGCGCGAAGTGGAAGGACTGGGGGGGTATGACCTGAGCGACGCGGGGAAACTGGTCGCTGTGAACTATAAGTAAAGTCCGGCCGTAAAATCCCCGTAAACTTTTTGACCCGCTGCTGATTCGCAGGGGGCAGGAATTTTGTCGGTATGAGGCGAAGAATTTAGGATAGTTATCTTGAATTGCAGAGGGATCTTTATTATGGAAATGATCGTCCAGGGGATAGTACAAGCATTTCATTTACTGATCAGCGGTGACGAAGAAGTTTTCCGCGTGGTGCTGTTAACTTTACAGGTGTCAGGGATTGCTACGGCGATCAGCGTGTTGTTCGGCGTACCCTTGGGCTTGTGGCTGGCCTTGAAGGATTTTCCCGGCAAACAGGTTTTAAGCAGCCTGGTCAATTTCGGCATGGGCTTGCCGCCGGTGGTCATCGGGCTGATCGTCAGTCTGATTTTGTGGCGCAATGGACCAATGGGCTACCTGGGGCTGATGTATACACCGCCGGCCATGGTCGCGGCCCAGGCGATCATCGCCCTGCCCATTGTCGCCGGTTTGAGTTTTGCCGCCATCCTCAGTCTCAATCCTAAACTGCATTGGCAGTTGGTCTCCATGGGGGCTTCCTGGTGGCAAAAAAGCTGGCTGTTAATCCGGGAGGCCCAGTTGGGCTTGATGGCCGCCGTTATCGCCGGCTTTGGCAGGGTCATTTCCGAGGTGGGTGCTTCCATGATGGTGGGGGGCAATATTAAAGGGCAAACCAGGGTGTTGACAACGGCGACGGTTTACGAAGTAAACAAAGGAAACTTTGACGTGGCGTTGGCCCTCAGCATTATCCTGCTGCTGGTCGCCTACTTTATCGTAGTGCTGTTAACCTACTTACAGCATGGCGGAAAGAGTGAAAGAGCATGACGGAGAAAATCGTAGATATACGGAAGCTTACCCTGCACCGGGGCGCCCGCAGGAATGTGCTGAATATTGAAAGCTTTGCGCTGCGCCGCGGCGAACTGGCCGCAGTAATCGGACCCAATGGGGCAGGGAAGAGTACGCTTTTGCAGGTTATCAATTTATTGCTGAAATATCAGGGAAAGATGGAGTTGTTCGGACAGGATACCAGGCACGGCGACGAAACCATGCTGCGGCGCCGTTCCGCCATGGTATTCCAGGAGGCTCTGCTGCTAAAAGACACCGTTTTCAATAACGTGGCCATGGCTTTGCGTTTCCGGGGTGTGGCGGCAGGGGAAATAAAGCACCGGGTTTATAAGGCCTTGGCGGATTTTCGCTGTGACCATCTGGCGGACCGGCCGGCCCGGGCGCTATCCGGCGGCGAGGCGCAGCGGGTCAGCATCGCCCGGGCTTTAGTTTCGGAGCCGGAATTGTTGCTGCTGGACGAGCCCTTTGCCGCCCTGGATACATCGGCCCGGGGCGAATTAATCGAGGAAATACGGCACGTGGCGGAAGTGCGGGGAATCTCTGTGCTCTTCGTCAGCCATCATTTTACCGATGTCATGTACTTCGCCGAACGGGTTATCGCCATGGTGGGGGGCCGTATCGTGCAGGACGCGGCCTCGGAAGAGCTCATGCGCCGGCCGGTAAATGAGGCGGTGGCCCGCTTGGTCGGCATGGATAATATCATTCCCTGCCGGATAGAGCATAATGCGGCGCAGGAAACCTTCGTAAAACTGGTTAACGGGATATGCTTTACGCTGCCGGAGAAGATCAGCGGACCGGTTTCCGTCTGCTGCCTGCCCGGCGATGCGTTGCAGCTTGCCGGGGACTGTCATCTGCATCCCGGGCGTTCCCGGGTAAATATTGAAGGCATAGTGGAGCGCATAACACCGGGACGGGGGATTTACCGGCTGAACATTAAAATGGGTGAACACAGGCTGCGGGCCCGGGTACCCCGCCATCTGATAGCGGAGGATATTATCGGACG
>DHRA01000085.1:66540-71741 GCA_002411145.1 Firmicutes bacterium UBA5324 | reverse complement strand
GGTATTTTAAAAAACTATTTAAAAACATGGCAGGGAGGTGAGCTATTGAAGGCTGATGTATCAAAGGAAAAGCGTACTGCCGACAAGATTGTTGCGGCGGCGACTCCCCTGTTTGCCCGGAAGGGATTTGCCGCCGTCTCTGTCAAGGAATTGGCTGATGCTGCCGGTGTGAACATCGCCCTTATTTCTTATTATTTTGGCGGGAAGGAAAACTTGTATACCGTGGTACTGAACAGGCAGTTTGCCATCGTGGCCGAGTTGCTTGACACCATCGTCAAAGAAAAGCTGGCGCCGATGGACAGGATACGCCGCTTCGCGCACTCGCTGGTGGAAGTGCACCGCAAAGCGCCCTTTATCGATCAACTGTATTACGGTGAAAAAATCAACCCCACCGGCTGCTTTGACACTATCCTATTGAAGGAAGCGGCCCGCGTGCACTACTTTTTGCGGGACTGCATCACTGATGCCATTGCTTCAGGACAGTTTCGTGCGGACCTGGATGTGGATTTTGCCGCTATGAATCTCGGCGGGAACATCCATTATTATTTTTGTACGCAGCCTTTCAACGAGATTTTGCTGCCTGCGCAGCAAAATCAAGCGGAGCATTATATCGACCAGGCCCTGGAGATTTTCTTCCGGGGAATGTTAATTTCGCAAGGCTATTAGGGTGTGTTGACATGCCCTAAGGTGCCATGTGGGGCGCAAAGGCTCGATCTTGCCAAATGAAGGAGGCTAGTCATGAATTATCGTAAATTGTACAACTGGCGCAGTTTTGGGTTGCTGAGTCTGGCAATCATAATCATAATGCTGGCCGCGGGCTGTGGTAAACAGGCAGCCAGAACTCCCGGCGCCATGGGCGTAAAAGCCATGCAGGTCATACAGCGTGATACACCGGTTACATACGAATTCGTCGGTCAGATTGAGGCGAAAAACGAAGTAAAAATCAGTTCCCGGGTTTCGGGCAATATCACGTCCAAACTCGTAACAGGCGGTACCGCCGTGCAGGCCGGCCAGCCCTTGTTTCAGATTGACCGTCGTCAATATGAGGCCGCGGTGCTTACCGCCCGCGGGAATCTGGCCAAAGCGGAGGCGGCTTTGAGCAATGCGCGCCTGGAGAGTATCCGCTACCGGCAGCTGGCGGCGCAGCAGGCAGTCTCCCAGCAGATGGTGGATAATGTACTGGCCACGGAAAGCCAGAACGTCGCCCAGGTCGACGCCTATCAGGCCCAGTTGCAGCAGGCGGAGAATGATCTGGCGGACACCCTGATTGTTTCCCCCATTGACGGGCGGATTGACATGAATGATTTAAGCATGGGCAATTTTGTGCAGGCCGGATCAACCGTGTTCGCTACCGTATCTTCGGTGGATCCGGTACTGGTTAAGTTTAGTATGAGTGAAAATGAATATTTACGGCTTGCCCAACTGGCCCAGGGCGCTTCCCCCAGTGAATGGGGCCTGGAATTAAAACTGGTTTTGAGCGACGGTTCGACATATCCCCTTACGGGACATATCGAGCAGGTTGACCGGGGGCTGGCGCAGGATACGGGGACCCTTACCTTAAAGGCCCTGTTCAGTAATTCGCAAAAACTGCTGGTGCCTGGCATGTTTGCCCGGGTTGTGGCCCAGGGCGAAACACGCAAGGGCGCCTTGCTGATTCCCCAACGGGCGGTGCAGGAACTGCTGGGCAAAACCTTTGTCACCGTGGTGGGTGAAGGGGACAAAGCGGAGTCGCGGCCGGTAAAAATGGGACCCAGGGTTGGTGACTTGTGGCTGGTGGAAGAGGGCCTTACAACCGCTGACCGCGTAGTGGTGGAAGGCGGCGCCAAGGTCACTCCCGGGACACCGCTGCAAGTCGAGATGATCGGACCGGACGCCTTGCAGACGCCGGCTAAACAGTAGGGGGTGCTGCGGTGGCTAAATTTTTTATCGAACGTCCGGTTTTTGCCATAGTATTATCCATCATTATTACCTTGGCCGGCTTGATTGCAGCGTTTAACCTGCCCATCGCCCGTTATCCGCAAATCACACCGCCGCAAATCAACGTCAACGCCACTTATCAGGGCGCCAACGCCGAGGTGGTGGAGCAGACGGTTGCCCAGGTGGTGGAGCAGCAGGTAAACGGGGTTGAAGGCATGGTCTCCATGCAATCAACCAGTTCTGACAGCGGAACCTATGCTTTGAATGTGAAATTTGAATTGGGCAAGGACGCCGATACCGCCTCGGTGCAAACCCAGAACCGGGTATCACAGATAAACGCGGCTTTGCCGGACAGTGTTACGGCTTCCGGTGTGACTACCCAGAAAGCAACTTCCGACATGTCCTATGTCTTTTCTTTGTGGTCGCCCAAGGGGACCTATGACAGTACTTTTCTCAAGAATTACGGCAGTATTTACATTGTGGAAGATATCAAGCGGGTCAAAGGGGTCGGCAGTGTTTCCGAATTTGGCGCCGATTTTGCAATGCGTATCTGGCTGCAGCCGGATAAAATGGCGCGGCTCAAGCTCACGCCGGCGGATGTTTATAACGCAATCCAGGCGCAGAATATCCAGGCGCCGGCGGGGACCATCGGCAAAATGCCCGCCCCGCCCAGTCAGGAATTCCAGTATGCGGCGCAAGTAAAAGGCCGCCTGACCGAACAGGCGGAATTTGAGAATATTATTATTCGCGCCCAATCGGACGGTTCCTTTATCCGTCTGAAAGATGTGGCGAAGGTGGAATTGGGCGCCCGGGATTATAATTTTTCCACTACTACTGAGGGACAGAATGCGGTGGCCTTCGCGATTATGCTGACCAGTGACGCTAATGCGCTGGAGACGATCAACGGTGTCCGGGAGGTCATTGAAAAGGCGTCCCGGCAATTTCCCGCCGACATGGAGTATAAAACCCTGGTCGATAATACGAAGTTCGTGCAGGAATCGATGGACGAAGTGGTTAAAACCTTAGTGGAAGCATTACTGCTGGTTTTATTGGTGGTCTTCATCTTTTTGCAAAACTGGCGGGCAACGCTGATTACGATGCTGGCCATCCCTGTTTCACTGGTCGGGACCTTTGGCGCATTTTTAGCGCTGGGCTTCTCCATCAATACTCTGACCCTGTTTGCCATGGTACTGGCCATCGGCTTGGTGGTTGACGACGCCATTGTTGTTATTGAGGCCGTGGAATATCATATGCGCTATTCGGGGCTAAAGCCCCGGGAAGCTACGGAAAAAGCGATGAGTGAGGTTTCCGGTCCGGTTATCGCCATTGCCTTCGTGTTGGCGGCGGTCTTTATTCCGGTGGCATTTTTAGGCGGTATGGTTGGGGTGCTCTATAAGCAATTTGCCCTAACCGTGGCCGTCTCCATGGGGCTGTCGGCGATTGTTGCTTTGTCGCTTACCCCGGCCCTGTGCACGTTATTGCTTAAACCCTATGATCCAGAGGAACACGGGGGGCTGATCGGCCGGTTCTTTGAAAAATTCAACCTCTGGTTTGAACGTATTATTGCCCGGTATGCCTCCACCGTAGCCAAAATCATTCCCCGGGGCAGTATCTGCCTCCTGTTTTTGGCGGTATTGCTCATCTTAATTATCACTTTGTTCCGGGTGGTGCCTTCAACCTTTGTACCCGATGAGGACCAGGGCTACTTTATTACCACCGTCTCTTTGCCTGAGGCGTCCAGCTTAAACCGGACCATTGAAGTGGCTAACAAATTCAGCGACATGATACGTTCCCAGCCCGGGGTAACCGATGCCATGGTCGTAGCGGGGTATGATATGCTGAGCGGGGCGAGCAAGCCCAACGCGGCGGTTATTTTTACCGAGTTGGCCCCCTGGTCGGAACGGGAAAAGCCGGCCCTGCAGGTGAAATCACAGGTAATGCAGGTCTTAATGAAGGGCAGCCAGTTGCCGGAGGCGACGGTCATTGCCTTCAACGCGCCCTCTTTGCCGGGAATCAGTGTGACCGGCGGCTTTTCGATGATGTTGAAAAACATGGGCGGCGATTCCATGGCCGACATGGATAAAGTAGCCAAGCAATTTATTGCCGCGGCCCGCCAGCGCCCGGAAATCGGCATGATTTACACGACCTTCCGGACAGATACCCCCGGCTACCGCTTTGACGTGGACCGGGACAAGGCGCAAAAGCTGGGTATTCCCGTGGATGATGTGTTTACCGCCCTGCAAACTTTCCTCGGCGGGATGCAAGTAAACGATTTTAACCGTTTTGGCCGGAACTACAAAGTCGTTTTGCAGGCTGACCCGTTGTATAGAAATGATGTCGAAGCGCTCCGGTTCATTTTTGTGCGCAGTTCGGCAGGCACCATGGTGCCGCTGAATACTTTGGTCAAAGCGGAAATGACCAGCAATCCTTCGATTATTAAGCGGTTCAATGTCAGCCGGGCGATCCAAATCGGGGGCAGTCCCGCAGCCGGCTATAGTTCCGGCCAGGCTCTGACCGCTCTGGAGGAGGTAGCCGCCCAGACCCTGCCCAGCAGTTACAGCTACGAATGGGCGGATCAAAGCCGGGAAGAAAAAATTGCCGGCGGCAAAGCGCCGTTGTTGTTTGGTTTATCCTTTATATTTGTCTTCCTGTGTCTGGCGGCGCTTTACGAAAGCTGGCGGGTTCCCTTCGCCGTCCTGCTCGGCGTGCCCACCGGCATATTCGGGGCCTTGTTCTTTCAATATGTGCGCAACCTGGAAAACAGTGTGTATATGCAAATCGGCCTCATTATGCTGATTGGCCTGGCGGCGAAAAACGCCATCCTTATTGTCGAATATGCCAAAGTCAGATCCGATCAGGGGATGGATGTCGTGCAGGCCGCAGTGGAAGCGGCGAAACTGCGTCTCCGCCCGATTATCATGACTTCCCTGGCCTTTATCACCGGCTGCCTGCCGCTGGCGCTGGCCACCGGCGCCGGCGCCGGGGCCCGCAATGCCATTGGTACCACGGTGGTCGGGGGCATGCTGATGGCGACGGTTATGGGGATATTTATCATTCCCGTCCTGTTTGTCATTATTGAAGGCCAGAAAAAGCGGTGGCAGATGCGGAAAGCCCGGGGATCTTCGCAGGGTTCGTAAGTTTGAGTTGACAGGTCGCTGATTTTTTTGTATTATTATCAAAAAGCATAATGCAAAGACGATGACCGGAAGAGTAGTTATAGCGGGTATATACAGCGAGCTGGAAGCGGTGCAAGCCAGTGGTATCAATATAATGAAAATCATCCG
>DHRA01000085.1:55731-66291 GCA_002411145.1 Firmicutes bacterium UBA5324 | reverse complement strand
ATTAGGGACGGAGGTCTTTTAATTTCTTTTAATATTATTTTCATCAATTAAGATAAAAGGAGGGCGACCAGCTGTGAAGATGTTGGGAGCTGATGCACTAATTGAATGTTTAAAACAGGAAGAGGTGGAGGTTGTATTCGGATATCCGGGCGGGCAGGTATTGCCGCTTTATGATGCGCTCTACCGGGCAAATTTCCCCCATATCCTGACCCGCCACGAACAGGGCGCCGTGCACGCCGCCGACGGCTACGCCCGGGCCACGGGAAAAGTCGGTGTTTGTATCGCCACATCGGGACCAGGGGGCACCAACCTGATCACCGGCATTGCCACCGCCTACATGGACTCCATCCCGCTGGTGGCGATCACCGGGCAGGTGGGGGTTTCCCTGATCGGTAAGGACTCCTTTCAGGAAGCGGATATCTGCGGCATTACCACACCCATCACAAAGCATAATTATCTGGTAAAAAAGGTGCAGGATTTGCCCCGGGTGATCAAGGAAGCCTTTCATATTGCCCGTACCGGCCGTCCCGGTCCGGTGGTCATTGATATTCCCAAGGATGTGTTTACGACGACCGTTGATTATGCGTATCCGGAAAGTGTGAAGCTCCGGGGCTATTGCCCGACCTTTGCCGGCGATCCGGACCGTATTGACGAAGCGGTGAAACTGATGGAAAAGGCGGCCAAACCGGTGGTCTTCATCGGCGGCGGCGTCAACATTTCCCACACCGCCGAACCTTTGCGAGAGTTTATTGAAACCACGGGTTTCCCCGTAACCTCCAGCCTCATGGGCCTGGGCTGCATCCCCTGCGACGCTCCCCGGTATCTGGGCATGGTGGGCATGCATGGCACCTATGCCGCCAATATAGCCACGCAGGAGTGCGATCTGCTGATCGGTATCGGCGTGCGTTTTGACGACCGTGTGACCAGCCTGGTAAAACACTACGCGCCCCATGCGAAAATCATCCATTTTGATATCGACCCGGCCGAGGTCAATAAAAACGTGCGGGCCGATTTGCGGGTCATTGGTGATTTGCGCTGGTCGCTGCCGCTGCTCAGCGAAAAGGTGCAGGCCCGCGATCCTCAGCAGTGGGCGGCCGGCATCACCGCCTGGAATGAACAGCTCCAGGCGTTAAAAAAGGAAAATCCTCTGACTTACAGCCCCTCGGAAGAACATATTATGCCCCAGCAGGTGATCGAGAAGGTAAGCGAACTCACGCAGGGCAACGTCATTATCGTGACCGATGTCGGTCAGCACCAGATGTGGGCGGCGCAATACTATAATTTTCAAAAGCAGCGTTCGCTCCTGACCTCCGGCGGTTTGGGCACCATGGGCTTTGGTCTGCCGGCGGCCATCGGCGCGCAAATCGGTCACCCCTCGGAGACCGTCGTATTGTTTACCGGGGACGGCAGTATTATGATGAACTGTCAGGAATTGTCCACCGCCGCCGATAACGGGCTGCCGGTGAAGATTATCCTGCTGAATAATGAGGTGCTCGGGATGGTTAATCAATGGCAGCGCATGTTCTTCGGCCGGCGCTACTCGCATTCCAGCATCAAGGGACAGACCGATTTCGTCAAGCTGGCCGAAGCCATGGGGGTTACCGGCTTCCGCGTGACGGACCCCGGAGAATTGACCGGCGTGCTTGAAAAGGCTTTGCAGACGGCAGGGCCGGTGCTGGTGGAAGTATTGGTGCCTGCCGCGGAGGACGTGCTGCCCATTGTGCCTCCCGGGGGCCGGCTTGATGAAATGATCTTGGGGGAGATGAAGGGATGAAATACACATTAGCCGTTTTAGCGGAAAACAGGCCCGGTGTATTAACGCACATTTCGGGTTTAATCAGCCGCCGGGCCTTTAATATTGAGAGTATTACCGCCGGTCCCTCCGAGGAGGCCGAGACGACCAGAATAACCATTGACGTGGAAGTGGATGATGAAATCGAACTGGAGCAGGTTGTCAACCAGTTGGCAAAGCTGATTGATGTGATCAAAATCGTTAATCTTACCCATGAGGATTCCATTCAGCGGGAGCTGGCCCTTATTAAGGTCCGGGCCAGCAAGGAAAACCGTTCCGACCTGGTGGATATTGTGGAAATTTTCCGGGCGAAGATCGTGGATGTAAACCGGGAAACAGTGGTCATTGAGCTTACCGGCGAAGAAAGTAAAATTAATGCTTTGTGTGAAGTGCTGGTGGATTTCGGCATCACGGAAATCGTCCGCACCGGGAAAATTGCCCTGGCCCGCGGGCCTGTCCCGGCCAAGGCCATGTAAGCGGAAAAAAACGGGGGTTACGCAGGATTTGCGTAACCCCGTTTTTTGTTGTCGGAAGCATAAACAGGACTTTAGCGGGTTTTGTGGAAAGAATAAACGGGGAGCCAGCCGCAAGGCGGGGGTGTTTATTTAGCTGATTTTGTACATGGGAAAATTAAAAACTTAATTGGGCGGTGAGGTTATGCAGGGAGAAAAAAGACTGGCGGAAATGAACTTCCGGAATCTGGATAAACGGAAATTGGGCCTGATTGTCTTGCTTGTAACGGTGCTACTGGGGGCGGGGGCGTACCAGTCCTTGTCAGGGAAAGTCCGGCAGGCGGCAGAGCAGAATCTGCTGGCCATGGCCAATGAGCAGGTTAACGGCAAAATCGACGTGGAAAGCATTGAGCTGTCGATGCTGGGGGCGGTTACAGCCAAAAAAGTCCGGCTGGTGGATAAGGCCGGGCAGACAGTGGCGGTATGTGAGCGGATAAAAATAAGCTATCGGTGGCGCGACTTGTTTAAAGGACGTCTCGGGTTGCAGTTGATCACCGGCATGACCATTTATAAACCGGAAATTTGGCTGGTATACCGGGAGGGGAAATTTAATATAGCCGACTTGCTTAAAACCCGGGAAGAGGCAAAGGTTAATTTCCGGGGGCTGGTTAAGGTGCGCAACGGGACCATGAATTTTGCAATGACCCCATTAAATAATAAGATTGAAGGAATAAATGGGACCCTGGATTTTGCGCACGAGGATTTAGTTACAGCCGCTTTCGGCGGTAAGCTGGAAACAAGCAGCATCAATCTGGACGGGCAGTGGACCGCTGGGGGCAGCTCCGCCTTTGCGCTGACGGCCAAAGGAATTGAGCTTGCTAAATTGGGCTTGACGACGGAGGACGATCCTCTCCGGATCACAGCGGGCATCCTTGATGAATTGACGGTAAAAGCTGAAGGGACAGCCGGCAAAATCGTATTACAGTCGGTGGAGGGGCGCTTTTCCGGTGTAAATACTACAGGTGTGTTGGAGGTTACCCAGGCCGGGGCCGGTTTTACGCAACAGGACACCGCGATTAGTTTTGCGAATATCAGCGCTTTGTATAAAGGACAGCCGCTCACAGGTTCCGGGCGTGTGCTAAGTGATGCCGACGGAAACCAGACCTTGGATTTTGCGGTTGAGTTGCCCTCGGCCGACCCTGCGGCCATAATGCCGCAGCTTAAATCAGCGGGAACCTTGGCGGTCAATGCGGCCATTACAGGACCTGCGCGTCTGCCAAAGATCAGCGGCAGTTTCACCTTGGGCGGCCTTGAAGTGGGGGGCATGGCGGTCAGCGGAATCAGCGGCTCCTTTGATTATGTGCAGAATGTGATGGCCTTGCGGACCTTTAGCGGTTCAACCAACGGGGGTTCTGTTTCGGCCAATGGCGTTATTTATCCCGAGGCGGGAAAATACAGTTTGTCGATTGCGGGCAGTGGACTTAATAGTGCCCAAATGACGACCAAAGATGTATCCGGACCGCTTTCCTTTGTCGGCACGGCTGTCGGCGATGCGGATGCAGCCCTCGCCCAGGGGAGTTTCACCATTACCGACGGCAAGGCATATGGCCTCTCCTTTCGCCTGTTGACCGGAGACTTTGTAAAACGGGGTTCTGCCGAAGCGGAAATAAGCAATTTGGCTTTAACAACGGCCTTGGGCACGTTTTATCCCGAACAGTTGAATCAGGATATTCTGAACAGGTTAAATGCAACCGCTGCGGAAAAAGGGATACCGACCTCCATGGATGCCCTTAAAAAAGCCGGCACAGAAAAATTACTGCAGCGAATTTTGCGCTAGGATTTCTTACAAGTTAATTTATACCGGGGCAACATCTCGGAAAGCGATGAATAAGCGTACCTTACCGGAAGTAAAATATGCACAGGGTCAAGTAAAGATTTATTTCCGACAGGGGGCACGCCTGCCGTGGCTGAATTCGTTGATTTTGCACTCTTTTTTCTTGTGTATGCCTTTTGTGGTTGGCTGTTGGAATTTGCCTACGGCAGTATTGCGGCCGGGGAATTAACAAACAAGGGTTTTTTGCACGGCCCCTTTTCCCTGATCTACGGCGCCGGCGCAATTATCATTCTGTTGACGGCGGATTATATCCTGGGTTCCCTGCGCTTTAATCCGCTCGTATCGCTAAGTATCACCGTGCTGCTGTCGGTCGTGCCGTTAACCCTTTTGGAATACGTCACCGCCCTTGTTTATGAAGAGGCTTTCGGGATTAAACCCTGGGATTATCGCAGCGAGGCATTTAATCTGCACGGCAGAATCTGCTTGAAATATTCCCTGCTCTGGGGGTTGCTGGCCTTTATCCTTTTGGCCGTGGTCCATCCGCTGGTTAAATATCCCCTCGGCGCAATCCGGCCGGGCCTTAAATCCGTCCTGGTGTTGTTTTTCCTCATTTATTTAGCCGTCGATAATTATCTTTCAATCCGTGAACGGATTGGATAAAGCGCTAGTCTATGCTCAGGCTAAAAACCCGGGCGGCATCTTCGCCGCCCGGGTTTTTAGCCTGAATATAAACTTGTTACGGGGCGTCGGCTTCCTTCTTTTCTTGCAGGGAGGTTTTACCCAGGGCGTAGGCGGAATTGACGTCGGTGTCAAAATCACCCGCCGGGACCGAACGCACGGCAGCCTTTTGACGGGCCTCTTCGTCTGCAAAGACGGCGGCGGGCCGGCTGCTGTAATAATTTCCTTCCATGCGCGTACCGGTCGTTCGCGGCAGAAGCTGCGCGGGGTCAGGTGATTCGTCTACGCCGTCCGGATTGTATTTGGGAGCAATCTGCTTGTGAATATTACGGTTATATTCCGGTTGCATGCTTGCGCTCAAAATAATCACCTCCGCATATAGCGTGTGCAGATTTTGTTTTCTTAAGCATGTATTATATTCCTAAATTTAATTCTTTTACTTTGCCAGTTGCAGCGGTTCCTTTTTGGCTTTTTCCGCCATGCCGGGGGAGATGAAACCATGTCGGGTCATCAGATCAAGCACCATGGCCTGGCGTTGTTTCGCCGCCGTAAAATTTACATAGGGGGAATAGAGGGACGGCGCCTGGGGGAGCCCGGCCAGCATGGCCGCTTCGGCCAGGCTGAGGTCTTTTGACTGCTTGCCGAAATAAGTTTCGGCGGCGGCGTTTACGCCATAGGTTCCGGAGCCATAGTAGATTTTATTTAAATACATTTCTAATATTTCATCTTTGCTAAACCTCATTTCCACTCCCAGGGCCAGGACCACTTCTTCAATTTTCCGGCTGATGGTTTTATCCTGGGAAAGAAAGAGGTTTTTCACCAATTGCTGGGTGATGGTGCTGCCGCCTTCGGTAAACTGGCCGTCCTGAAGATTGGTGAAGGCGGCCCGGGCCACACCTTCCAAATCCACACCGTAGTGACGGTAAAAGCGGATGTCTTCCGTGGCGATGACCGCCTGTTGCAGGGAGAGCGGTATTTCCTCAAGCGAAACGTAAGTGCCGTGTTGCTCGGCAACCCGCTCCTTTACGGCGGCGGAAAGATTCATAAACCGTTGTGCCTTCACCACCATGGATGAACCTGGAGCTTCCGTGTCTCCCCTCTCCCCGAAGCCTGCGCTGCCGGAAAAAAAACCCCACAGCAAAGCAATTATAAATATGACCAATATTAGTCTGCCCAAACGCACTTTAACACCACCTTGCAGATTATAGCAATTTGCTTATGCAAAATACGGACCAGGGGATTGATGCCCTTGGCTATTTGCAGTTCTCAAGGATATTATATCAAAAATTAGACTGTTTTCTGTAAATTTAGCGAGAAAAAATGTTGCCCCCGCCCCTGTTTTAGGGGGCGCCAGGCAGCGGTAATAAGTCTGCGGGCTTCCGCCCGACCTTCTAAAGCGGCAGTTGCCGCCATATTATTTTAAGGATGGCAGAGACCTTCAAGAGGGAGGGATGGCGGCATGGCCTGGCTGGGGCGAAAAATATTCAAAACGGGGGGCTGGCCCGGTTTGTTTGTTCTATCCGGCATCGTATTGCTGGCGGTGGGAGTCGTGACGGAAAACGGGGATAACTATTACCGGCCGGAGTTTTTGCTGCACAAAACCGTGGTCATCGATCCCGGGCACGGCGGCATCGACAGCGGAGCGGCCAGTGATTTGGGAGATTTTGAAAAAAATCTGACGCTGCAAATCGGCAAAAGGGTGGCGGATAAGCTGCGGGCTGCCGGGGCGCAGCCGATCTTAACCAGGGAAGATGATGTTGATTTTTACACCCGCGGTAAAGGCGGAAAACGAAATGATCTGGATAAGCGTCTGGCCATTGCGCAGGAAAACGGGGCGGAAATATTCGTCAGTATTCATGCCAACGCCATCAAAGGACGGCGCTGGACGGGGGCCCAGGTATTTTACCATCCCGCTTCCGGGGAAGGAAAGGAGCTGGCGGCCTGTATCCAGCAGCACCTGCGGGAGTTTCCCCCGGGAAACAGGCGAAAAGAGAAAGGCGAGGATTATTATCTGTTGCGGAAAAATAGTATCCCGGCGGTAATTGTGGAGGTGGGGTTCCTATCCAACGCGGAAGAAGCCGCCCGCTTAAAGGATGAGGGTTATCAAGACCGGCTGGCGGAGGAAATTTACCGCGGACTTGTCCATTATGCGACGGTGAAACAGGGCCAATGGTAAACGCTGGTGATTTAACACAAAGAAGCGAAGAGTTAGAGAGTTTCTTTGGCTTTATTGCCAATTTCACAAGGATTAGCAGACACTTGCACAGTATATAAGCAGGAGAGGTGTGGAAGGATATTTTTAATGGAAGGAGTGAAAACGTGAAACAGATCGTTGGTGGCGCACTGGTACCTCATCCGCCGATGCTGATTCCGGAAATCGGTGGACAAAGTTTGCAGGAAGTGGAAAAAACGCGGCTTGCGATGGAGAAGATGAGCGCGCGCATTAAGTCCTGGAATCCCGATACATTAATTGTGATTACGCCCCATGGGCCTGTCTTCCGCGACGCGGTGAGCATTGCCGCCGCCCCCAAATTGCAGGGTGATTTCGCCAACTTTGGGGCCGGGGGGATACGGATCAGCGCGGAAACCGATCTGGAAGCCGTGGATGCCATTGTTAAACAGGCCGGACAATATGGGATACCCGTATTGCGGATTACGGAAAACTCCGCCCAGAGGTACGGATTAGCGGTAACCCTGGATCATGGGGCGTTGGTGCCGATGTATTATCTGGCCAGGGCCGGCGTGAAAGCCAAAATTGTCCATATTACCGTCGGCTGGCTGGAATACGAGGATTTATTTATGTTCGGACAGGCAGTGCAGGAAGCCTTGCGGCCGTTGGAACGCCGGGTGGCGGTGATTTGCAGCGGAGATTTGTCTCACCGGTTGACGCCGGACGCGCCGGCCGGCTATAGTAAGCACGCCCGCGGTTTTGACGAAGCTCTGGTCAAGGCACTGGAAAGGATGGATCTGGAAGGGGTGCGGCACCTCGAGCCCGCTTTAATTGAGGAAGCGGGAGAATGCGGCTTGCGCCCGATCTACATTTTGCTCGGCATTTTCCGGGGCCTGAAGGTGGGGGCGAGCAAGCTGTCGTATGAGGGGCCTTTTGGCGTGGGTTATGCGGTCATTGAGTTTCAGACGGAGGTGGGTGCGCGCATGACCGAAATGGGGGTTGATAAAACGGCCGGCGAGAGTGTATATGTGAACTTAGCCAGGAGAAGCCTGGAACATTTTGTGCTTACCGGCCGGATGCTGGCGGTACCGGATAATTTACCGGCGGAGCTGCAGAAACGGGCCGGGGTCTTTGTTTCTTTAAAACAGAAGGGACACCTGCGCGGCTGTATCGGCACCTTCGCGCCGACAAAGAACAATATCGCCGAAGAAATCATAGCCAACGCGGTAAGCGCCGGTACGGGAGATCCGCGCTTCTTTCCCGTTGAAGCCGACGAACTGAATGGGCTGGTTTATTCCGTGGACATTCTGTCCGCGCCCGTACCCGTTAAGGACGCCCATGACCTCGATCCCAGGAAGTATGGCATTATCCTCCGCCGGGGCCATCGCAGCGGCTTGCTCCTGCCGGATCTGGAGGGCGTGGACACCGTGGAAGAGCAGGTATCCATCGCCAAGCAAAAAGCCGGCATCCGCCCCGAAGAACCCGTGGAAATGTACCGGTTTTCAGTTGCGAGGTATAAGTAATTAATATTAACCGCCAAGGACGCCAAGAACGCCAAGGGGGGAAATATATTATTTGGATGCGGATAATTTATCTGAGGTCGAGAATTGATGATGTTTGCGCGAGAAACAATTGTTTAGTCTCATAAAGAACTGATAAAGAATTCCTATGAATATTAATAAATGCGCATAGGATAGTTTTACAATTAGATTGATATTATTTTCTTGGCGTCCTTGGCGTTCTTGGCGGTTCAAATTCATTTCCCGGAGGTGACTTATGCGGGAAGCGTTGTTTTATAAAAGGCTGGCAGGGGATAGGGTGCAGTGTGAGCTCTGTCCGCGGGCCTGTGTTATTCCGCCGGGCGGGCGGGGGTTTTGCCGTGTGCGGCGGCATGGGGGAGCGGGACTGATTACGGAAAATTACCTGCGTTGTGCTTCTTACGCCCTGGACCCCATTGAGAAAAAGCCCCTTTATCATTTTTATCCGGGCAGTACGATTTTTTCCCTGGGCACCTGGGGCTGTAATTTTACCTGTCAATTTTGCCAGAATTGGCAAATTGCCCAGGGGGAACCGCAGACCACGGACCTGAGCCCCGCGCAGGTTGTGGAAGTTGTGCGGGCATACGCCGCCGGGGCAAATTGTATCGGGGCGGCCTATACCTATTCGGAACCGGTGGTCTGGTATGAGTTTGTGCTGGAAACGGCGCAGGCCGTCCGGCGGGCGGGTTATAAAAATGTCCTGGTCACCAACGGGTACATCGCGGAAGAACCCTTACGCCAATTGCTGCCTTATATAGACGCCATGAACATTGATGTCAAAGCTTTTCAGGCCGATTTTTACCGGCAAATTTGCGGTGGCGATCTGGAAACGGTAAAGCGGACGGCGGAGATGGCCGTCAAACACTGTCATGTGGAACTGACCACCCTGTTAATTCCGGACATGAACGACAGCCGGGAGGAAATCGAGGCCCTCACCGCGTGGGTGGCGACGCGGCTGAATCCGGATGTGCCGCTGCATTTTTCCCGCTACTTTCCGCACTACAAATTTGACAAGCCGCCCACGCCGCTGGAAAAAATGCGGGAAGCCCGGGAAATTGCCCGGCGCAAACTGCGTTACGTTTACCTCGGCAATGTCGGCGGGGGGGACAGCAACACCTATTGTGATCAGTGCGCAGCGCTGCTCATCGAGCGGGACCGGCGGCACAGCTATCTCACGCCGGATAAAAAATGCCCGCGCTGCGGCGCCGGGATCCCTATTGTTGGCTAGAGAAGATAAACACTTCGTTTGTATTAGGACGAAATGTTTATTATCGTTATAAGGACGGAAAGTAAAAAAATTTTGCGAAAATGTTCCCTTTTTCCTTTTTCCTCATAGATTGCTCACATTTTCTTTTTATAATAATGTTATGACATTAAGCATTAACCCGGATTGGGGAGGGAGGATTTACTATGCAAAAAAAAGTACTTGCCGGTCTTATCGGCGCGATGCTGGTATCCAGTGCAGCCATGGCAGCGCCGGTTGTAACCCTGGAGAGGGGTGAATCGGTAGTCGGCATCAATCATTTGGAGCTTGATCACGAAGGTGTGGACAGCTTTTTCATTGAAAACGCCATTTCCGACAAATTTACGGCGGGTTTTCAGCACGCAGAAGGTGACTATGGTGGAGATGAAAATGATCTGTATGCAAAATATAAACTCCCCCAAAACGTAAACCTTGTATTCGGCATGCGGGATTACTCCGGAGCCGGCAACAAAATGCTGTTGGGGGCGGAAGTCAATACTGATCTGGCCGATAAGCTGACCGGCTATGCGGGCGTAAAATTTACCAGTGTGGAAACCGAATACAATGTCGGCGCCAGCCTGGCCCTGACCGACCAACTAAACTTTGATGTGAATTATCTGAACAAGGATTACGATCGTGGGGGTACAGACGGCTTGGGCTTTGGCCTCAACTACAGGTTCTAGTAAGCCCGGGGAGCCAAAATTGGACAGCGGTTGTTAAAGGGTGTTTGAGATAAAACACCCCGGACAGCCCTTTCATTTTCCTGACATATGTAAAAAACAGCACAATAAAAGGACCAGCTCTATGGCGATTAGCAACGGAGCTGGTCCTTTTATCTAATTTCGAAGACACC
>DHRA01000085.1:23128-55575 GCA_002411145.1 Firmicutes bacterium UBA5324 | reverse complement strand
TGAAGCCCCGAAGTCTGGCGTAGACAGACAAGTTCACTGTGCTGCCCGGAAAGTGCTTTTGAATAATATCCCCAAACTAAAGCAAACACAAATAAACTATGCGCGGTACATGGGTATAATTTTATTGACTTGTGTTAGGCGATGTAGTACCATGATTGCAGATGAAATTGTTACTATGGACAAAGGGGTGGAAGCAGGTGTGGGGAGCACTATCTAAGATGACCATGGGGGAATTATGCGCGGCGTATCCCTACGCGGCAGACTTTTTTCAGGCCATACCAAGGCCGGTAAAACAACGCAGCACAGTAGGCGGGTATTTTGCCGCGATTGATGAGGAAGCGGCGGAGGATTTGGGCATGGGGCGACAGGACATGATTGAACAATTTCTGGCGTTCATGCGGCAAATGGAACAATTGCGCAAGGAAGAAGAGCCTGTCAAGTCCATTACCGTCGTGGGCGGACAAGATAAAAACGGCCAGAGGGAAAACATATTCCTGACGATTAAGGCGGGGGAGATTATCTGCATTGTGGGCCCGACCGGCTCGGGCAAAAGCAGGCTGCTGGCGGATATCGAATGGATGGCCCAGCGGGATACACCTACGAAACGAAAGATTTTGATCAACAACCGGGTTCCCGACCCCAAATACCGGTTTTCCGTGGAGCATAAGCTGGTGGCGCAGTTGTCCCAGAATATGAACTTCATCATGGATTTAACAGCGGCGGAATTTATCCAAATGCATGCCGAGAGCAGAATGGTGGAAGATGCGGGGGAAATAAGCCGCAGCATCCTGGATAAGGCCAACGAACTGGCGGGCGAGAAGTTTTCGCCGGATACGCCCGTCACTTCGCTCAGCGGCGGTCAGTCCCGCTCGCTGATGATTGCCGATGCCGCTTACTTGAGCAAATCGCCGATCGTATTGGTTGATGAGATTGAGAACGCGGGTATTGACCGGCAAAAAGCAGTCCGGCTGCTGGTGGACAAGCAAAAAATTGTGCTGATGGCGACCCATGATCCGATCCTGGCGTTGATGGGTGATAAACGGCTGGTCATTAAAAACGGGGGTATTGCGCAAGTGATTGTCACCTCGGACGAGGAGCGCGGCAACTTGACCGTGCTGGAAAAACTGGACCGCCAATTGCTGATGATCAGGGACGTGTTGCGCAATGGCGGACGGATTGACGCCTTGCCCGCCGGAGTGGAGGGGCTGCATTGTTAACGGCCGTGCCGCCGGCGGTCAAAGAAAAGCTGAAAGTTTGGTTACTGCCGGTGCTTTTGGTAACGACATTTTTCGGCTCCTTTATCATTGGGGGATATCCGATTTCCCTGCGGGATGTTTTGCTGATATTCTGTGCGCGGATTGTCGATTTACCGCAATACTGGACGGAGGATATGGAGACGGTGGTGTTGCGTATCAGATTACCGCGTATTCTGGCGGCGATGCTGGTGGGGGCGGCGTTGTCGGCGTCCGGCGCGGCCTATCAGGGGATGTTCAAAAATCCCATGGTGTCCCCGGGGCTTTTGGGCGTATCGGCGGGGGCTAGTCTGGGGGCGGCCTTGGCTATCCTGCTCTCCTGCGGGATTGTCGGCATTCAGTTCGCCTCCTTTGCGGGGGGGATGCTCGCTGTCGCCCTAACCTATTTCATCAGTGCCTGGCTGGGCAAGAGGGGTGATACCACCCTGGTATTGATCCTGACCGGCATCATTGTGGGCATGCTCTTTACGTCCTTTCTTTCCTTAATAAAATACGCAGCGGATCCTTATACGAAACTGCCGGCGATTACCTACTGGCTGATGGGCAGTCTGGCTGCGGTGAACGGCCGGGATGTGGGCGTGGCCCTTTGGCCGGTTGGTTTGGGTTTATGTTTATTGCTGCTGCTGCGCTGGAATTTGAATGTCCTGTCCTTTGGGGACGAGGAAGCAAAAGCCTTAGGGGTCAACACGGCAAGGTTAAGAATGCTGGTCATAATCTGTGCAACGCTGGTGACCGCTTCGGCGGTGGCGATCAGCGGGGTTATCGGTTTAGTTGGTTTAATTGTCCCGCATCTTGCGCGATTACTGGTAGGGCCGGACTATCAAAGGCTGCTGCCCGCCGCCACATTGCTGGGCAGCGTGTTTCTGCTGGTGGTGGATAATTTGGCCCGGACGCTCTATGCGGTGGAAATCCCCCTGGGGATTCTCACCTCGTTGATCGGTGCGCCTTTCTTTCTCTATCTGCTCATAAATACGCGCACAAAGGGCTGGGCCTAGAATTAAATCGGAAAGGGGTGGGAACGGGAATGGAACTGGAGGTTAAGGATGTTTCCTGCGGTTATGCCCGGGAAACGGTGGTCAGCGGAATCTCCCTGGCCGTGACGTCCGGTGATGTGTTATGCTTGCTGGGACCAAACGGGGTGGGAAAAACGACCTTTTTTAAAGCATTGCTGGGACTGTTGAGGGTCCAGTCGGGAAAAATCCTCTTAAACGGGGAAGATATTGGTACATGGCCGCACCGGAAAATCGCCACCAAACTGGGCTATGTTCCCCAAACCCATAGCCCGCCTTTTCCCTTCAAAGTGCTTGATGTGGTAATGATGGGCAGGGCGGCGCACATCGGCATGTTCTCTGCGCCCTCCCGCAGGGACCGAACCATTGCGGAAGAGGCGCTGGCAGCGCTGGGCATTACGCAGCTGGGCGCAAGGGTGTACACGGAACTGAGCGGGGGTGAACGCCAACTGGTGATGATTGCGCGGGCGCTGGCCCAGCAACCGGAAATCCTCATCATGGACGAGCCCACGTCTAATCTGGATTTTGGCAATCAAATAAAAGTACTGGGGCAGATCAAAAGATTGACCGAGGGGGGACGGATGGGGGTAATAATGACCACGCATCTACCTAATCATGCCCTGCTGTGCGCCACTAAAGTGGCGGTTATGGGACACGACCGGTCTTTTGCCATCGGCACACCGGAAACGGTGATCACCGGTACATACTTAAAACAGGTTTATGGCGTGGACGTGAAAGTAATTGAAGCAGGCGGGAAAAACGGCAAGGGAGCCAGAGTATGCGTACCCGTGCTGCCGGCGTGACAAGGGAGGGAGCCGATGCGGCGAAAAATAGGTTTATGGTGGGTGATTATGCTTTTGGCGGCTTGTTTGGCAGGCTGCGGCAAGGAGACGGCGACAGGCCGGAACGTCGCCGACAAAACGGAAATAACCGATATGATCGGGCGGAAAGTAACGGTGCCCCGCAATATCACAAAGGTTTACGGCACCAATCCCCTGGCCACCATGCTGCTCTATTCCCTGGAGCCGGCGAAAATAGCCGGCGAAGACAGTAAGCCGGGGAATCTGCAGAAATCCCTGGCGGAAAAGCGGCGCAGCATGTCCGGGCAGGGTCAAGGCGGGATGCTGGGCGCCGAGGGTACCAGAGCGAATATGGAAAAAATTTTACAGACGGCGCCGGATGTGATCGTGACCGTGACCGCGGCCGACATGGACGACGGCACCATCGGCGAGAATGCCGACCGTCTGCAGGCGCAGCTGCGGATCCCGGTGGTGGTAGTTAGTTCCAGCCTGACGGAACTGGACAGGACTTATACGTTTCTGGGTGAGTTATTGGGAAATAAGGAGCGGGCAAAAGAATTGGCGGATTATTGCCGGCATACGATTAGGGAAACCGGGTCCCTGGTGGCGGCCATACCGGAAGAAAAAAGGGTGCGCGTATATTACGCGGAGGGGGCGACGGGGTTAGCCACCGAACCATCCGGCTCAAGGCATGTCGAAGTACTTGATCTTGTACGCGGGATTAACGTGGCGCAGGTGCCATTGAATCCGGGCTCCGGTCAAAACGCCGTGTCCCTGGAAAAGGTGATGCTCTGGAACCCTGATGTAATTATCATCAATAAAGGCAATGGGGACACTTTTGACTACATCACCCATGATGACCGGTGGGCAAACATCAAAGCGGTGAAGGAGCACCGGCTCTATGAAGTGCCGGATCAGCCCTATAACTGGTTTGACCGGCCCCCCTCCGTCAACCGCCTGCTTGGTATTAAATGGCTGGCCAACCTTTTGTATCCGGACTATGTAAAGCTCGACATCAAAAGTGAAGCGAAACAGTTTTACCGGTTGTTTTTCCACTATGAGCTGACCGACCGGGAAGCAGAGGATTTGCTGCGCCGCTCCAGCGGGAAATAGTGTCGGGGATAATTGCCGGATTTTGCCCTGGCTGCCCTCGCCGCGGATCTTGCGGCGGGGGGCTTCCGCGGCGGCGGTAGAATAACAGGGACAGCCCCAGGATCGCGGGCAGGCGGTTGTCATCATCCATCAGGAGGCTGCCTGGGCTGACAATCGCGTGTAATCAGGGGTTACTTGTGCGCATAATTTTTGCGCCGGCACACAAATATATACAGGGAGGAACTGGCGTGAAAATCACTTTGTCCGGCAGGGAAACAAAGTGGTTTTTCTTTATGTAGCGTCTGTACAGACGGTCTTTTCCACCGCCCATAAATGACGGCGGAGAGGGGATTGACTTTGCGGAAAATATTCCCGGGCTATTGCATGATTATACAAAAATAGTGTATAATCATTTAAACGTATCTTTAGGAGGAATGGATCATGATTCGTGCGAGTATCATTGGAGCAACGGGTTACGCAGGTGTAGACCTGCTGCGTTTGCTGCTCAATCATAGAGAAGTAAGTTTGGCGGTGTTAACGTCGGAAAGTTATGCAGGCCAGCCCATAAGCCAGGTCTATCCCCACCTGCGAGGGCATGTGGACAAAGTATTGATTAAAATGGACAACATCGAACTAATCGCGGCGGAATCGGACGTGGTGTTTGTCGCCTTGCCCCATGGCCACGCCATGAATGTGGTGCCGAAGTTTTTGGCGGCCGGGGTCAAGGTGATCGACTTTGGCGCGGATTACCGCCTGCATGACCGCGCGGTTTATGAACAGTGGTACAAAGTAACACACACGAGCCCGCAGCTGCCGGCGGTGTACGGGCTGCCGGAACTGCACCGGGAAGCCATCAAACAGGCGGCCTTAGTGGCTAATCCCGGCTGTTATACGACGGCCTCCATTTTGGCTGTTGCTCCTTTGCTGCGCGCGGGCCTGGCGGAACATGACCCGATTATTGTGGACGCCAAATCCGGCGTGTCCGGCGCGGGTCGCGGCTTAAGCCTGAATGCCCATTATCCGGAAACGACGGAAAACGTAAAAGCCTATAATATCGGCGGGCACAGGCACACGCCGGAGATAGAGCAGGAACTGAGTCTGGCGGCGGGAGCGGAGATCACGATTTCCTTTACGCCGCATCTGATGCCCATGTCCCGCGGGATCCTGGCCACCTGTTATCTCCGTTTAAAAGCCGGCGCCACCATCGAGCAAATTACCGCGGCCTATCAGCAGGCTTACGGCAACGAGTTTTTCGTGCGGCTGCTGGGGGCGGGACAATATCCGGCCACAAAGTACGTACGCGGCACAAATCATTGCGATCTGGCCTGGCATGTGGACGCCCGGACCAATCACGTGGTGGTGGTCTCGGCCATCGACAATCTCATGAAAGGCGCGGCCGGCCAGGCGCTGCAGAACATGAATATTCTGTTCGGCTTACCGGAAACCGAAGGACTGCGGTTTCCCGCATTGTATCCCTGATTAAGCGGCCGCAGGGAGCATATTACGAGGGAGGATCAACATGATGATAGAATATACCGCCATTGCCGGCGGGATTTGCGCGCCGCAGGGCTTTCGGGCGGCGGGCGTGAAAACAGGCATAAAAAGCCAAACGAAGGAAGATGTCGCCGTGATCTGGGCGGCCTGTACTTCCGCAGCGGCAGGCATGTATACATTAAACAAAATGTGCGCCGCCCCGGTAACCCTCACGAAGCGCCACCTGACGGATGGGTATGCCAGGGCGATCGTGGTCAACAGCGGCTGCGCCAACGCGTGCACCGGCGAACAGGGCCTGCAGGACGCCCTGACGATGGTGCGGGAGACGGCCCGGGCCCTTGATCTGCAGCCGTCGGATATCGCGGTGGCCTCCACCGGGGTGATCGGTACCTTCCTGCCCATGGACAAAGTGACGGCGGGGATCAGGCAGGCTTGTGAAAACCTGTCCCCCCAGGGGCATGACAGTACGATGCGGGCGATCATGACGACGGATACCTTCGTCAAGGAGCTTGCCGTGGAGTTTGTCCTGGACGGCCGGGTCGCCCGAATCGGCGGCATGGCCAAAGGGGCGGGCATGATTGAACCCAATATGGCCACCATGCTGAGCTTTATGACCACCGATGCGGCAATCCAGCCGGCCTTGCTGAAAAAGGCGCTGCAGGCCGCCGTGGAAAGGTCCTTTCACGCCATTACGATTGACGGGGATACGTCCACCAATGACACCGTCCTTGTTCTGGCCAACGGGCTGGCAGGAAATACACTCATCGACAAAGAAGATGAATTATTTGACACCTTCAGCGCCGCCTTGGAGCACGTTTGCATTTATCTTGCCAAACTGATTGTCCGGGATGGTGAGGGGGCGACGAAATTTCTGGAAATAACCGTCCAGGGCGCCGCGGATTTCGCCGGGGCGAAACTGGCGGCCAAGTCCATTGCCAATTCCCCGCTGGTGAAAACCGCCTTCTTCGGCCAGGACCCCAACTGGGGCCGGATTGTGGCCGCCGCCGGCTACAGCGGCGCGGCGATGGAACAGGATAAGGTTAGTCTGTGGATCGGCGGGCATAAGATTGTCGAAAACGGTCAGGGCACGGGCTTTGCGGGGGAGGAGCTGACAAAGGTGATGGCCCAAAAGGATATCGCGGTAGTGATCGACTTAGGGGCCGGCGCCGCTTCCGCCACGGTGTGGACTTGTGATTTTTCCTATGAATATGTACGGATCAACGGTGAATATACAACTTGAATTAGGGGAATAGGGAATGGGGAATAGGGATAGGGGGTTTGGTGCCCCCACACCCTATTCCCCACTCCCCACTCCCCATTAACGGGGTGAGGAAATGGAGCCGATCCAAAGGGCGGAGGTGCTTATTGAAGCGCTTCCTTATATAAAACAGTATCATGGCAAGACCGTGGTGGTGAAATACGGCGGCAACGCGATGATCAATGACGAATTGAAGCTGAAAGTGATGCAGGATATTGTCCTGATGAAGCATGTGGGTATTAATGTGGTCATTGTGCATGGCGGCGGCCCGGAAATCACGGCGATGATGAAGCTGCTGGGTAAGGAACCGGACTGGGTGCATGGCTTGCGGGTGACGGACGCGGAAACGATGGCCATTGCCGAAATGGTCCTGGTAGGCAAAATCAATCCGGCGATTGTCGCTTTGATCAATCATCTCGGCGGAAAAGCGGTGGGTCTGAGCGGTAAGGACGGCGGCATGGTGCGGGCTCACAAACGTTTGGTGCGCAAAACGATTGACGGCCGGGAAGAGACCTTCGATATCGGCTTTGTCGGTGATGTGGACAGGGTGGACCCCACCGTGATCAAAGCCGTGTCGAACGCAGGGTACATTCCGGTGATCGCCCCCGTCGGCGCCGGTGAAAATAACGAAAGCTATAATATCAACGCCGACTATGTGGCCGGCGATGTGGCTGGCGCCTTGGGGGCCGATAAACTGCTGATGCTGACGGATGTGGAGGGTGTATTCCGGGATTACACGGACAAGAGCACGCTCATCACCGCGATGACCGGCACGGAAGCGGAGGAATTGATCGCCGGGGGGATTATCAGCGGCGGCATGATACCGAAGGTGCAGGCCTGTATGAATGCCATCGATAAAGGAGTAAAAAAAGTCAATATCATTGACGGACGGCTGCCCCACGCCATTTTGCTTGAGTTATTTACCAAGCAGGGTATCGGTACGGAGATAGCCGGATAGGGAGGCGTTTTTATGCAAACCAAAGAAGTGATCGGACTGGATCAGCAATACTATATGAAAACTTTCGCCCGTTTTCCCATCGTTTTAAGTCATGGCGCGGGCATGAAGGTCTGGGACCTGGAGGGCAGGGAATATCTGGACTTCCTCGCCGGTATCGCCGTAAATGTCCTGGGGCACAACCATCCCAAACTGGTGGAGGCCATCAGCATCCAGGCGGCGAAACTGCTGCATATTTCGAACTTGTTCTACAGTGAGCCCCAGGCCCGGCTGGCGGAAAAACTGGTGAGCCTGTTTGGCGGCGGAGCAAGGGTGTTTATGGCCAACAGCGGCGCGGAAGCCAATGAAGGGGCCATTAAACTGGCCCGCAAGTATGCCCGGGAACAGGGGAGCGGGAAATTCGAGATCATCACCACCTGGCATTCCTTTCACGGCCGGACGCTGGCCACCTTGACGGCCACCGGTCAGCCCAAGTATCAGGACGGTTACGGACCGCTGCCCGGCGGTTTCAAATACGCGACTTACAATGAATTGGCGGCTGTGGAAGGGTTGATTACCGAGCAGACCTGCGCCATCATGGTGGAACCGATTCAGGGGGAAAGCGGTGTGCATGTGGGCACTCCGGCATATTTACGGGGACTGCGCGAACTGTGTGACAAGCACGGGATGCTGCTGATTTTCGACGAAATTCAAACCGGTATCGGCCGGACAGGGAAAATGTTTGCCTTTGAGCAATACGGGATCAAGCCCGATATCATGACCCTGGCCAAAGGCCTGGGGGGCGGCGTGCCCACCGGCGCCTTTCTGGCCCGGGAGCATGTGGCGGCCGCTTTTAAACCCGGCGATCACGGCACAACCTTCGGCGGGAATCCGCTGGCCTGTGCGGCGGCCCTGGCAACCCTGGAAGCCATTGAACAGGAAGGGTTACTGGAAAATGCCCGGCATACGGGCGCCTATTTTAAGGAAAAGCTGCAGGAACTGCAGCAAAAACATAATTGCATTACGGAAGTAAGGGGCACGGGCCTGATCCTGGGCTTGCAGTTAAACCGCCCCGGACGTCCGCTGGTGGAGGCGGCGCTGCAGCAAGGGGCAATCATCAACTGCGCGGGCAACGGCGACGTGCTCCGCTTTGTGCCTCCGCTCATTGTGCGCAAACAAGACGTGGACGCGCTGGTGGGGTTATTGGATAAGGTATTGAAATGAGTTTTGGAGGATATTATGGACGGATATTTGCTGTTAGAAGACGGTTCCGTATATAAAGGGAAAATTGTGGGTGCTGCGGACCGCACCAGGGGCGAAGTTGTCTTCAATACGGGCATGACGGGCTACCAGGAAATCATGACCGATCCTTCCTACCGGGGGCAGATCGTGGTGATGACTTACCCGCTGATCGGCAACTACGGGATAAACAGCGAGGATGTGGAGTCCTATCAGCCCCATGTGCAGGGCTTTGTGGCCCGGGAGTTTTGCAGGGAGCCCCAGAACTGGCGCTGTGAGCAAACTGTCGACACATATCTGCGGGAGAAGGGCATCACGGGACTCGTGGGCGTGGACACCCGGGCCCTGACCCGTCATTTGCGGCAGCAGGGTGTCATGAAGGGGATCATCACGGCGGAAGAACCGGCGGCGACGCGGGCTGCCGCATGGCAATGGACCCCTAGGGATTTGGTCAGGGAGGTTGCCGTTCCCCAGCCCCAGTATTTTGCCGGGGAGGGACAGCATGTCGTGCTCGTGGACTGCGGCGTGAAGGAAAATATCCTCCGTTCCTTGCGCAAAAGGGGCTGCGCCGTAACGGTCGTGCCCCCCTGGACCACCGCGGAGGAGATTCTGGCCTCTAAGCCCGACGGCGTGCTCTTGTCCAACGGCCCCGGAGATCCCGAAGACCTCGGTTATCTGGCCGCCACGGTCGGCAGGCTCCTCGGCAAGGTGGTCATCTTCGGCATTTGCTTGGGGCATCAGGTGTTGGGCATTGCTTTAGGCGGTAAAACCTACAAGCTGAAATTTGGCCACCGGGGGGTAAATCATCCCGTGAAGGATTTGGAGACCGGCCGGGTATACATTACTTCCCAGAATCATGGCTATGCCATTGACGCCCAAAGCCTGCCCGCCACGGCGGAAGTAACGCAGCTTAATCTGAACGATCATACCGTCGAAGGCATTAAACATAAAACGCTGCCGGTGTTTGCCGTGCAATATCACCCGGAGGCTTCACCCGGGCCCGATGACGCCGCTTTTCTTTTTGACCGATTCATCGCCTTGATGCAGCAGGAAAGGGGTCATAAACAATGCCAAAAAAGAGCCATATAAAGAAAGTAATGGTCATTGGTTCGGGACCGATCGTGATCGGTCAGGCGGCGGAGTTTGACTACGCGGGCACGCAGGCTTGTCGGTCTTTGAAAGAGGAAGGCCTCAAGGTCGTACTGGTCAATTCCAACCCCGCCACGATCATGACCGATCTGAATATCGCCGACAGGGTGTATCTTGAGCCGCTGAATACTACTTTTCTGGAGCGGGTAATTAAACAGGAAAAACCCGACGGGCTGCTGCCCACCCTGGGGGGACAGGTAGGGCTGAACCTGGCGGTAGCCCTGGCGGAAGCAGGGGTGCTGGAACGGGAAGGCGTGGAATTGCTGGGCACACCGCTGGTGGCCATTCAAAGGGCGGAAGACCGGGAAATATTCAAGGAAACCATGAAGGCCATCGGGGAACCGGTGCCGCCCAGTGAAATTGTCACCACCGTGGAGGCGGCCCTGGAGTTTGCCAGGCAGAACGGCTATCCGGTCATTGTCCGGCCGGCCTATACTTTGGGCGGCACCGGCGGGGGAATTGCGCATACGGAGGCGCAGCTTACCGACATTACGAATAAGGGCCTGATTGCCAGCGCCATCGGCCAGGTGCTGCTGGAACAAAGCGTGGCCGGCTGGAAGGAAATCGAATACGAAGTCATGCGGGACGGTAATGACAACTGCATTATCGTTTGTAATATGGAAAACATCGATCCTGTCGGGGTACATACCGGCGACAGTGTGGTCGTGGCGCCTTCACAGACTTTGTCCGATAAGGAATATCAGATGCTGCGCGCCGCATCGCTGAGAATTATCCGGGCCCTCGGCATTGAAGGGGGCTGTAATGTTCAGTACGCTTTGGATACGGTGAGCAACCGGTATTTTGTCATCGAAGTAAATCCGCGGGTCAGCAGGTCTTCGGCCCTGGCCTCGAAGGCGACCGGTTATCCCATCGCGAAGGTGGCGGCTAAAATCGCCATTGGCCTGACTTTGGACGAAATAACCAACCCGGTTACCGGCCAGACGGTCGCCTGTTTTGAACCGGCGCTGGATTATGTGGTCGTAAAAATTCCCCGGTTCCCGTTCGATAAATTTAATACGGCCAACCGGACCCTGGGCACCCAGATGAAAGCCACCGGTGAAGTAATGGCCATTGGGCGGACCCTGGAAGCCGCTTTGCTCAAAGCGGTACGCTCCCAGGAGATTAAAACCTACGGTCTTGCCTTACCCACCGGACCCATTTCACCGACGGTACTGGGGCAAATGCTGGCTATTCCCAGCGACGAGCGGCTCTTTGCCGTCGCCGACGCACTGCGCCTGGGCTGGGAAGTGGCGGAAATTGCCGATATCTCAACGATTGATCCGTTTTTCATCGCCAAAATTAAAAACATTGTCAATATGGAGAAACGCCTGGCTGAGGCCGGGTCTGATATAGAGCAGGAAACCCTGTGGCAGGCTAAACAAATGGAGTTTAGCGACCGGGCCGTGGCCAAATTGACCGGCCAAACCGAAGCTGAGGTGCGGGCTCTCCGCCAGGCCTGGAAGATCGCGCCCGGCTATAAGATGGTGGACACCTGCGCCGCGGAATTTGAAGCCATGACCCCCTACTATTATTCGGCTTACGAGACGGAAGACGAAGCGCTGATTGAGCCGGACACGCAGAAGGTGGTGGTGCTGGGCTCGGGTCCTATCCGCATCGGTCAGGGGATCGAGTTCGATTATTGCTCGGTGCATTCCGTCTGGGCGCTGCGGGACGCAGGCCTTGAATCCGTCATTATCAATAACAACCCCGAAACAGTGAGCACGGACTTTGATACGGCGGACCGTCTGTATTTTGAACCGCTCACGCCGGAGGATGTCCTGAATATCATTGATAAGGAGAAACCGGCGGGGGTAGTTGTCCAATTCGGCGGTCAGACCGCCATAAACCTGGCCGGGCCGCTGGCTGAGGCCGGTGTAAAAATTCTCGGCAGTTCCGTGGAGAGCATTGATGAAGCGGAGGACCGGGAAAGATTTGACCAATTGCTGACCAGATTAAATATTCCCCGCCCTCGGGGGACGACGGTTTTCACGGTGGAGGCGGCGGTGGCCGCCGCGGAAAAGATCGGTTATCCCGTGGTCGTGCGTCCTTCCTATGTGCTGGGCGGCCGGGCCATGGAAATTGTTTTTCAGCAAAAGGAGCTGGAAGCATATATGACCTGGGCCGTACAGGTAACGCCGGACCATCCCGTGCTGGTTGATAAATACCTGATGGGCCTGGAGGTGGAAGTCGACGCCATCTGTGACGGCGAGTCGGTGCTCATTCCCGGCATCATGGAACATGTGGAACGGGCCGGTGTCCATTCCGGCGACAGTATCGCGGTCTATCCGCCCCGCAATCTGGACCAGGCCATGATCGACACGATCATCAGCTATACCGACCGCATTGCCCTGGGCCTGCGGGTAAAGGGCCTGGTAAATATTCAGTACGTCGTCTACCAGAATGTGTTGTATGTATTGGAGGTAAATCCCCGCTCCAGCCGGACAGTGCCCTTTTTAAGCAAGGTAACGGGGATTCCCATGGTTAAACTGGCGACGGAAATCATGCTCGGGAAAAAACTGGCCGCTTTGGGTTACACCCCCGGCTTGCACCCGGCCCCGCGCTATACGGCGGTAAAAGCACCGGTATTCTCCTTCAACAAAATGACGCAGGTGGATATAACCCTGGGGCCGGAAATGAAGTCCACCGGCGAGGTCATGGGCATTGACAGCGATTATCATTGTGCCGTATACAAGGCGCTGATCGCCTCCGGGATATCCATCCCCCGGGGGGGGAAGATTCTCGCCTCCATTACCGACCGGGATAAGCCGGAAGCAGTTGAATTATTGCGACAGTTTGTCCGCGGCGGCTTTGAACTGATCGCGACCCAGGAAACCGCCCGGGCCTTGCAGCGGGCCGAAGTACCGGTATCGGCCGTGGTCAAGGGACTGGACGACATAACACCGTTGTTTAAAACCGCACAAATTAAACTGGCCATTATCACACCGACCAAAGGAAAAATCGATACGCGCGAAGGCTTCCAGATCCGCCGCGCTTCGGTGGAATACGGAGTCCCCTGTCTTACCTCCCTGGACACGGCCGGGGCTTTGCTGCAAGTATTGCAGCGGGTGCCGGAAAGTAATCTTTGCGGCTGTCGGTCGCTGGATGAGTATATAAGATAGGGAGTGGGGAGTAGGGGATAGGGAATAGGGGACCGGCTTCGCCGGAAACTACATGATAATGACGATGTACTTATATATATAAAAGTCCGGTTCCCGGCCGTTAATCCTGCTCTCTTTACGATTACTGTGTTTTCACGGTATAATTATTTAGAAAGAAATACGGAGGATGAAAATGAAAGGCAGAGACTTTCTCTCCATACATGATTTTACCACGGAGGAGATCTATCGCTTTTTGGATCTGGCCGACGCGTTAAAAGCAAAACAGAAGCGGGGCGAAGAACATCATATCCTGCAGGGCAAAACCCTGGGGATGATTTTTCAAAAAGCGTCCACCCGCACCCGGGTATCCTTTGAAACGGGCATGTGGCAACTGGGGGGGTACGCGCTGTTTCTGAGCGCGGGGGACCTCCAGATCGGCCGGGGTGAACCGGTGGCCGACACCGCCCGTGTGCTGTCCCGCTATGTCGACGGGATCATGATCCGCACCTATGCCCACAACGATGTGCTGCAGCTTGCTAAATATGCGGACATACCGGTGATCAACGGCTTAACGGACCTGCTCCACCCCTGTCAGGTCATGGCGGATTTGATGACGGCGCGGGAATATAAGAAGGAATTAAAAGGCTTGAAACTCGCCTATATCGGCGACGGCAACAACATGGCCCATGAGCTGATGTTCGGCGGGGCCAAGGTGGGCATGCATGTCAGTATTGCCAGCCCGGCGGGCTATAAGCCTTTGGACGCGGTTGTCGGCCAGGCGAGGGAAGACGCAAAGCTGACCGGCGCCCGCATTGAAGTGGTTGACGACCCCTTTGACGCCGCCGCCGGCGCGGATGTCCTTTATACCGACGTCTGGGCCAGCATGGGCCACGAGCAGGAACAGATCAAACGGGCCGCGGTCTTTAAGGCATACCAGATTAATGCGGCGCTGATGAAAGTCGCCGCCAGGGACGCCATGGTGATGCATTGCCTGCCCGCCCACCGGGGAGAGGAAATAACCGCTGAGGTGATGGAAGGACCCCAGTCGGCGATCTTTGACGAAGCGGAAAACCGCCTGCACGCCCAAAAAGCGATAATGGCGCTGTTGATGGGTTAAAATAATTTAAACCGCCAAGACGCAAAGACGCCAAGGAATTGAATATTTACCGTGACTAGAGAGATCCTTGTTTTTCCGGTTAATGCTGCAAATCAAGAAATCATATACTTATATTTCTGCCGAGGAAAGCTCATAATCTCTAATACTGAGTAAATACCTGTGCAATTTCTTACATCCCCTTGGCGTCATGGCGCCTTGGCGGTTCATATTTATTATTAGGAGGATATGTATGAAGGAGAAAGTGAAAAAAGTTGTGCTGGCCTATTCGGGAGGCTTGGATACTTCGGTTATTATCCCCTGGCTGAAGGAAAATTATGACGGCTGCGAAGTCATTGCCATGTGCGCCGATGTGGGACAGGGTGACGAACTGGCGCCTGTCCACGACAAAGCCCTGAAGTCGGGGGCCAGTAAAGTCTACATAGAGAATCTCCAGCAGGAATTCGTGGAAGAGTTCATTTGGCCGACGCTGAAGGCCGGGGCCGTCTATGAAGGTAAATACCTGCTCGGCACTTCTTTTGCCCGGCCGATTATCGCCAAAAGGCTGATTGAAATCGCCGCCCGGGAAGGGGCCGACGCCATTGCCCATGGCGCCACCGGCAAAGGAAACGACCAGGTGCGTTTTGAACTGACCGTAAAAGCGCTGGCTCCACATTTGAAAATTATCGCCCCCTGGCGGGAATGGCATATCCGTTCCCGGGAAGACGCCATCGACTATGCGGAAAAGCATGGCATCCCGGTTCCCGTGACCAAGAAACGCCCCTATAGCATGGATCGCAATATCTGGCATTTGAGTCATGAAGGCGGCGACCTGGAAGATCCCTGGAATGAACCCAAAGCGGATGTATATATGGTGACGACACCGCCGGAGCAAGCCCCGGACAAACCCACCTATGTGGAGATCGAATTTGTCAAAGGGGTGCCGGTGAAACTAAACGGCGAAGCCTTGGGCGCGGTGGACCTTTTGGCTAAGGTAAACGACATTGCCGCCGCCAACGGCGTGGGCATTGTCGATATCGCGGAAAACCGTTTGGTGGGCATGAAATCGCGGGGTATTTATGAAACCCCCGGCGGCACCGTGCTGTATTACGCCCATCGGGAACTGGAATATCTCTGCCTGGACCGGGCCACCTATCACTACAAGGAACAGATCGCCCTCCGCTATGCGGAACTGGTCTATGACGGGATGTGGTATTCGCCGCTGCGGGAAGCGCTGGACGCCTTCGTGGACGCTACCCAGCAGACCGTTACCGGCGTAGTGCGCCTGAAGCTTTACAAAGGCAACCTTTGCTCCGCCGGCGCCAAGTCGCCCTACTCCCTGTACAACGAGGAACTTTCCACCTTCGGGCGGGACGAGGTTTACAACCAAAAAGACGCGGAAGGGTTTATCAACTTGTTTGGCTTGCCCCTGAAAGTGCGGGCGTTAATGGAAAAGAGGGTTGGAAAATCATGAAATTGTGGGGCGGCAGGTTTCAAAAAACCACCGATGCCTTGGTAGAGGAGTTTACCTCCTCTATTTCCTTTGATCAGCGCCTGTATAAACAGGACATCCAGGGCAGTATCGCCCACGCGCGCATGCTGGGCAAATGCCGGATTATCAGTGAAGAAGACGTGCGGCAGATTGTGGCCGGCCTGGAAGAGATTCTGCAAGACATTGAGAGCGGGAACTTTTCCTTCGAAATTGCGCTGGAAGATATTCATATGAATATTGAAAAACGGCTGACGGAACGGATCGGCGCCGCCGGCGGCAGGCTGCACACGGCCCGCAGCCGCAATGACCAGGTAGCCCTGGATATGCATATGTATCTCAAGGAAGAGATCAAGGAAATCGCCGGCTTGCTGCTGTGTATGCAGGAGACGATCCTCGAACTGGCGGGCAGGCATCTGCACACCATAATGCCGGGCTATACACACCTGCAGCGGGCGCAGCCCATTACCTTCGGCCATCATATGATGGCGTACTTCTTCATGCTGCAGCGCGATATGGAACGACTGCAGCTGTGTTACGAGCATACGGACCTGATGCCGCTGGGCGCGGGGGCGCTGGCCGGCACCACCTACCCCATCGACCGGCATTTTGTCGCGGAGCAGCTCGGCTTTGCCAATCTGTATGAAAACAGTATCGACGCCGTCAGCGACCGGGATTATATTCTGGAATTTCTCTCTTTCGCCTCCGTATGCATGATGCATCTGAGCCGTTTGAGTGAAGAACTGATCTTCTGGTCGTCCACGGAATTTAACTTTATCGAGTTGGACGACGCTTTTTGCACCGGCTCCAGCATTATGCCGCAAAAGAAAAACCCCGATGTGGCGGAGCTGGTGAGAGGCAAAACCGGGCGCATCTACGGTCATCTGCTGGCCATGCTTACCACCGCCAAAGGTTTACCCCTGGCTTACAACAAGGATCTCCAGGAAGACAAAGAAGGACTGTTTGATACGGTGGATACGCTGAAGACCAGTTTGGCCATCTACGGCGCGATGCTGCAGAAGGTAAGCGTAAACCGCGAGGTGATGCTGGAGGTTTTGCGCCGGGATTTTTCCAATGCGACGGACATGGCTGATTACCTGGTGAAGAAGGGGCTTCCCTTCCGGCAGGCCCATGAAGTGGTGGGAAAGACGGTATTCGCCTGTATTGACAGCGGCAAGGTGTTAACCGACCTGACCATGGAGGAGTTTCAAAGCTTTTCCCCCCTCTTTACGGAGGATATTTTAGAAGTACTGAAAATCGAAAACTGTGTCTCCGCCCGCCGTTCCTACGGAGGAACGGCGCCGGAGGCAGTGGAGCAGGCTATGCGTAAAGGACATTTGCTTACGGCCAGCAGCCGGGATTATTGGTTGGCCAGATAGTAGGGAATTGTCTTTTAACGTAGAATATATTATGACAGTACATATATTGAAGGGACTGACGAAACCATGATTGTGTATCTCGACGGCCAATATCTTCCCCGGGAACAAGCGGTTGTTTCTGTGTTTGACCACGGCTTCTTGTACGGCGACGGTGTCTTTGAGGGCATTCGGTCATATGGAGGAGTCGTGTTTCGACTGAAAGAACACTTGGTTCGCCTGTATGAATCGGCCAAAACCGTTGGCCTGGCGATCCCCATTTCGCTGGCGGAAATGGAAGAAGTGGTGCTGGAAACCGTGCGGCGCAATAAATTGCAGGATGCCTACATTCGACTGGTGGTGTCCCGCGGCGCCGGTGATCTGGGCCTGGATCCCCGGAATTGTGCCAAGCCTACCATTGTCTGCATTGCCGCGTCGATCAATTTGTATCCGCGGGCGATGTACGAAAACGGACTGGAAGTTATCATCACCAGCACCCGGAAAAACCGCCCGGACGTACTTTCACCCCGGGTCAAATCACTGAATTATCTGAGCAATATCATGGCCAAACAGGAACTGGCGCTGGCCGGTGTGCTCGAAGGCATAGTGCTTACGGCGGATGGTTATGTGGCCGAGGCGACGGCGGATAACGTATTTATGGTGAAAAACGGCAAGCTCTATACACCGCCTAAATTCCTGGGGATTCTGGAAGGTGTGACCCGGAACGCGGTGATGGACCTGGCGAAACAGGCCGGTATTGAAGTGCGGGAAGAGGTGTTCACCGCCCACGATCTGTATAATGCCGATGAAGCCTTTTTCAGCGGGACGGCGGCGGAATTAATCCCGGTGGTCAAGGTCGACGGACGGACAATCGGGGACGGCAAACCGGGCCCGCTGTACAAACAGCTTATGGAAGCATTCCGCGCATTGACGAAATGGGACGGGGCAAAAGTATACAAGGAGTAAAAAATGGGGGGATGCTTAGAATCCCCCTTTTTTATTTTTGCGAGGTATTGTAAAATAAAGGTGTCTTTCCCATGTTTTACAATACGGATTTTCCAAGGGGGGTAGGTATGGATCAATATGATCTGGAAATATTGGCATTATTGCGGGAGAATGCGCGTATAACTCATTCGGACTTATCACATCATATACACTTGTCAGTACCTGCGGTCAGCGAGCGTGTCCGCAAACTTGAACACCAGGGTTATATAAAAAAATTTACCGCCTTGATTTCGGCGAAAAAGTTTGGCAAAACCCTGCTTTTTTTCAGTACCGTTACCCTTGAGCATCCGCGTCATGCGGACAAGTTCCTGCATGCCGTGAAATATATGCCGGAGATCCTGGAATGCCATCACGTGACCGGCGAAGGAGACTACCTGTTAAAGATAGTGACTGACGACACGGCGGCCATGGAGCGAATTATCTATGCATTAAGATGTATTGAGGGTGTGCAAAAAACAAAAACGACCGTCGTGCTGTCGACGGTCAAGGAAGAACCCTGTATCAAAATTGCCGGGAAGTGAGTGGGGCCGGGCTCGGGCCGGACACTTTTCACCGCTGCCTCCGGGGTCCGGAAAAAGTTTTTCAGGCGGCGTTTGCGAAAAATTACACATAAAGCAGGTTTTTTTCCATAATTATCGAATAAAATACTTCGATTTTGCTAAACATTGGTAAAGATTCTTAAATGAGGTGTGAATAATCCATGCTCATGCAGCTGCGCGGTATTGTTGCCACTATCGGATTGCTGGATATTGCAGATATTTTGTTGGTGGCTTTTGTGCTCTACAATCTCTATTTGCTTATCCGCTATACACAAGCGATGCAACTGGTTAAAGGACTGGTTGTATTGCTTATGGCTACCTTGGTCAGTAAATGGCTGGGGCTCCATGTCATTAACTGGCTGCTCCAAAAGACCATGACCATCGTGGCCGTGGCCCTGCCGGTGGTTTTTCAGCCCGAACTGAGACGGGCGCTGGAACGTTTGGGGCGGGGAAAGCTGTTCGGCAAACCGAATACCGTGCTGGAAGAAGAAGATGCGGCGGAACTGCTTGACGCGCTCATTAAAGCAATTGTCGTCCTGGCGAAAAACAAAATCGGCGCGTTGATAATTCTGGAACGCAGCACCGGTTTGAATGATTATATTGAAACCGGGGTAAAAATAGAGGGACATGTCTCTGCGGAATTTCTGGTCAACGTTTTTATTCCCAATACCCCGTTGCACGACGGAGCGGTCATAATCCGGGGCGACCGGGTGATGGCCGCCGGCTGCCTGCTGCCGCTAAGTGAGAATCCCGATCTGGCGAAGGAACTGGGGACACGGCACCGGGCCGCCATCGGCATCAGTGAGGGAAGCGACGCCCTGTCGCTGGTCGTGTCGGAAGAGACGGGGACAATTTCCCTGGCGGAAAGCGGACGTATCATCCGTTATCTGGATAAAGACGCATTGCATGAGAAACTATGGCCGCTGTTAAAACCCAAACCGACTAATTTGGCTTATCTATTTAAATGGAGGTCATCCTCATAATGGCACACAATAACGGGGAAAATATGACCGGAAAAGTCCTGGCGCTTTTGCTGGCGGTGATTTTATGGGTTTATGTCATGAATGAACAAAACCCGCCGGTGGAGCAAACGTTAAACGTAAAACTGGAAGTGCGCAATGTGGCCCAGAATTTGGTCCTGGCCCAAAGCACGGATCAGGTGAAAATTCGCTACCGGGGGCCGCGCAGTATTATTGCCGGCTTGCGTCAGCAGGATCTGGAAGTGTATGTGGACGCCCGCGGCCTTGAGGAAGGGCAGCATCTGCTGCCGGTAAAAACAGGGATTCCCGGCGCGCTGGAAGTCATTGAAGTTGTGCCCAATACGGTGGAAATACGCCTGGAAGGTCAAGTTACCCGGATATTACCGGTAGTGCCGAAATTCGCCGGGACCACCCCGCCCGGCATCGTGATTGATAAAATTGAGGTGGTGCCTGCCCAGGTAACAATCACCGGGTCGCGCAGCAAGGTGGACATGGTGGCGGCGGTAGCCGTGCCGGTGGACATGAGCGGGGTTAATAAAAATACCGTTTTGGAAGGCCTGCCGCATCCTTATGGTAATACCGGCGGAGCGGTGGAAGGGGTCTACGTATCACCGGAAAAAGTGCAGGTGCATGTAAGTGTGCTGCAAGGCACAATCACGAAAACGGTGGATATAAAACCATCGGTAATTGGCGAATTGGCGCCCGGCGCGGCCATTACCAAGGTCAGCACCGAGCCGGATAAGGTGGAAATCAGCGGTCCGGCGGAGACGGTGAAAAAAATTGATGCGTTGTATACCGCACCTGTCGATGTCTCCGGTCAAGCGGCCGATGTGGTGCGGGAAGTAAAAATACAGGGGCAGGAAGGTGTCACAACCACCAGAGGCGACACGGTTAAGGTATCCGTACAAATTACTGCCGGACCTCAGCCGGCGCCCGGGCGGCCCTAGCCCCGTTTACGGAGTAATGATCATACGATGACAATTCGGATTACAAATTTTCGTGTGCCCCTGGAACGGGATACGGATGATCTTCGCCCCCTGGCGGCGGAAAGACTGCGCTTGCCGGTGCAGGAAGTGGAAACTCTGCAGATTGCGCGCAAAGCTGTTGATGCGAGACGCAAGCCGCAGATTTCCTTTGTTTATACGCTGGATGTTGATGTCAGGGCGGAAGCCGGTGTGGCCAAAAGGCTCCGCCGGGACAAAGATGTGGCTCTAAAGATACCCCGGGGCAACTTCGCCTTGGCTCCGGGCACGAAGCTGCTGGCTCAGCCGCCGGTGGTGGTCGGCATGGGGCCGGCGGGGCTATTTGCCGCCCTGTGGCTCGCTAAATACGGATTTAATCCCATCCTGCTGGAGCGGGGGCGGGATGTCGATACCCGCATGGCCGATGTAGCCGCTTTTTGGCGGGGGGAGGCCTTGCATCCCGAATCCAACGTCCAGTTCGGTGAGGGCGGCGCCGGTACATTTTCCGATGGAAAACTGACCACCAGGGTGAATGACCCGCTCATGGAGCATGTGTTGCGTGCATTGGTGGACGCCGGCGCACCGCCGGAAATCACCTATCTGCATAAACCGCATATTGGCACTGACCGGCTGCGGACCGTGGTCAAAAAATTGCGCGAAAAAATTATTGCCTTGGGCGGTCAGGTTCATTTTCAGTCCAAGGTAACGGATATATTGCTGACCGGAGGGCGCATAGCCGGTGTGGAGATTAACGATACAGCCCAGATGTCCTGTCAATTGCTGCTCCTGGGGATCGGGCATAGCGCCCGGGATACATATCAGCTGCTTTACGACCGGGGGGTCGCGGTGGAAGCCAAACCCTTTTCCATCGGGGTGAGAATAGAACATGAACAGGCTTTAATTGATTATGCCCAATATGGGCAGGCTGCGGGGCATCCTCGCCTGGGCGCGGCGGACTACACCCTGGTTTATCACGATCCGGAAACAAAGCGGGCGGCCTACTCTTTCTGCATGTGTCCCGGCGGATACGTGGTGGCGGCGGCCTCGGAACCGGGCGGCGTCGTGGTCAACGGCATGAGTGATTTTGCCCGGAATTCCGGGGTGGCAAACAGCGCCCTGGTGGTGGCGGTAAATCCTGCGGATTTTGCGACCGGGCACCCTTTAGGCGGCATCAGTTTCCAAAGACGCTGGGAACGGGCCGCTTTCAAGGCGGGCGGGTCAAACTATCGCGCACCGGCCCAACGCCTGGAAGATTTTTTCCGGGAACGGCCAAGTGCCGGCCTGGGACACCCGGCGCAGGCCACTTATCGGCCCGCGGCGACACCCGCTGATTTGCACCGGTGTCTGCCTGACTATGTGACGAAAACCTTGCTGGCCGGGCTGCAGAACTTTGAGAAAAAGATTCCCGGTTTCAGTGCGCCGGACGTGATTATCACCGGGGTCGAGACCCGTACGTCTGCGCCGGTGCGTATACGCCGCAGGGAGGACTTTGAATCGGTGAGTACGCCGGGCCTGTACCCGGTGGGGGAAGGCGCGGGCTATGCCGGCGGCATAACCAGCGCGGCGCTGGACGGATTGAAGGCGGCAATACAGATCATAAAAACGTATAAACCGGGGAATAGGGAATAGGGAGTAGGGAATGGGGTAACAAAAACCCCACTCCCCCCTCCCCACTCCCTACTCCCTATACTTAAGGGGGATTTTTATTTCTATGGGAAAACTATTCGGTACAGACGGCGTGCGTGGCATAGCCAATAAAGAATTAACACCTGAACTGGCCTTCCGTTTAGGCCGGGCCGGCGCCGGCTTATTCGGACAGCATAATAAACAGCCCAACTTCGTGCTCGGCAGGGATACCAGAATTTCCGGGGTCATGTTGGAGGCAGCCTTAATTGCCGGTATCTGTTCCGCCGGGGGGAAGGTAACTGTGCTGGGCGTCGTACCGACCCCGGCCGTCGCCTATTTAACCCGGAAGCTGGGGGCCGACGCAGGCATCGTAATTTCCGCCTCGCATAATCCCGCGGCGGATAACGGCATCAAATTTTTCTGTGGTGACGGATATAAGCTGCCCGATGCCGTGGAAGAGCGTTTGGAAGAGCTTGTCCTCGCCCCGCAGGATGACATCGCCAGACCCATTGGCGGGGAAATTGGGACCATCACCCACTATCCGGAGGGATTGGACACATATATCGATTTTGTCACGTCCACCACGGCTGCGGATTTCCGCAAGCTGAAGATTGTCATCGACTGTGCCAACGGCGCCGCTTTCGAGGCCTCACCCCGCGTATTCCGCCGCCTGGGCGCGAACGTGATTCCGCTGAATGCCCGGCCCAACGGCATTAATATCAATGTGGATTGCGGCTCCACCCATCCGCAGGCCCTGCAAAAGGCCGTGCTGGAACATAACGCCCATTTGGGTATTGCCCACGACGGCGATGCCGACCGGGTCATTGTCGTGGATGAACAAGGCAAGCTCGTGGACGGAGATTTTATTATGGCCATCTGCGGCCTGCACATGCTGGGGAAAGGCCAACTGGCCGACAAGACCCTGGTGGCCACGGTAATGAGCAATCTAGGCCTGCATCTCGCCTTTAAAAGAATGGGCGGGAAGGTGGTAACCACGCAGGTGGGCGACCGCTATGTGCTGGAGGCGATGCGGGAAAAAGGCTACAATCTTGGGGGCGAGCAGTCGGGACATATCATTTTTTTAGAACACAATACCACCGGTGACGGTTTGGTTACCGCGGTACAGTTGGTATCGGTGGTTAAAGAGCGGGGCAAGCCCCTTTCCGAACTGGCCGCCGTCATGAAGCGGCTGCCGCAGGTTTTGGTTAACGCCCGGGTTAAAGATAAAACCGGCTGGGAAGAAAATCCGGCTATCCGCGCCGCCGTGGCGAAGGCGGAGAAGGAACTGGGCGATACCGGCCGGGTGCTGGTGAGGGCTTCCGGTACGGAACCGCTGATCCGCATCATGGCCGAGGGGCCGGAGGAGGCAGCCCTCAAAACGCTGGCTGAGGATATCCAAAAGGTAGTTTTTGCGGAGTTAAGTAAATAATACAGAGCACATGCCCCGTGGGCATGTGCTCTTTTTTAATCGTTTAACGGGGATCAGGCAGAGACACAATCCGGTCTGCCGGATGCGATTGACTAATGAGGGAGGATCAACTACAATATAACATATGTAACCCGGTTGCCGGGTGTCTTAACTCAGCCGGACGCATATACTGGACTAATCAGAGAATGAGGAGGTGAAGCAATATAAGGGGTTAAACAGGGAAAATTTTATAATTAAAGCGCTTGCACTTGTCAATGGAGCCAAGTGGACGAGGGAGAGGTTTATCGAGAATTTCAGCGGGTGCCTCTCGGCGAATCGCCGCCGTAAGAAGATTCACAAAACCCGCGGGCGACCGCGGGGACAAAAGAATTTTCAGCGACATATCAATGCGTGCATGCCGCACGTAATGAGACCGGGGGAAAGACCGGTCATTTTGGCATGCTTTTAAAAGACCTTGTAATAACCGGGCGGTACTTGACGCAGAATAAAAACAAAGCATGGAAGCGATCCGGGCGATTAAACTGTATTTGAGGAGGATATTTATAGATGTGTGGCATAGTTGGTTATATTGGGGAAAAACCGGCCGTCCCTTTTTTGGTGGCCGGATTATGCAAATTAGAATACCGCGGCTATGATTCAGCCGGCGTGGCGGCGATCGAAAACAACAGCCTCGTCGTGGAAAAGAGCGTCGGGCGCTTAAGCAATCTGGAAGGAAAACTGGCCGGGAATACGCCGTGCGGCGTTATCGGTATCGGGCATACCCGCTGGGCAACCCACGGGCGTCCCTCCGACCACAATTCCCATCCCCATACCGACTGTACGGGGAAATTTGCCGTGGTGCACAACGGAATCATTGAGAACTATTTAAAACTAAAGGAAGAACTGATTGCCAAGGGGCATGTTTTTAAATCGGAAACGGATACGGAAGTGGTCGCCCATTTGCTGGAGGAATGCTATGAGGGCAATCTGGAAGAGGCGGTGAAAAAGGTCCTGAAAATAGTGGAAGGGTCTTACGCCCTGGTATTTATGACCGAGCATGAGCCGGATAAGCTTGTTTGCAGCAAACAGGACAATCCCCTCATCATCGGGCTGGGCGAAGGTGAAAATTTCATCGCTTCCGACATTCCCGCGGTTATTGCCCATACCCGGCGCAATTATATCCTGAACGACGGCGAAATGGCCGTGGTGAAGAAAGATTCCGTCTGGGTCATGGACCGGGACGGACGGCCGGTGACGAAAAAAGTTTTTGAAGTAAACTGGGATGCGGAAGCGGCGGAAAAAGGCGGCTTTGACCACTTTATGCTCAAAGAAATTTTTGAACAGCCCAAAGCGCTGCGTGATACCATGGCCGGCCGCCTGGCCAAAGATGACAACCGGGTGGAATTGCCCGAACTGAAACTGACGAAGGAAGAATTGACGGGGGTCAAACGCATCTATATTACGGCCTGCGGCACCGCCTATCATGCGGGCATGGTCGGCAAATACATTATCGAAAGACTGGCCCGTATCCCGGTGGAAGTGGATGTCGCCTCCGAGTTCCGGTATCGTTCCCCCCTGGTGGATGACCAAACCATGGTCATTGTGGTCAGTCAGTCGGGCGAAACCCTGGACACCCTGGCCGCGTTGAAGGAGGCCAAGAAACTGGGGGCGCATACCATTGCCATCACCAATGTGGTCGGCAGTTCGATCGCCCGGGAAGCGGAAAGCGTACTCTACACCTGGGCCGGTCCCGAAATCGCCGTCGCTTCCACGAAGGCCTACACCACCCAATTGATTTCCATGGCCATGATCGGCCTGCATTTCGCGGGCTTAAAGGGGGCCATCGGTCAGGAGGAAACGAAGGAACTGGTGCACGCCCTGCGCGCCCTGCCGCAGCAGGCCCAGGAAATTCTTGATGATATTATTGAACCGCTTCAATCCTTCGCCACGGAGTTTAAAAATAACGAAGATGTATTCTTTATCGGGCGCAGTCTGGATTATGCCGTCGCCCTGGAAGGCCAGTTGAAACTGAAGGAAATATCCTATATCCACGCGGAAGCCTACGCGGCCGGGGAATTAAAGCACGGCACGCTGGCGCTGATTGTGGAAAATGTGCCGGTCATCGCCCTGGCCACGCAAATGGATGTCTATGAAAAAATGCTCAGCAATATCAAAGAAGTAAAAGCCCGGGATGCCAACGTGGTCGGCATTGGCTTCAAAGGCGACCGTGAATTGGAGAAATACGTGGACCATGTCCTGTTTATTCCCAAAACCCATAAAATACTGTCCCCCGTTTTAGCCGTCATCCCCCTGCAATTGCTGGCCTATTACGCGGCCGTAGCCCGGGACTGCGACGTCGACAAGCCGCGCAATCTCGCAAAATCCGTTACCGTGGAGTAGTTGCCGCCGGAGATAAACATTTAGCATTGCGGGACACTTAAAGGAACAAATGACCTAGCAATAAACCGCTAATTTCGTGCATTTGTCATGCATGAGTTGGCGGTTTTTTCTGTGTTGGATTAATTCCTTAAATGAACGGTGCTTACAGTATAACGCTTTATTAAAAGGGGAAGAACTTAATAAGAAAAATAAAAATATAAGTCCACATATATCAAAAATGAAGATTTTTGATAAGAAAAGATGTAATTTAGGTATTTACTTGTTAAATTTTCTGCAGTATAATTTCTTGAAAGGAGTTGAGTTATATGCAATACGAGCCTTTATATAAAATCTTTTATAAAAATAATGAAGCATACGAAAAGACGTATCAAAGAAGGTTTGATAATGAATTTACGCAGCACTACAATTTTACAATAGGAGAACACCAAGCTTTTCTAGTGATAAACCTGGAAATTTTGAATTTAATAACAAATATTATCTCATTAGACAAACGGTTATTGAAAGCAATTCGGAGACTACCAAATATTGCATTATTTCAATTTACGAGAAAGTGTATTGTTGACGAAATTCAGTTAACAAACGAAATAGAGGGTGTTCATAGTACACGTAAGGAAATAAGGGAGCTAATTGAGGATAAAACGGAAAACAGAAAGAGCAAGCGCCTCTACGGCTTAGTTCAGAAATACTTGATGCTCTCTCAAAGGCAAAAGATAGAACTAAAGTCCTGTCAAGATATTAGAAAACTTTATGATGAATTTGTATTAGCGGAAATTAAGGAGGATAACCCGGACAATGTACCGGATGGGGAAATCTTTAGGAAAGATATCGTTGAAGTAGTATCACCAAGTCAAAAGGTCATTCATAAGGGTATGTATCCGGAAACGAAAATCATTACAGCTATGACGGCAGCGCTTGATGTATTGAACGGCGATAAACAAAATTATTTGGTAAACTTAGCTGTATTCCATTACATGTTTGGTTATATACACCCTTTCTATGACGGAAACGGTAGAATGGCCAGGTTTATTAGCAGTTACCTTTTAACACAACAATTAGAACCAATTGTGGGCTTTGGATTATCCAATACAATTAAAAATAAGATGAAAAAATACTATGAAATGTTTAAGGAAACAAATGATTCCAAGAATAAAGGCGATTTAACTCCCTTTGTTATAGGGTTCCTTCAGTTTATAGAAGAATCTATCGAATTCTTATGCACCACAATTGAGGCAAAAGTTGAGCAGTATAATTTTTACAAGGAGAAGATCGGCAAAATCACAGAGGATAAAAACCTGCAAACCATCCTTGTTGTTCTGCTGAAAAACGCTTTGTTTGATGATGAAGAAATCAGCGTGCGAGGTCTTGTAGAGATTTCTCGCTTAAGTCCGACTACAGTACGTACCTACCTAAAGAAAATCCCCAAGGAATTGTTGGTAAATAACCGTTCGGGAAAGATGAATTTATTCAGCTTAAATTTGGATGTACTGGGGCACCAATAAAATAAAGCAGCCATATTATCCCGGCTGCTTTGTTTTTATTTGGCGAGTGATTCTAAAAACACGGCTCAATATGGTATATCCTATCAGGCTTCAAAAAAGTGTTTTATATAAGCCGGATTTAGAATCGCGGGGTCAGGCCTGACTATTTAAACTATTCTGCAGATATAGTATAAATGTCTGGAATAATATAGAAATAAGGTGTTGAGCGTGGTAAGAAAACAAGGATTCACTTCCAAGGTGCCATATACCATATAATTGTCTGCGGAAATAACCGAGAGTCTGTATTGTGAGAACCAGATGATAAAATCAGGTACTCGTCATACATCGAGAAATATATGGAAAAATTTAAGTTCCGGTTATATGCTTATGTTTTTATGGATAATCATGCGCACATGTTAATGGCGGCAGACCAAGCCCCCCTGGCGAAGATTATGCGAGGGATTCAACAAAGCTATACTCAGTACTATAATCGTAAATACGGAAGAGTGGGTCATGTATTTGAACAGCGTTATAAAGCAAAACTATGCAAGCAAGATTCTTATCTTGTAAATTTACTGCGATATATACATAAGAATCCTGTTAGAGCAGGGCTTACTAAAAGTGTTGACTATAGATGGAGCAGTCACCGTGCATATCACACGGGTGACGGACGATTAGTGGATATTGATTTCTTGCTTGCGTTTTTTGCTAGCGATATCCAAACAGCGATCAAAAGATATCGACTTTTCATGGATGAAAAAGATGTAGCAGACGAATGTTGAAAAATTAATGAGGTATATTTACATAATGGACCTATCATTGAAGATAACTATCGGGGGACAACAGGGCTTAATTTGGAAGGAATCCTGAAAGCAGTTGAAAATGCTACGGGTGTGAGGAGAAGTCGAATAATGCGTGAAAAATATGACAGACAGGTTGCGGAAGCAAGAGATATACTTATTTATATCGTTAGTGAATTTGGAATCATGTCGAAGTCAGAATTAAGTAATATGCTACCATTAAGCGTGACCGGAATTATAAAAAGTTATAACAGGATATTTGAAGATATAGTAGTTAAACAAAGGGGAGAAGAAATAAAAAATAGTTTAATTAATCTGGCCTGACCCCGAAGTTCTATATAACTTGACTCTACTTTATCAATTTCAATACTCTCTTTATATTCACAGTGAAGATCGCCATCGCCCCTTGTAACTCTATGCCAACAAGACCCGAAGATGACGCCACGTCATACCCGTGCCTGTGTTTGAGTTCACTGTTCTTTGCTTCAATCTTGTAGCGCTCCTTTGCCTTTTCCTTAAAATACTTGCTTTCCTGGAACGCCATTTGTTCGGTGTGCTCGCTAGATTTAATTTTCACCGAGTAAGTTTTGTTTTTTGCTCCTTTGTAGCACCCTTCTTGGGGTAATACCAGCAAACGTGTCATGTACTGAAAGGTAAATACTTTTTAATTATTTTAATGCCCGATAATAAAGCCCTCCGTAAACTAAGCCCAGAACTTATACCGGTTCTGGGCTTTACGTATAGATCATAAATAATTCTTCCTGGTTATAACATTTAAGTATATGTTGTAAATAACTGTCCAGATTAGTAGAAAGTATCCCGCCAGTATTTAGACGAAAACGAATATTAAAGAGTTGGAATGAAAAATAGCCTTACTCCTGTATGCTAAGTAAGCTTTATTTCTGTTCTCCCTTTACTCTATTGATTTTCGAATTGCGATTTATATAGTTTTCACCCCATTCATAAATACTACCTAATATAGGCATAAAAGCTTGTCCAATATCCGTTAATGAGTATTCCACCTTTGGAGGTACTTCCTTATATACTTCCCTATGGACAATTCCATCATGTTCAAGTTCCCTTAACTGTTGCGTGAGTATTCCGTGCGATATAGTTGGTAACAGTTTCTGAAGCTCACTAAACCTTCTTGTTTCTTGACTTAGCCTCCATAAAATTAAGATTTTCCATTTACCTGCAATTAACCTTTGTGCGGCTGCCATAGGACAAATTTGATAAATTTCTTCAGGGTATTGCATCTTGGCCATCTTAAATAACGCCCTTTCAATAGTACTATTTATAGTAGTATATCATATAAATATGCGTACTTGTAAAAATGTGCTTATTGCTATAAATTAATAGCAAGACAATTATCCAACATTTGGGATGAAAGGAAAAATAAAAGGATGGTGTAACTTCATGAGCGATATTATTAAAAATATTAAGGGCAAGGTTGCTATAATAGCGGGTGCAAGTAGAGGAGTCGGCAAAGGAGTTGCTCTGGGGCTAGCGGAACATGGGGCAACAATTTATATTGTAGGGCGTACCGAAAAAGACGATGATTTACCTCAATTTTTAAAGGGAGCAACTATCTACCAAACAATGAATGAAGTAAATGAATTGGGTGGGATTGGAATAGCCTGCAAATGTGATCTCAACAAGGATGAGGAGATAGAACAACTTTTTGAAACAGTCATGCAAGAACAAGGTAGGTTAGATATTCTGGTTAATAGTGCATGGCCTGCTGATAAGCATATAATGGGGGGATACTTTTTTAATACACCTTTTTGGGAACAACCCGTATCATTATTAGATGATTTTATCCGAATAGGAATACGATCAAATTATGTTACCAGCAGGCTAGCGGCGCAAATAATGACAAAACAAAAAAGAGGCTTAATCGTAAATATATCTTATTTTGCGGGGCGACGTTACTGGGTAAATATAGCTAATGGAGTAAGTAAAGCCGCAATTGATAAACTGTCAGCTGATACTGCCCATGAATTAAAAAAGTATGGGGTAGCAGTTATTTCATTATATCCGGATAAGGTAAAAACCGAGGGTATGATGGCATTTGAAAACAAAGATGCCATATTTGATTTGGCCGATTCCGAATCCCCACAGTTTGTCGGGAGATGCGTTGCTGCTTTAGCTAATGACAAAAACATTATGAATCAAACCGGGAAAGTTTTGATTACCGCTGAAGTGGCTCAACACTATGGATTTACCGATATTGACGGGAGACAGCCAAAGTCACAGAGAGAAGAATTATGGTAAGATTCACATCACTTTTGCTTTTGCCTTTTATAAAGATGACGTACCACCGTTAATACTTATTTCTTCTATAACTTTATATAAAGTTGGTTTTGTAATATCAAACATACCGCATATATCCTTCACTGATGTTTTTTTCTGCTGATATAATTCATAAATGGCCCTTTTTTTATTTTTATCCAGTTTTGGCTTTCTTCCTCCTCGCTTTCCCCTCGCTCTTGCTGCTTCCAGACCTTCTTTTGTCCTTTGACTTATCAAATCTCGTTCAAACTGGCTAATTCCGGCTATGTCCTGCAAGATTTCTATAGGGGGATTTCTGATTATAACGGGCTTTTGTCAGCGGTCAATAAAAATACAGCACTTGACCACCTGAATGTGAGTACAGGGACGGTTATTACGAATATCCGCTCTTTTTAACAGAGAGGGTATTTTGTGCCGTTGCTACTTGACCAATATGAATTTTTACGCTATTATATTGATAATGATAATCAATTGCGTACTGAAGAAACGCATAGGCGACTGTTTTTAAGGAAAAACTGTTAACAAGAAAAAATAAACGAAGGGGATGGGCTTGGTGTTGATAAAACTGCCGATTACGGGCTATAACAAATCCTTTGCCAGATGGCTTGTGCTGGAACTGGCCTCGACGATCTACGGCCATAAACCTGCGACGATCCTTTCCCTGAAAGACAGACCGCAGATGCCCTGGTACACCCTTTGGAAAAAGTGCGGCGAGAATATTATTGCAAGAACGAAACTGAAATATAAGGTTTTACGGGATACGCCGGATAGCAAGGTGATTTTTTTCTATCATCCGGCAAACCTGGGAAAATGCATCACGCAGAGCGGACATCGGGATTTTCTGGCTGAGTACGGCTATCCTGTGGAACAGGGGGTGGAGCATTGCCTGGCATTGCTGCAGCAGCGTTTCCAAGAAACCTGCCCCCATGAAGTCGGGTTATTGTTAGGGATTCCGCTGAAAGACGTGCTGGGCTTTATGGGTATCAACCGTTCGCCTGTGACCTGTACGGGGCTTTGGTGCGTCTATGGGGAACCGTCCTGTTCGCTGGCGCTGATGGAAGGTTTCGTGGCTGACCGTAAACGAGTGATCGAATTGCTTGGACGGGGACAGAATCCCCTCAAGTTGTTGTGCGGCTAGGAAAGGAAGGGGAAGAAGGCATATGTCAGTGACAGTGGTTGGGGGAGACAACCTGGGGGGAATAGCGAAAAACCTTTATGCCCTGGGGGTTACGGAATTGATACATATATCCGGCCGGAAGGCGGCGGCCAAGAAAGTCAAGTTTTCCAGCGCAACGGCTTTTGTGCTTGTTTTAACAGACTATGTAAATCATAATATGGCGCAGAATGTGAAAACAGTGGCCAAGGCTCAAATGATACCGGTAATTTATGCGAAAAGATCGTGGCGTTTTGTGGAGGAAAAACTCTTGGCGAGCAGTCTTATTTCCTGATTTGCAAAACCGCGCTTTTCTGTCCATACAGACCAGACATGCAACCGGGGGCTGTACTGAAAGTACAGCCCCCGGCTTTTTCTTTTGCCGATCCCGGCACGTATGGTCAGCGTACGGCCGTAATCCGCCAACTGCCGCGCCAATCCCGTACCAAATCGACGGTAAACCGTTGTCCGGTATCGTGCTTAGTGACCAGGATCGAGGCTTCGCGGCTGGAAAGGGAAAGAAAGGTGAAGGTATCCCTG
>DHRA01000085.1:19299-22880 GCA_002411145.1 Firmicutes bacterium UBA5324 | reverse complement strand
CGGTCACCACGGTCCCGGTCACCACGGTCGCGGTTACCACGGTCGCGGTCACCGTGGTCCCATTGAGAAGGGGACCGCTCGACATCAGCCGCGGAAAGCTGTTTGACACTGACAGGAGGAGAAGGAACCGGACTCTCCGACGCATAAGCCTTTGCTGCCGGCATACCGTGCAGTGCTGCTCCGGAAATGAGTGCGGCGCCCGCCACCGCAGCCGCATACCGTTTATACTTCCGGCGCGATAATTTTCGTCTGCTTAGTTTTTTCTCCATAAATCTTCTCCTTTCTGTTTTTAGTTTGTCAAGGTGCAAGTTTAAAATTCCTGTCAAAGGCTGGTTCTTGTCCATCCCGCGATTAATCTTTCATTATATGTAAAATGTTGTAAATATATGTCGAAAAAATGCAGGATAATAGGCAGGGACTGGCGAAATTACTTAAAGCCAATTCTTTAACAAGGAGGCTTTTGTATTAATGGAACTCAATTTATGGGAACTGCAAAGAATGTTGCAGAACTACGGTGTACTGATCAATTTTTCCGGGCGTTTTACCCAGGAAATTATTGAAGAATTGGGTGATGCGGTGCGGAAGTATCTGGAGACCGTCGATACCCCCCGCAACGATACCTACAACGTATTTGCCGTATTTATTGAACAGACACAAAATATAAAAAACTACAGCATGCAAAAAAGCGGCTCACCCCTGGGGGATCGGATTGCGAACTCCGGCATTGTTGCCATTGGCAAATCAGCGGAAGGGTATTTTATATCCTCGGGGAATATCGTGGAAAATCAGGATATTCATGCCCTTGAAACAAGATTAAAGGAAATTGTTAGCTTAGATAAGGCAGGCTTAAGGAAGCTGTTCAAAGATCAGATGAAGAAAGAAATATTGCCCGGCACCACCGGTGCGGGTCTCGGGCTAATTGATATGGCACGGCGGGCGAGCCGGCCTTTACATTACTCACTGGTGGAACTGGACGAACAGATATCGTTTTTTACATTAAAGGCCTATGTCTAGGAGGTTATTTCATGCAGCCGTTATACATCGACAAAACTAAATCAACACCGGGTATTCATTTCGATCCGCAGGATGCGAAACTGAGGATTGAAGGCCAATCCTACCCTGAGAATGCTTTCAAATTTTATGAGCCGGTTTTCGCCTGGCTGGATAAATATTTAGCAAAAGTCGAGCGGGAAGTGGTACTGGAAATTTATTTTCATCTGCCGTATATCAATACGAGCAGTTCCAAGTGCATGATGATGTTGTTGGAGAAATTGGAAGACGCCTATGCGGCAGGGACAAAAGTTGTCGTGCGCTGGTATTACGATCTGGAGAATGACACTGCGTTGGAATGCGCCGAGGAATTTAAGGAGGATCTGACGTTGCCCTTTGAGATTAACCCTGTGGGGGAAGAAGGATGAAAGGAAACAGCGGGCGGGAATTGCAAGATTTAGGCCGCGATACGGACAATATCATCTATGACAGAGGCACCGTGCGTGTTGTTGCTTTGGCCTGTGTAATTATATTGCTGGCGGTAGTGGTTACGGGCAGTATAAGTTACTTTATAACGCGCAACGCTGTCGTGGAAAAGTTAAAAACCCGGGATCTGGTTTTCATAATTGAATCCATATCTGCCAAGATCGACGGGCGTATTGACCGGGCAAAAGAAACTTCTTTGATTTTAGCCAAGGACCCTGCGCTGATTCAATGGGTTGCCGGGGCGGAAACGGACGAGAGACTGGGTGAATATGCGAAAACAAAAATCGACCAGATTGCCCGGAGTTACGACTATGCCAACTCCTTTGTTGTAAGTGCGGTCACCAACCACTATTGGGCCGAAGGCTCAAAACTAATGCAGGTCATGTCTCCTGCGGATCCTGACGCGAAATGGTTTTATGATGCCCTTAATGCCGGCAAGGCTGTTGATTTAAACATAGACTATAATAGCGGACGGCAGGACACCTTCGTTTTTCTTAATGCGCTGGTAGGTGATGTCTCGCAACCCATCGCGGTAACCGGGGTAGGCCTTAGCCTTAAAGAGATCGCCGGGGAATTCCAACGCTATAAGTTCGGTGAAAAAAGCAATCTTTGGCTCGTAGACAGTAGGGGAAAAATTCATTTATCGGATAACCTGGAGCATAACGGGCGCTATCTGCAGGATTTTGTACCAAAGGATGTGGTTTCGCAGGTTATTGGAGACAAGGCGGGTGCTTCTTCGGCGACAAGGGTTATTGAGTATAAAAATGTCCAGGGAGAAACGGTGGATTTGGCCTACCAACCCACGAAATCAACGGACTGGAAAGTAGTGTTCCAGATTCCCCGCAGTGAGAGTATTGCTCTGCTAGGTAACATTAAGTTCAATACCGCGGTAACCGGTCTGATTACGCTGACTTTGATGATATTCGTCTTCTTTATTGTGTCACACCGGATTGCCGATCCTTTAAAACGCGCCCTCCTGCTTACAAAGGAAATGGAGAAGCAGGTCAGTGAACGCACCCGGGAACTGGCGCAAAAGAACCAGGAGATTGTTGATAGTATCGATTATGCGAAACGTTTGCAGGAATCCATTTTGGCAACACCGGCGGAACTGGGGGATGTTTTCGCGGATTATTTTGTGCTGTGGCGGCCGCGGGATATAGTCGGGGGCGATTTTTACTGGGTAAAGCGTATTGACGCCGCGACAAGTTTCATAGCGCTCGCCGATTGTACCGGCCATGGGGTGCCGGGAGCGTTCATGACCATGGCGGTAAACACCCTGCTCAATCATATTGTGGATGAAAACTATACAGAGCCCGCGGCAATACTGGCGGAATTAAACCGAAGGGTAAAGGAAACCCTGCATCGCAATGACCGTGGGCAGATGACCGATGATGGGCTGGATATCGGTATTTGCCGGCTTGACCAGCGTAAGCGGCAGCTAAGCTTTGCCGGCGCGAAAATATGTCTCTATATTAACAGTGAGAGTCAAGTCACTGTATTAAAGGGGGGCAGTAAAAGTATCGGCTACCGCCGCTCCGCGCGCAATATGGAATTTTCCAGTCAGAGTTGGCAGATAAAAAGCGGGGACAAATTTTATTTAACAACGGATGGTTACGTTGATCAGAATGGCGGGGAAAAAGATTACCCCCTGGGCAGGAAAAGGCTGCTGCAGATCATTTCCGGTCAAAGCCGGGAAGCAATGTCTTTACAAGGAAAAGCCTTTGAGGCCGCGCTGCGCGAATATATGGGGACTGAAGCGCAACGGGATGATATAACGGTAGTGGGATTCTCACTAAGATAAACGGGTGGGTGCCTATGGCGATGAAAAATGAAGATTTATTTAAAGCAGAACTAAACGTGCTGCAAGCGGCGACGGAGGATGTTGCCGACAAGCGCTTTGCCGGCAATGAACTTATGCCGCGCTACAAACTCTTGGCCAAAAGTTACCGTAAACTGCTCATGATTACGAAAAAGGTTTTCCATATCAGTGATATTCAGGGGCGGATATTGCAGCGGCGCCAAAGTGAAATCCAAAATTTACTGGATAACGCGAATCAGGGGTTTCTCACTTTCGGTCAGGATCTAAAGGTAGATCGCCAGTACAG
>DHRA01000085.1:14567-19072 GCA_002411145.1 Firmicutes bacterium UBA5324 | reverse complement strand
GGGCATAAGGATATTCAGGTAGAATGCAAACTGATATCCCAGCCGGAGGATACGGAAAACAGCGTAGTGATGATGATTCTGACTGATATCACGGAGCGACTGAGGGCGGAGGAGCAGATTCATTTCCTCAGTTACCACGACAAACTAACCTCACTGCACAATAGGGCGTATATTGAGGCGGTGTTACCGGCCATGGAAAAACAGGCGGTTTTGCCGTTAAGTGTAATTATGGTGGATATGAACGGCTTGAAGCTGGCTAACGATGTTTTTGGACACCAGCAGGGAGACCTGCTGCTGACTTTATTGGCCCGGGCACTGCAAAAGTCTTGCCGTAAATCGGACATTGTCGCCCGGTGGGGAGGGGACGAGTTTGTTATCTTACTGCCTAACACCAATAAGCAAAGCTGCTTAAAGGTATGTGAGCGAATCCGCAGCGCCTGCAATGAAACCGTTGACGGTACGATCCCCCTGAGCGCCGCCCTTGGCACGGCCACGAAAGAGACGGGTGCGCCCCACCTTGCCGAACTGCTTAGTGTGGCGGAAAGCGTGATGTATAGCGATAAACTCTTAAAAAGCAAAGAAGTACGCCGTAATATTGTGGCCAATTTGGAAAGTATGCTTACCGGCCGGTGCTTTGAAAATGAGGGACACACCGAAAGAGTACAGGAAATGCTCCTGCAGTTCGCGGCTTTTTTGGAGACTGATTCTGTTTCCGGAACCCCCATAAAGCTACTCACCAAACTGGCGAAGCTGCATGATATCGGCAAGGTTGCGATCCCGGCGGAGATCCTGGGCAGCCCCCGGGCCTTGAGCGGGTCCGACTGGGAAGTCATGAAAAGCCACAGCGAAATTGGCTATCGGTTGGCTTTCTCCCTTGGGGAGACGGCATTGGCGGAAATAATGCTGGCAGTTCATGAACGGTGGGACGGTTTGGGTTATCCCTGCGGCCTGAAGGGAGAGCAGATACCTTTTATCGCCCGCATGTTTTCCGTTGTCGATGTTTATGATGTAATTACGCATAGCCGTCCTTATAAAGGGGCCATGGATAAAGGGGCGGCTTTAGCGGAAATTGTTGCAGGCAGCGGTACGCAGTTTGATCCGGAAATTGTCCGCAGCTTTCAGGACTTCATGGGCGGCAAATGAGATTTGTCAGGGGAAGGAGCAAAGCGGTATTGGGATGAATTACGACAGCTTCATAGGCAACAAAGCAGACTTTCCCTTTGAACACAGGGTATTAAATACGATACTTGTATATGGCATTGGGATCACGGCGCTGGCGATGGTAATGAATTATCTGCTGGACCTTGGTCCGGTGATTGTGGGGATCAGCGGCGTGCTCTGTTTTATTTTTGGCATTTTGTACTATCTTTCCCTGGTTAGGAAAAAATGCCGTCTGGCGAGGTTCTGCGTAATCTTTCTGCTTGTTTTTATTACGACACCGGTGCTGTGGATTACTAACGGTGGCTTGTCGGGCGGGAGTACGTTTTTCATTTTGACATTTTCTTCAACGATCGCCATTCTGCTGCGCGGCTATTTGCGCATTGTCATGGTGGGTTGTCTGGCCCTTGTGACGCTGGGTTTAATCGTCGCGGAGTATGGGCATCCCTTACTGATCAGCGGCTACAACTCCGGCTTTGCCAGATATGCCGACATTTCCTGCGGATTATTAATCGCAATCATGGTCAATACCGCGTTGTTTATAGTGATCATTAACCACTATATTGATGAACACAAAAGAGCCAATCAATATTTAGCAGAGATGGACAGGCAAAAGATTGAATCATTAAACCGTCAGTTCGGGCGCGTCTTTAATGCCAGCCCGGCCTTAATGGCTATCTACCGGGAAAAGGATTACGTGTATTTGGCGGTCAATGACGCCTGGCTGGCTTCCCTCGGCTACGAACGCCACGAAATCATCGGTCTGACGCAGGACCAGGTCGACATATTGCTGCCGGAAGAGCGGCAGGTGGACTTAAGCGAATTGACCCTGGGCACACTGGCGGAAATTAAAGTGCGCACAAAACAAGGGGAAGCCCGGGACTGGCTTATATCCAAGGCCAAGATTCAGATTGAGGGGCAGGACTGTATTCTGCTTTCCGCCATGGACAGAACGGTGCTTAACAACATGGAACGGAAAATCGCCCATTTGGACCGTCTAAATCTGGTAGGGGAAATTGCCGCCAGTATCGGCCATGAGATCAGGAACCCCTTAACCACGGTGCGGGGTTTTTTGCAATTATTTCAAGGGCGGAACGAATACGCCCAGGATAAACAAAACATGGAGGTCATGATTACGGAATTAGACAGGGCCAATTCGATTATTACCGAGTTTTTGTCCCTGGCGAAGAACCGGATGATAAATCTCAAACCGCATAATCTTAACAGGACGATTGAGGGACTGTATCCTTTGATTTACGCGGCCGCCCTGCTGGAGGGCAAGGAAATATGCCTGGAATTGGCTCCTGATATACCGGGGGTCTTGGCGGATGAAAATGAAATTCGCCAACTTATTTTGAACCTTACGCGCAACGCCATTGAAGCCGTATCAAAGGGCGGTAAAGTCACCATCAGTACCTGCTTTGACGGAAAATATATGGTTTTGGCGATAAAAGATACGGGTTGCGGTATTCCTGCGGAAATCTACGAAAAACTCGGTATGCCCTTTCTCACGACCAAAGAGAACGGAACAGGGCTGGGGTTGGCGGTATGCTATCGCATCGTCCAGCGGCATAATGCCAGAATAGAGGTAATCACCGGCGCGGGGGGAACGACCTTTTGTGTCAGGTTCAGTAGACCGGTGTAACGGATCTCCGGGACTGATATCAAAGAAAAAAAGGGTGCTGACTTTAGGGGAGTCAGTACTCTTTTTCTTTGTGAGACTAAGCGTTTATCGTGAAATATCCGCTGAAGGATGCGCACTATTTGGCGGAATTTAGGGTATTTAGACAAAACATCCCAGAATATGACATATTACTACAAAATAATTGACAGGATAACCCAAATTATTCGCGAATTGATACAATAATTTGTCACTGGGAAGGAGCAGAAATCGTTGTCATGAATTGGGACAAGTATATCGGTAATAAAACGGAGTTTTCCTTTGAACACCGTCTGTTAAATACTATCTTGACATATGGAATTGTAATAACCGCGGGGACGATTGCGGTTAACTTTTTTCTTGGCATGGGCCTGTTAGTTACCGGCATAAGCGCGGGCAACTGTTTGGTTCTGGCCATGTTGTATTGCCTTTCGATGAAGCGCAAAATGTACCGGACTGTTGCCGCGTTGCTGGTCGGCTTTATTTTTGTCGTCACACCGGTGATGTGGTTAAGCAACGGGGGGCTGCTGGGCGGCTGCACCTTCTACATAATATTATTTTCGGCGACGATCGCCATTCTGCTGCGTGACCGGGCCAGAATGATACTGGGCATATGTTTGACATTGATGACCCTTGCTTTAATTGTGTTGGAATACCGGAATCCGGCGTTGATTATGGGCTATAATTCCGATTGGGTCAAATATGCCGATATTTCCGTAGGCCTCTTAATTTCCGTGGCGGCCAATTCCCTGATCTTTGTACTAATTATCAACCAGTATATTGGTGAGAATAAAAGAGCAAACATGTATTTAGCGCAAATCGAAAAACAAAAAATTGAGTCTCTGAACCAGCAATTTGTCCGGGTTTTTAACGCCAGCCCGTCACTCATGGCCATCTACCGGGAAAAGGACTATGAATATCTGGCCGTTAATGATGCCTGGCTTAACGCCCTTGGTTATGAGCGCAGCGAGATCATCGGACAAACAGAGACAGAAATAAATATTCTGATGTTAGATGACCGCAAAACCGGCATGACCAAACCCGGTCCGGGAACCATGGAAAATATGCGGGTGCGTACAAAACAGGGGGAAACCCGTGACTGGCTGGTATCAAAGGCCGCATTGGAAATGGGCGGACACGCCTGTATTTTGCTGGCTTCCATCGACAGAACGGCCATGCATCACCTGGAACGAAATATTGCCCGGCTGGACCGCTTGAACCTCATCGGCGAAATTGCCGCCAGCATCGGCCATGAGATCAGGAATCCCTTAACCACGGTGCGCGGTTTTCTCCAGCTCTTTCAAAGCAGGCCGGAATATGGCCGGGACAGGGAGCATGTAGATGTGATGATTGGCGAATTAGACAGAGCCAATGCGATCATCACCGAATTTTTATCTCTGGCAAAGAACAGGCTTATTAATCTTAAAGCAAGGGATTTGAACAAAATTCTTGAGGGGCTGTATCCGCTGATTGATGCAACCGCGGTATTGGAGGGGAAGGAAGTAATCCTCAAGCTGGACTCCCCGCTGCCCAAGGTACTGGTCGATGAAAATGAAATCAGGCAGATGGTTTTAAACCTGGCACGCAATGCCATTGAAGCGATGCCTAGCGGCGGCCGGCTTATTCTCGGTACCCGTGTCGAGGGTGAGGGTGTAATTGTGACGGTGCAAGATACAGGCGGCGGCAT
>DHRA01000085.1:1651-14293 GCA_002411145.1 Firmicutes bacterium UBA5324 | reverse complement strand
CCGGAAGAGAAGGTTGTCAACCCGTAGAGGAATAAGCGGGATCAATCTGCGGTGAAACCGGCGGCGTCCTGTCCGGCGGCGAGCAGGTATAATCAAGGCGGGTGTTGTTCATCCTAATGCTAAAGGAGGGATAAGCTTGATGATGGGTAATGGTGTGGGCGGTTTCTTTCCCTGGGGTATAATCTTTATGGTTTTATACGTGGGCGTGGTCGTCTATTTTCTTATGCAGCTCACGGGCATCAATAAAGCGCTGCAGCGTATCGCGGCTCTTTTGGAGAAAAAGGAACATAACCAATAGGGAAATCTTCCCTTGCCGGAATTTTAAACGCGGGTCCTTGCCGTTGCCAGCGGCGAAGGCCCGCGTTTTTGCCGGGCGGTCTTGTTAGCACCTGCGCATATTGACAATCAGAGGGAAAGTGGTATGCTATTATTGACTTATTCTCAGGGCGGGGTGTAAATCCCGACCGGCGGTATCCCTGTTGTCAGGGAAGCCCGCGAGCGTGTTTTTGCCTGCCTGGCAAAGACGCTGCAGATCCGGTGAGAGGCCGGAGCCGACGGTATAGTCCGGATAAAAGAGGATAAGACAGCATACAGTTCGCAACACTTTTGGATGGATCGTTTTCCCGCGGCTGTCTGTGTCTACGCCCTGTCTGGCAAGTCATAATGAACAGGAGGCGTATTTACTTATGAACCAGAATTTACTTATGCGTTTCGGAGATTCACTTGCCCGGGTGGAGAGCGCGCTTGACGCGCTGCGCCGGGGTCAGGGCGTTCTGGTCACCGATGACGAGGAACGGGAAAATGAAGGCGACTTAATTTTTGCCGCCGAATCCCTGACCGAACAACAAATGGCGATGTTGATTCGTGAATGCAGTGGGATCGTATGTCTCTGTATGCCGGAGGAAAAAGTTCACGCCCTGGCTCTGCCGATGATGGTGGCGGATAATTCCAGCCGTTACCAGACCGCTTTTACGGTTTCCATTGAGGCTGTCGCCGGCGTAACCACCGGTGTCTCGGCCGCCGACCGGGTCAGGACCGTGAAGGCTGCGATCCGTGACCAAGCCAAACCCTCGGATTTAAACCGCCCCGGTCACGTTTTTCCTTTAAAGGCCCGTCCCGGCGGCGTATTGGAACGTCAGGGACATACCGAAGCGACGGTGGACCTCATGCGGCTGGCAGGGTTAAAACCCTACGGTGTCTTGTGTGAAGTCACCAACCCGGACGGAACGATGGCCCGGCTGCCGCAAATAGCGGAATTTGCCGAAAGGCATGGCATGCCGGTGGTTACCGTGGAAGATTTGGTCAGTCATCGTGCTGCGGCGGCCCAAAAAATAAGCTAGTCGGACTACTGACTTTCCCGGCTCCGCCCATCCGGCGGAGCTTTTATAATAAAATAGTTTTAAATATGATCTTGTCAGCGATTGCGACATGAGGGGAGAACAGAAAATGAGCCGATACTGGAGTAAAGTTGCCCGCAGGCTGGAACCCTATATTCCGGGCGAACAGCCGAAAGACAAAATGTATATTAAACTGAACACCAACGAACTTCCTTATCCGCCTTCACCCAGGGTGCTGGCGGCGATGAAGGCGGCCGTAAACGAAAGCTTGCGCTTGTACCCCCCACCTGCCTGCGATGAATTACGGACAAGTATTGCCCGGTATTATGGACTGAACCCGGCGCAAGTTTTTGTGGGCAATGGGTCGGACGAAGTACTGGCTTTTGCTTTTATGGCTTTTTTCAATCCCGGGGAGCCCATTCTATTTCCTGATATCACCTATAGCTTCTATCCGGTATATGCGGACTTGTTCAATATTGATTATCAATTAGTCCCGCTGGCGGAAGATTTTTCGCTGCCGGTGGAAAGGTTTTTTACCGGCAACGGCGGAATCATTTTCCCCAACCCCAATGCCCCCACGGGACGGTACATAGGCTTGGCGGCCATTGAGGAAATTCTCAAGAAAAACACGGAGCGCATCGTCATTGTCGATGAAGCTTATATCGACTTTGGCGGGCAATCGGCGGCCGGGCTGATCGAAAAATATCCCAACCTCCTCGTTGTCCAGACGCTCTCCAAATCCCGGGGCCTCGCCGGTTTGCGCGTGGGCTTCGCCCTGGGACAGGCGGACTTGATCGAAGGGCTCCGACGGGTGAAAAACAGTGTTAATTCCTACACGCTCGACCGGGTGGCCCTGGCCGGTGCGCAGGCGGCCTTTGAAGATGAGGCGTATTTCCGGGAAACACGGCGCAAAGTAATTGCTACCCGGGAAGAAACCGTTGCCCGCCTCGTTCCGCTGGGTTTTACCGTGATTCCGTCGCAGGCAAACTTTATTTTTATCCGGCACCGTTCCGTTTCCGCCCGCCATCTCTATCAGCAGTTACGGGAAAAGGGGATCCTCGTCCGGTATTTTGATAAGCCGCGGATCAATGAATTTTTAAGGGTCAGCATCGGCTCCGACGCGGAAATGAGTGCCTTCCTAAAAACACTGGCGGAGATTATTTGAAGAAAAAACGGATACCGGATGAAAGTCGCGGCTGTTAGGGTCATGTCCTGCGAGCCATGAAGTGGCCGCAGGGCTGCCGGAACAGACGGCGACAACCCAAACTCCCGCTTCTGCAAGCGGGAGTTATACCCAAAGGGCACAGGCGAGAGGCCGGGCCATCGGAGAAGTTCGACTACAATTCAGAGAGAGTAAAAGCTTAACCTGAATTAAGTTTCGCTTTGTCCGTCAGCGGGAAAGAATGGCTTATCAGCGTGAGGTGATATTTTATGCCAGCGATTGAGAAATTGAACATACACGATCGTATTTATGCACAATGGGAAAAGTTCATAAAAACAGGAACGTATGACGTCGGAACTATTCGTCCGCCGATAGCCGAATCCTGGCTCCGTTGCCGTCAAGCAGGTGTAAACCCTCATCAGAGCACCCATTACCAAGGCTGTCCTACGGAGGAATATGCCGACTTACTACAGGAAAAAGCAAAATTCATCAAAGTGGCCAAACCTTTTATGGATAATCTTTACGGTTTTGTTAAAGGATCGGGTTTTGTGGTGGTATTGACGGATGAGAAAGGTTGCGTTTTAGAAATGCATTGTGACGACGCCACCAGGAAAAATCCGGTTACCGGGACTTTCTTCCCCGGAGTCAACTGGCGGGAGGAGGAAATGGGCACCAACGCCATTGGTCTTGCCTTGGCCGGGGGAGAACCCATTCAGGTGTCCGGCGCGGAGCATTATTGCCAGAAACATCACTGTCTTACCTGCTCTGCGGCGCCGATTAAGGATGCGGACGGAAGTGTGATGGGGGCTCTGGATATGTCCGGGCCATCTTCCGCCACCCATTTGCATACCCTGGGCATGGTGGCTGCCGCGGCCGAAGCCATTATGGCCCAACTGAGAATCCAGCGGAAGAACCAGGAACTCGCCCTCGTTAATAATCGCCTAAGACACTTTTTCAATACGGTTTCCGATGGGGTAATCATCGTGGACAGGGAGGAAGTCATTATTGAACTAAATCCCGCCGCCAAAGAAATGCTCGACAATTCCCGGAAAAATGTACTGGGTATGCCGGTCAACAGCATATTTGAGAACAAATCCGCTGCCCAAAACAAAAAACTGACGATTAATAAACATTTTTCCGAGGTGGAAATAATGCTGGAAATGAAGGACGGTCTTTGCCACTGTTTGGCTTCCGGCGTGCCGGTCATCAATGAGCAGGGGGCTGTAACCGGCGGGATTATCATCTTAAGACCGATCAAGCAAATGCAGAACCTGGTGAACCGCTTGAGCGGCTATTACGCAACCTTGCAATTCAGTGATATTATCGGTGACAGCATAGAACTCCGTGAGGTAATTCGGCTGGCCACGCTGACGGCTACGACTTCGGCGAATATATTACTGCAGGGGGAAAGCGGCACCGGTAAAGAAATCTTTGCCCAGGCCATTCATAACCGCAGTGCGCAACATGGCGGCCCGTTTATCGCGGTGAATTGCGGCGCGATACCCCGGGAATTGATCGGCAGCGAGCTTTTTGGCTACGAAGAGGGCGCTTTTACCGGCGCAAAGCGGGGGGGAAAACTGGGCAAATTTGAATTGGCCTCCGGCGGAACACTGTTTTTGGATGAAATTGGCGATATGCCGCTGGAACAGCAAATTGCCCTGCTCAGAGTCATCCAGGAAAAAAAAGTCGCGCGGATTGGCAGTGATAAAATGATCCCGGTAAATGTACGGCTGATTTGCGCCACAAATAAGAACTTGCTGCATGAGGTGGAACGCGGCACCTTCCGGCAGGATTTGTTTTACAGGCTGAATGTGATGTCCATCACGCTGCCTCCGGTGCGCAGCCGTGTGAATGATATTCCCCTGCTGTTCAATCATTTCCTGGAGAAGTTGTCCCGCGACTGGAACAGTAAATTTTTTGTTGAACCGGAAGTGTTTGACTGCTTAAAGCGCTACAGCTGGCCGGGGAATGTGCGTGAGCTGCAAAACGTGGTTGAACGGGCGGCAAGCCTGGCGGAAAATGGAATCATCGGTTTGCGTCACCTGCCCGCGGAAATTTGCGCGCCGCCGGTACGGCCCCAACCGACGCTAATGCAACAGGCTATGCCGGTGCTTGAAAACCGGGAACAAAGGCAGCAATTGGCCAAAAACGCGGAAAAACAAAAGATTCTTATGCTGCTGGACCGGCATGCGGGAAATGTGAGTCAGGTGGCGAGAGAATTGGGAGTATCGCGCAAAACTTTATATAATAAAATGCAGGCCTATGCTATCAAAAATTGAAGACCGTTACTATTATGTGCAGAAAGTGTTTCCAATATTTACAAAATAGTAATACACTTTTCACAACTTTTGTGTCCGGAGGAGGACAAAAGGACGCTAACCGCGGCAAGATGGTTTATCCACCCCGATTATACGGGGTGGATTTCTTATGGGGGATATTTGGCACGGAGCTTGCTATAGAAAAATAATAAGAAGACTGATTTTTCGCAAAAGTAATTCCGTGATTTACATTACAAGCATCTCGCGCTCCGGCAACTGCCGGATGGCGGTTAAAAAAGGAATACAGTGCGGCAACGCCAATGATAGAAAGCAAAGCGCTGATTTCCTGCATATGCGCTTTGCTTTTTTAGTCCCGGACAGACAAGCGATCAGGCAGGTTCAGACGGAAAGGTTCTATCTATCCAAGGCAGCCAAATTCTCCTAAGCCCAGAGGGATTTCCTTTTTTCAAGGGAAGCCGGTTGTTTGGCAGGTAGGAGGTACCGGCAAGGATATTTTAGAGGCGCAGCTTCTGAAATATAAATCAGAGCAATAAGGAGTGAAGGAAAAACATGCTGCAAAAAAAAATCCTGAACGTCAACGGGTTAGACAGGACCTTGATCGTGGAGCCTGAAGCCACGCTGGCCGGCGTGCTGCGGGAACAACTGTTGCTGACCGGCTGTAAAGTCGGCTGTAATCAAGGTCAATGCGGCACATGCTCAATTATCCTCAACGGAGAAGTGGTTCGTTCTTGTATTGTGAAAATGAAAAAAGTAGCGGACAATGCGAAAATCCTTACGATTGAAGGTCTTGGCACACCGCAGAACCTGCATCCCCTCCAAGTGGCCTGGATGGCCTTTGGTTGCGCACAATGCGGTTTCTGCAGCCCCGGGTTCATTATGTCGGCAAAAGTGCTGTTGGATGGTAATCCCTCCCCCAGCAGAGAAGATGTACGCGAGTGGTTCCAGAAAAATCGCAACGCCTGTCGTTGCACCGGTTACAAACCCTTAGTTGATGCCGTTATGGCGGCGGCAAAAGTCATCCGGGGGGAAATAAACAAGGATGACTTAATCTTCAAGCCCGTAGGCAATAAGATTTACGGCACCACTTACATTCGCCCGTCGGCCCTGGCGAAAGTCACCGGTACCTGGGATTTTGGCGCCGATGTTGCGTTGCAAATGCCTGCCGGCACTTTGCGGCTGGCGCTGGTGCAGGCGGAAGTATCCCATGCCAATATAAACGGCATCGATACTTCGGCCGCGGAAAAAATGCCCGGTGTGTACAAAATCGTTACCCATAAAGACGTAAAAGGCAAAAACCGGATTACCGGTTTGATTACCTTCCCGGCCAATAAAGGGGATGGCTGGGATCGTCCGATTCTCTGCGACGAGAAAGTATTCCAGTTCGGCGACGCCATTGCCATCGTGGCTGCCGACACGGAAGAACATGCCAAAGCGGCTGCCAAAAAGGTTAAAGTTGATCTGGAAGTATTACCTGCTTATATGAGCGCTCCGGCCGCCATGGCTCCGGACGCCATCGAAATTCATCCCGGTACCCCCAACGTTTACTATGAGCAAGGCGTTGTAAAAGGTGAAGACACGGCGCCGATTTTTGCCCGTCCTGATGTTGTTGTCGCGGAAGCCGAAACTTATTGCAGCCGTCAGCCCCACCTGCCGCTGGAGCCTGACTGCGGTTCCGCCTACATTGATGAGGAAGGGCGCCTCACCATTCATTCCAAGAGTATCGCCCTGCATCTGCATCATGCCATGATTTGCCCGGGCATCGGCATTGAACCGGAGAAGCTGCGTCTCGTTGCCAACCCGACGGGCGCGACCTTCGGCTATAAATTCAGCCCGACCAATGAAGCATTACTGGGCGTTGCCTGCCTGGCCTGCGACGGCAAGCCAGTTTCCCTGAATTTCAATATGTTCCAACAAATCACTTACACCGGTAAGCGTTCGCCTGCATTGGTAAAAACCAGACTGGCTGCGGACAAAACCGGTAAGATCCTGGCTATGGAAACCGCCTGGTGGCTCGACCATGGTCCGTACAGCGAATTCGGCGACTTGAACTGCATGCGTCAGGGTCAGTTTACCGGTGCCGGCTATGACATTCCGAGTATTCGCGGTAAAGGCAAGTGTGTAGCAACCAACCATGGTTGGGGTTCCGCCTTTCGGGCTTACGGTTCGCCGAAAGCCTTCTTGTCCTCAGAAATATGCATAGACATCCTGGCTGAAAAACTGGGCGTGGATCCCTTCGACCTTCGTTACAAGAATATCTATCGTCCCGGTTCCACCACGCCCACCGGCCAAACACCGGAAGTGTTCCCCTATGAAGAGATGTTTAACATATTGAAACCCAAGTATGAAGAAGCCAAACAGCGCTGCAAAGAACTTTCTACACCGGAGAAAAAACGCGGTGTAGGTCTGGCACTGGGTTATTATGGCTGTGGACTCGACGGTGTCGACAGTTCCCATGCCTGGGCTGAACTGAATAAGGACGGAACCGTAACGGTTGGCGACTCCTGGCAGGATCACGGTCAAGGCGCCGACCTGGCAACCCTTACTCATGCCCATGAAACTCTTAAACAAATGGATATTACGCCTGAGCAAATCAAATTAGTGATGAATGACACAGCCTTTACGCCGGCCAGCGGTCCTTCCGGCGGCAGCCGTCAAAATGTTATGACCGGTAACGCCGTCCGGGTGTCCTGTGAAATGCTTGTCAACGCCATGAAGAAAGGCGACGGCACCTTCCGGACATATGATGAAATGGTGGCGGAAAATATTCCGGTACGCTACGACGGAACCTGGGCTGCTTCCATGTGTACTGCTTGCAGTGAAGAAACCTGTCAGGGCGATCCTTTCTGCAGCTATGTATATGATGTGTTCATGCCGGAAGTAGAAGTGGATATGAAGACCGGTAAGGTAACGGTTGTGAAATTTACGACGATCACCGACTGCGGTGTTATTACCAATAAGACGACGGTTGACGGCCAAGTCTGCGGCGGTCTGGCCCAAGGCATCGGCCTTGCCCTGACCGAGGACTTCGAAGACCTGAAGAAACACACCAGTCTGGTCGGCTGTGGCCTGCCCTTCATTAAGGATATCCCCGATGACATAGAGCTAATCTATGTTGAGACTCCGCGTCCGCATGGCCCCTACGGTTCCTCCGGTATCGGCGAAGGTCCGCTGACCTCGCCGCATCCCGCGATCCTCAACGCCATTTACAATGCTTGTGGCGTGCGCATCCTTTCCGTACCCGCACTGCCGGAAAAAGTCAAAGCGGGGCTTGACCGGCTCAAAGAAGCGGCGGCAACAAAAGAAAGGTAATTTCCCCTGCAAAGAGAACGTATTAAGGCAATAAACCGGGAAAGGGGTGAAACCAAATGCAAAGGAGACTCTTTTACATTTTGGGTTCCCCCTTTTTCAGTTCACAAGGGACAGGTGTTTCTCTAACGTATAATAAACGCGATCGACTGTATACAATAAGGTAACACAAGTTCTACATATCCCCGCAGGTTGCAAGGCCCGCTTAATAGCAAAGAAACAGAATAATAAAAAAATAAAACCAGTGTCTTACAAAGCTGCCAAGCCCGGCAGCTTTTTTTATTGTTTTTTTGGCACGAAGTTTGCGTTATATATAAAATGCTCACAAAAATCAGGGGCAAGAAGAAATTATACTGGTTCGGTTTTCGCGGGTTTGTTCTGCATTCGCCTGCGGTAAAAAGAGGAATATGGGTGCTGACCAAGACACGTGAGGCAAAGCGCTGATATTCTTTAGAATGCACTTTGCTTTATTTGTATGTGCATTATTATAATACCGTGTTTTGTGCAGTACCTGAAATTTGGCATTTATTGAAAAATTTTGTGAAGGGGTGAACAAATGAAGGTTGTACCAGTGTATGAGGCGGAAGGAATGGTATTGTATCACGATATTACGGAAATTGTTCCCGGCAAAGTAAAAGGCCGCGCTTATAAAAAGGGCCACATTGTGCAAAAAGAGGACATCCCTAAATTGCTCAGACTGGGCAAAGAGCATCTTTATGTTTGGGAAGTAAATGAAAATGTACTCCATGAAAACGAGGCGGCGACGCGGATCGCTAAGGCGGTGGCGGGACCGGGTCTTGTAATAACGGAACCGGTTGAAGGAAAGGTTGAATTGCGTGCGGTGATGAACGGTCTGCTGAAAATCAACACCCGCGCCCTGGAGGAAATTAACGATATCAGCGAGGTCGTGTTAGCGACAATTCATACCAATCAACAGGTTGATTGCGACAAAGTTGTCGCCGGCTGTCGGGTGGTGCCGCTGGTCATCGATGCCGATAAAATACGCCGGGTTGAACAACTCGGAAAAACCAACTATCCGGTGGTGGAGATAAAACCGCTGCGCTCGCTGAAGGTGGGGATTGTAACCACGGGCAGCGAGGTTTACCATGGACGCATTAAAGACCAATTCGGCCCGGTGATGGAGAGAAAAATCCACGAATTGGGCAGCGTTGTATTGCGTCAAATATTTGCCGATGACAAAACGGCCATGATTGCCGAGGCCATAACAACCTTAATTGACGAAGGGGCGGAAATGGTGATCACCACCGGGGGGATGTCTGTGGACCCGGACGACGTAACTCCTGCCGGGATACGCGCAGCCGGCGGACAGGTAATTACGTATGGCGCGCCCGTATTACCCGGATCCATGTTCATGCTGGCCCGGATCGGCGATGTACCTATCCTGGGCGTGCCGGGCTGTGCCATGTATCATAAGGCGACGATCTTTGATCTTGTTGTCACCCGGATTTTGGCCGGGGAAGAAGTCACCCGCAAGGACATTGCCCGCCTTGCCCATGGAGGGCTCTGCGCAGGGTGTGATCCTTGCCAATATCCGCATTGTCCCTTTGGCAAAGGTTAATGGCAAGGGGTTTTTCAATACCCGTATTGTAGTCGGGTCTGCAAAGGATTTTAGAGGTTTTAGCCTCTGAAATACAAAATCAATTACAAGGAGTGAAGTAGAAAATGTCATTGCAAAAAAGAACATTCAACATTAACGGTCTGGACAGAACGTTGATTGTTGATTCTGAAGCTACGTTGGCTAGCGTACTTCGGGAACAGCTCTTGCTGACCGGCTGTAAAGTCGGCTGTAATCAAGGTCAATGCGGTACCTGTTCCATTATTTTGAATGGTGAAGTAGTCCGTTCTTGTATCGTCAAAATGAAAAAAGTGGCCGACGAAGCTAAGATCGTTACAATTGAAGGCGTTGGCACCCCGAAAAACCTGCATCCGCTGCAAGTGGCCTGGATGGCTTACGGTTGTGCGCAATGTGGTTTCTGCAGCCCGGGCTTTATCATGTCCGCCAAAGTTTTATTGGAGAAGAATCCCAATCCCACCCGTGAAGATGTGCGCGACTGGTTCCAAAAGAACCGCAACGCTTGCCGCTGCACCGGTTACAAACCGTTGGTTGACGCCGTTATGGCCGCCGCAAAATGTCTGCGCGGTGAAATGAATAAAGATGAGTTAATCTTCAAGCCCGTAGGCAACAAAATCTACGGCACCACCTATATTCGTCCGTCCGCTATCTCCAAAGTTACCGGTACCTGGGACTTTGGCGCCGATGTTGCTTTGCAAATGCCTGCCGGCACCCTGCGTCTTGCCCTCGTGCAAGCGGAAGTTTCCCATGCCAACATTAAAGGCATTGATACTTCTGCCGCAGAAAAAATGCCCGGCGTATATAAAATCGTTACCCATAAAGACGTTAAAGGCAAAAACCGCATCAGCGGCTTGATCACCTTCCCGGCCAATAAAGGCGACGGCTGGGATCGTCCGATCCTCTGCGACGAGAAAGTATTCCAATTCGGCGATGCCATTGCCATCGTAGCCGCCGACACCGAAGAGCATGCTAAAGCAGCTGCGAAAGCGGTTAAAGTCGACCTCGAAGTATTGCCTGCATACATGAGCGCTCCGGCCGCCATGGCTCCGGACGCCATCGAAATTCATCCCGGTACCCCCAACATTTACTATGAGCAAGGCGTTGTTAAAGGTGAAGACACGGCGCCGATTTTCGCCCGTCCCGATGTTGTTGTCGCGGAAGCCGAAACTTATTGCAGCCGTCAGCCGCACTTACCGCTGGAGCCTGACTGCGGTTGTGCTTACACCGATGAAGAAGGCCGTATTACCGTTCACTCCAAGTCCATCGCGCTGCATCTGCATCATGCCATGATCGTTGCCGGCTGCGGACTTGAGCCCGACCAACTGCGTCTTGTTGCTAACCCGACCGGCGCTACCTTCGGTTATAAATTCAGCCCGACCAACGAAGCAATCTTAGCAGTTGCTTGTATCGCTTGCGACGGCAAACCCGTTTCCCTGAACTTCAACATGTTCCAACAAATCACTTACACCGGTAAGCGTTCACCCGCCCTGGTTAAAACCAGACTGGCTGCCACCAAAGACGGCAAGATTCTGGGTATGGAAACCGCATGGTGGCTCGACCATGGTCCTTACAGCGAATTCGGCGACTTGAACTGCATGCGTCAAGGCCAATTCACCGGTGCCGGCTATGATATCAAGAATATCCGCGGTCAAGGTAAATGCGTATGTACCAACCATGGCTGGGGCTCCGCATTCCGGGCTTATGGTTCCCCGAAAGCCTTCCTCTCCTCCGAGATCGCCATCGACATCCTGGCTGAAAAACTCGGCATGGATCCCTTCGATCTCCGTTACAAAAACATCTATCGTCCCGGTGCAACCACACCTACCGGCCAAGTACCGGAAGTGTTCTGCTTCGAGGAAATGTTTGACATCCTCAAGCCCAAATATGAAGAAGCCAAAAAACGTTGTAAAGAACTCTCCACGCCGGAGAAAAAACGCGGCGTAGGTCTTGCCCTCGGTATTTATGGCTGCGGCCTTGACGGTGTTGACAGCTCCCATGCATGGGCCCGTCTGAATGAAGACGGCACCATCACCGTGGGTAACTCCTGGCAGGATCATGGTCAAGGTTCCGACCTGTCCACTTTGACAATGGCACATGAAACTCTGCGTCAAATGGGCATCACGCCTGACCAAATCAAACTGGTCATGAACGACATGGCCTACACCCCGGCCTCCGGTCCTTCCGGCGGCAGCCGTCAGAACGTTATGACCGGTAACGCCACCCGCGTTTCCTGCGAAATGTTAGTAAACGCCATGCGGAAATCCGATGGCACTTTCCGGACCTACAAAGAAATGGTTGCCGAAAAGATCCCGACACGTTATGACGGATCCTGGGCTGCTTCCATGTGTACTGACTGCAGTTCCGATACCTGCCAGGGCGATCCGTTCTGCATCTACATGTACGACGTATTTATGCCTGAAGTAGAAGTCGACATGAAGACCGGTAAAGTTACCGTTGTTAAATTCACCCATATCGGTGACTTCGGTACCATCACCAACAAAACAACTATTGACGGTCAGGTCTATGGTGCTCTTGCCCAAGGTATCGGCCTTGCATTGACCGAGGACTTTGAAGACCTCAAGAAGCATACCAGCCTTGTGGGTTGCGGTCTGCCCTTCATTAAGGACGTTCCGGACGATTTGGAACTGATCTATCTCGAAACTCCCCGTGAACATGGACCGTACGGTGCTGCCGGTTGCGGCGAAGGCCCGCTGACCTCTCCGCATCCTGCAATCCTCAATGCTATTTACAACGCTTGCGGCGTACGTCTCTTTGCCGTACCCGCCCTGCCGGAAAAAGTTAAAGCCGGTTTGGAAGCGCTGAAAAAATAAGCTTCTGCAGCTTGCAGGGATAGTATCTTCTAAATAGCGAACAATATAGGTGTATTTTAGAGGAATAGCCTAAAACGAATTTAAAAGTATAATTGCTTTTAGTTCGTTTTAGGCTTCCCCTGTACAGGGGAAG
>DHRA01000085.1:1002-1432 GCA_002411145.1 Firmicutes bacterium UBA5324 | reverse complement strand
CCGGTCCATGTTGATGCCCGCGGAATGATTGCCGCTATGCGTAAAGGCGACTATGCGGCAAGTGTTTCCTTATATCATAAGGCGGTACCCTTTCCGCGCATTATCAGCAGGGTCTGCGATCAGCCCTGCCGGGGGGTTTGCAAAAGGAAGGAAGTTGACGAGGCTATCTCGATCAACGCGCTGGAACGGGTTTGTGTTGAACAGCATGAAAAACCGGTTAAGATAACCGTTCCCCGTATGAAAGACAAAAAGGCGGCGGTTGTCGGCGCAGGGCTTAGCGGCATGATGACGGCCCTGGAACTGGCCCGCAAGGGATACGCAGTAACCGTGTTTGAGGCAACGGATCGCTTGGGCGGAAGTCTTTGGGACTTTTCGGAAGAGCAATTACCCCGCCAATTAATTGCAGCAGATTTTGCAATATTCGGAGAAT
>DHRA01000085.1:268-827 GCA_002411145.1 Firmicutes bacterium UBA5324 | reverse complement strand
GTTCGGTAATGTCTTTTGCCCAGTTATGTGAGGAGTTTGATGCCGTATATCTGGGCGTGGGCTGTAAGGAAACGCATGCCATCGATCTGGAACTGGCGCGTGATGCGGCAGGGAACATCGCCATTGATCCGGCAACACTGGCCACGAGCCACGCGAAGGTTTTTGCCGGTGGCAGTCTGCGTCGCTGCGGGGCAGCAAAGCCTGCGCCGATTTCCGATGTTTGTGACGGCAGGATGGCGGCTGTTTCCATGGACCGTTTTATGCAAGGCGCTTCGCTGACGGCCAACCGGGTACATGAAGGACCCTACACCTCGAAGCTGTATACCAACATTAAGGGCGTAAAGCCCCAGCCCAGAGTGGCGGCCAGAGCATCTGCCGGCGGCTATAACAAGGAGGAAGCGGCGCAGGAAGCCGGCCGCTGCCTGTCCTGCGAGTGTATGGAATGTGTAAAGGCCTGTGAATACCTGCGGCATTATGGCGGCTATCCCAAGAGCTATGCCCGGTCGGTATACAACAATTTATCCATTGTCATGGGCATTCATCAGGCAAATAAGATGAT
>DHRA01000085.1:0-159 GCA_002411145.1 Firmicutes bacterium UBA5324 | reverse complement strand
ATTCATCAGGCAAATAAGATGATCAACACCTGTGCCCTTTGCGGCCAGTGCGAAAATGTCTGTCCAGGCAAATTGGACATGGGTGAAATTTGTCATGAAGCACGACAGATGATGGTGAAAAAAGGTAAAATGCCCCCCTCCGCGCATGACTTTGCCCTG
>DHRA01000043.1 GCA_002411145.1 Firmicutes bacterium UBA5324 | reverse complement strand
GCCCGACCACGGTTGCGAACATAGCGCGGGTCATGCCGGTTTCCGGGGAGAATGTATTAGGACCGGTTCCGGCGAATATCTCGCGTTCGGCTACAAAGTTTATATATTCTTCCGCCCAGTGCCCGGATACGTCTGTAAAGCTTTGGGAATTTTCCATGAAGAGCACCGTCACGCCGGAGGGCGCTATGTACTTGCTGTTCGCCGCGAAGCCGATGAACACCTGGCTTCCGTCGGCATCAAGGTAATACGGCACCCCTGCCGGCACATCAGCCGGTTCGTTGCCGGGGACCGTATTGCTCACCACCAGAGCGTAAGGGGAGAAGTCCGTAGCCTCAAAGATAAGGTACCAGACATGGTTTTTCTGCTCAAGCCGGGAAGCAAGCGTTGTAACCCTGCCGCCTTCAGACTTGTGTACTACAGAGATCTGCTCTTTTCTATCCAGCAGTTCATCCGGCACCGGCAGGGAGATGGTCACGGCATAGCCCTCCCGGGGCTGGAGCTTGGTGTTGGTGCCCCTGCGGTACAGAGAAATGTCGAAGGGGTAGACCTCGCTCCCGGAGCTGAGGCCGAATGAGCCTTCATCTGCATTCGTGACTTTAACTTCTACAGAGTCGGAAAAAGCGTTGCCCATGTTGGCCTGCGCTTGGATCCCGCCCTTGCTGCCGCTGAACAGATTACTGCCGCTCTCGGTTACGGTAATGGTCCTGGCCGGCGTGTAGCCGCTGCTGTCGTCGGCAGGGGCGGTTGTTAAGGCGATATTTATACCGGATGTTATGATATTAGCCGTCACGGCCACATTTGTGATGTTGCCGCTGTTATAGCCTGACTTGCCGGCTGTTACGGTATAACCTGTTCCGGCAGGCACGTTGGCAATGCTGTAGCTGCCGTCCGTGCCGGTTATAGCGGAATAAACGCTGCCGCTCGCCGTCAGGCTGACGGTAGCGCCGGATACCGGATTGATGCCGTCGGTGACTGTGCCGCTGATGGTGCCTGTGGTAACGATAGGAGGTATATCCTCCCAAATGGCGTACAGGGTGCCGGCATGGTCACCGTTGCGCCTGTCGCGTAGCTTGTGCCCAATCCGTTGGCCGCTGCCGAGAAGATTGCGCCTTGCGTCAGGGCGCTCTGAATCGGCGCGGCGCCCGCGCCGTGACCGGCAGCAGGGTCATCAGCATGCACAGCGCCAGCAGTAGGCTCAAAAATTTTCTTTTCATTTCTCTTTACCTCCTGTTTTTGCATTTCGTCCACGGGCCTGCTTTTTTTTGGCTTCGGCAGCGCGGCGGTTTTCCACCCGCGCCGCTATTTTTTCCCGCATACAGAGGGGACATCCGGAATTTCCCCGGGCGCGGGAAGCCAGCTGAGTCTGCCATCCATGGCCCTTTTCACACTTCCACCAGACCCGGGTGGTGTTGGTGCTGCCGATGCTTTCGGGGGTAAGCGGCGCGTTTTTTTCCGCGTCCCACTGCTCCAGCAGATATTCCTTGCCTTGCTTAAGGCAATAGCTGTAAAAGCTCATATCCGTCACCCTCTTTTCTGTGAAACCCTTTCTTGCCTTGGCTGATGTCCCATGGTATTCTCAGTGTAAACCTCGTGTTAACACGAGAGTCAAGAATATTCGACAAGAGCAATATTTTGGGCCTTTTTAAATTTTTCGGAAGAAGGGCTGCTATATGGCGAAACCGGAAGGCTTGTTTTATATTCGCGAGATCGCCGCCGCCTGCGGGGTGAGCATCAACGCATTGCGGTTTTACGAAGCGAAACAACTTTTGCAGCCGGCGTACCGGGACCCGGACTCGGGCTACCGTTATTACAGCCGGGAAGACCTGCTCCGGCTGCGCGCAATACTGGGGCTGAAGGACGCAGGTTTGTCCCTGCCGGAGGTCAAGGACTATCTGGACGGCCATAAGCGTACGGAGCAAAAAATTGCGGAGCTGGAGGAGCGGCGCGAGTTGTTGAGCCGGGCGATTGAGGATCTGAAGATCCGGGAAACAGCGCCCGGAGACCTGACCGTGTATGAGATTGTTCTGCCGGAGCGCTTGTGCCTTTGCCGCACGATCCAGGCAAGGAACGGGGAGCATGCGCTTACGGCCATCGGTGAATTTTATGACGAGCTTATCCGCAGCGGCATCCCTATCAGCAGGGCCTGGCCGGAATTTTGCGAATATCCGGACGACGGGCTTTTGCAGGGCGAATTTAAGGTGACCGATTTCGTCGTCACCGCCTGTTTGCCGGTGGATAAAAAGACCGCGCCGTCCGAAGCGGTGCTCTATCCCTCCGGCGGCGCGGTCGCGGTCAATTACCGGGGCGGTTATTACGGTCTGGGGGAGGCTTATGAGGCTTTGCGCCGCTATATTGCTCTGCGTGAGTATACCCCGGCGGGATATGCGCAGGAAATTTATCTGGAAATAGACGCCAAGGGCTCGGTGCGACTGGACGACGCCGGTTACATCACCCGCGTGCTTGTCCCGGTGAATGAAAAAGTATAACCATAAATAAGCATGTTTTATGCAAAATGGCGACATCTATACCTGGGGATAAAATTTTTTCAAAAAACTAAAGCATCGTTGACGGGATGGATAGGAAATGGGCCCTTGGTATTTTAAGGGCAACATAAAAAGATTTCTATTTGGCGAAAAC
>DHRA01000073.1 GCA_002411145.1 Firmicutes bacterium UBA5324 | reverse complement strand
GAAAGAAATTAGGCTTGCAGGATTTTATCCTGCAAGCCTAATTTCTTTCTAAGTCTGTTTCTCACCTTCGCCACCACATCCCGGATGCCATCATTCTCCATGATCTGTCCCTCAACTTTGTATTTTTCGCGACAAATACTTAACAGTTTGGCCCCGTCAATTTTATTGCCTAAACATACATCTTGCGCGTGATGATCGATGATCCATTTATACCGGGGAAAAATATGCGCATGGAAATGAGCTGTTTCTTCCCCAAAACTAGCCAGATATATTTTTTCCACGCCATTAAATTCACTCAGTATGGCTGTAATATCTTTCGTTAGTACGCCGATTTTTCGAATTTCCGCTTCGTGCAAATCCCCGTATGTCTCCACATGCCGCACGGGTGAAACAATCAAATACCCTGCAATGTTTATATCGATGCAATGGTGCAAAATGATCCAGTCATCTTGGTAGATTATGCCCCCTGCCGGCACAACTTTACCTGCAATAATATCACACGTTAAGCACATGGCTGTTTCATCTCTCTCCAATCCTCAAATATCCAATTCATATAACGAAACTGTTCTGCCCGCAATGCTGGAGGGCGATTCGCCCGTATAATTAGCCCCGATCTTATCGTAAAAACCTTTGGCATTAGGGTCCGAAAAGATGCGCACTCTTCCAACATCCTTACTCTTGCAGATAGAGATTAAATACTCCATCATTTGTGTGCCGATACCCTTACCAATGTATTCGGGCAGAACAAAAATGTGTTCCAGCCAAAACCCCTTCTTAACGAACACCTTGCCCGCCCAGAAATCATGCCTCACTTCTACCAACGAGAAATAGCCTATAACCTGTCCCTTCGTTTCCGCCACATATACTAGGTTATCTTTTATATAAGACGGCGTTATGGTCAGTTCGTCTTTCCAGCTGTCAAAATAACAGTCGGGATAATTCCAATACCGTTTTGACGCAAATGATATAGCAGTTAATATTGTACTATCCTTTATTAACGCGGGCCGGATTAAAATGTCCATTACTTCGCCTCCCCCCTTATGGTTCAATATCCACCATCTATATCCTCTTTTTCCCAAATGCTTAAGATATGCTGCCGCATCGTTACTGTCTTATATTTCTCTGGCCTTCGTTGGCGGGGATGCTATTCGTTCATTATCATACCAGTTGCTTTTGAAGCACCTGTGAAGATCTTCTGAAGAACTTTTGATTTTTCAATGACCATCCATCAGCTTTTGCCACTTACTACGAATGTCCCCGACCATACGCCAGGGGACCAAGTAAAAATCAAACCACTTCAAAGTCTCTGCCTTAAAACAAACGAAAACAGTCCTTTCAAATAACTCGTGAATCTGAAAGGACTGTTTCGGCCTGCATTTTTTTCTTATAAAGTTCTACACATTATCCACGAACTTCCCCCCGAACTAGCGGGCAAACTGACAATGCACGCCTTTACAGCCATGCGTTGTGTCTTTCATGTGGAAACATCGTGGATAGCTAACAGGCAACTTAATGTGAAAGAGTTCCTTTAAGATCTCCACTCCAACTAAAATTGCCGTACGCACACTCTGCTTACAACAGCCGGGCCCGCCGCAGTTTGCGATGGCAGCCAGCGCGGCATTCGTCGCCCGCATGGCAAGGGTCCGCTCGATATCTTTAGCACATGTTGCCCCCAAAAGAATGCTTATAAATGCTCCCACCCCGAGTCCAGCCCCACATGCGCCATGATAGGCGCAGGTACAGGCAGGCAGGCGTTGCATGCGCTGCATACCCTCACGAATATCTTTGTCACTGATAGTGCGTTGAGATTTGTCCGGCAATGCAATCGGCCCAACGTTCTTTGTTGCTGTTAGCAGAGCCGCCGTCACGATGGCATGATGCTCCGGGCCCAGTGACGGCAAAAAAGGTCCTTTGAGAAGCGATTCGGCTATGTCCATCGGGTTTTTTCCGGTTGCCGCGAACACGGTTTTTTCGAGAAAATCATAATATCCCGCTCCGTGGCAGTCGTCACAAACGTAATGGCCATGGGGACAAAAGACGGATGCCATAACGGTTTTGCCACAGTAGTGGCAGGTTACTTCCCTGGAATGTATCTGATAAGTAAGTTTGCCGCCGCAAACCATGCAGTTTTCAAGGTGTTTCTCTTTGTGCTGACCAGCACGATTAATCTCTGCGGATGTTCAACAGCTTTTGGGGAGCATATTTTGGCTCACGTTCTCCACCTCATTACAGGATTCAATCTACTACAACAGGGATTCCCTTCAGCCTATTGGCTGTCTCCGGTGATTGCCCGCCCGGATTCGGTAAAAAATTTCCGTCCAAAGTACAACGCGACATTGACCAGCCAAATCATTACCGGCACTTCGATCAGCGGTCCGATTACGGCCGCAAAGGCCTGCCCGGAATTGATGCCGAAAATGGCCACCGCAACGGCAATTGCCAATTCAAAGTTATTACTGGCGGCCGTGAAAGCCAGGGTCGTCGACTGCGCATAATTAACGCCGAAACGCCAGCTAAGGAAAAAGGACAGCAGAAACATAATCACAAAATAGATAAGCAGCGGAATCGCAATCCGCACGACATCCATGGGCAGGGTGATGATATAGCTGCCTTTCAGCGAGAACATCACCACAATGGTGAAAAGCAGCGCAATTAAGGTTAGCGGACTGATCTTGGGGATAAACTTGCCCTCGTACCATGCCCGGCCTTTCACGGGCATAAGGAACATTCGGGTTAAAAAGCCGGCCACAAAGGGTATGCCCAGATAAATACCGACACTCATGGCCACATCCGCCATGGAGACATGCACTTCCATGCCTTTAAAACCTATCCACCGGGGAATAACCGTGATAAATAAGTAGGCATAAATAGAATAGAAGACCAACTGAAAAATTGAGTTCAGGGCCACTAAAGCGGCCGCGTATTCGGTGTCGCCTTTAGCTAATGTGTTCCACACAATTACCATGGCAATACAGCGGGCCAGGCCGATGAGAATAAGTCCTACCAAATACTCCGGTTTATCTGCCAATAATAAAATAGCCAGGGTAAACATAAGAATAGGCCCGATGAGCCAATTTTGAATAAGGGATAATGCCACAACCTTCGTGTTTCTGAAAACTTTGCCTAATTCCTCGTACTTAACCTTTGCAAGGGGCGGGTACATCATTACGATGAGACCGATCGCAATGGGAATTGATGTTGTACCCACCGACATTTTATCCAGCCAAACGGCGACCCCCGGAAAAATGTAGCCTCCGATAACGCCAACCGCCATCGCGAGAAAAATCCACAGGGTCAAAAACCTGTCCAGAAAGGACAATTTAGGCTCTGCTTGAGTCATTCTTTACACCTCTTTCTGTTTTTATTCCGGAAAAATTGGGCTATTAAAGCAGGTGGCACACCCCCTCTTTTTTATACTTTCCTTGTTGTCTGCCTCGTATTAGAGATTGCCATAACTCACAATTACATGAGTCGTAATCGCTATTTTCAGTCGGCACAACGAGGTTCCCGCGGTATCTTTTCCGCGGCTCCCCGTTTCATTTTCTGCCAGAACAGGTCCACGTCGTTCAAGGCCTCCGGATTAAGCCCGTAATAAATCCATTTACCAACCCGGTTGTCATTCACCACCCCCGCTTGTTTTAAGATTTTAAGGTGGTGCGAGATGGCCGGCTGCGACAGGTTGAAGGCTGCAAATATGTCGCAGACACATAATTCTTTGTTAAAGAGTAATGCAATGATTTTCAGCCGGGTTTCATCTCCCAGGGCTTTGTAGAACTGCGCCAGCTTCTCCATTATTGATTCCTCCTGTTGCTGCATTGACCGGTTAGCAAGTGTTACATATAAACATATCTAAGTATATTTATATATTAGCACAATCCCCATTCCTATGCCAGTGTTTTTTCACTTCACTACCTTAATCTCAACAAACCCAGAATGACCAGGATCGTCCCGGGAAGATATGCTAAATACTTTTCATAGCTGCTAAATTTCAAAAGCCGCACTATTTGCAGCCCCCCAAAAATAAGCAAAACCTGTGTTAATCCCATTACGCCTGGTGAATACCAGGGCAATATTTTTAATAAACTGGCGGCAAAAATCGCGACCATGTTATCAAGGCCCAATGCCAACCCCAATAATAAAGCCTCATAACAAGATATATCCCTTGAGCCGTCTATATCGGCAGTCTCGGGTTTAGCCCTGATACAGACCATCATCCGCCCCAAATGAATGATAAGTTGTTTAGATGAAGTTTCATAATCGCTATCCAGCAGGCTTTTCGTAAAATATTCCTGAAATAAATTCCAAAAGCCCAGACCAATTAATATTGCCGCTCCGCCCAGCATCGCCAGACGTAAATCCAAAAACTGACCCAGTAAACGTGCGCACCACATGGCAGCCGCAGTACAACCACAGGTCACCGTACCCAAAACCAAAAACGCATTTTTCTTGAGCGATACCCCTTTGAACCCATAGGACATGCCCGCAAACAAGGCATCCATACTTACCGATAAACCTAACAATATCGTAAAATAAATATCCACGAATAGCTCCCTTCCCGGCGTTCATTTTATGTAACGAACACTATTATTATCTGAAGCCGGGCTTGTTACTACAGAAAAATCTGGAAAAACAAGTTGGCGAAAATTCCCCTAAAATTCATTTTCACAATGCCTGAAATCACAACGAAAAACACCGCATTTGCCTAAATGCGGTGTTTTTCGTTGGAAATAAGTAAGCGGTTGGCAACAGCCGGGGCCTTCAAATACTTTACCAACTCCATCTTACTGATCATTTGCATAAATTTATAAAAATTTCATTCTTGTCCAGGAAATTCCTTCCAGCAGGTTTTCCCGCGACTGTTTGCTTTGTTGTTTAATGTAGGAAAATAACTGCCCCAGAAAATCCTCCCACAACCGCGCCACATCGCGCTTATGCTGGGTTGATTGCCCCCTTAAACGGATACTTAGATCCACCGTGGCTTTCAACTCGGAACTCAGTCCGCTCAATTTCTCTTTTAAATGTTCAATCTGAAGTTGCTGTTCGTTCGCTGCCGACATTTTAAATCACCTCATTATACGCTAAGAGTCATTTTATTTCGCTATCATCCGACGGTTCATTAAGGGAAGTCTCTATGGATTGTTTTAATTTATCAAATTGGGCTTCCGCCACCAAGTCTTCCAAATCTTCTTTTACGCCGCTAAACAAGCCTTGCGCCCGTTCACCCAGATCCATTACTCCCTGTACCGTCTTTAACGCCAATGGCCTTAAAGCCTCCCGGACACCCGGCACCAATGCCGCCCCTACTAAGGCGGTCGCCAACCAGAAACCCGGTGATCGTCCGGTGCCCGACTTGATGCGATGACTAAATTGCTTGTTCAGACGCCCGAATTTACTCATATCCGGGCTGTTTTCAACCAATTCAATGAGCTCCGTCAAGCGCATTAATTCTTGTCTCTCCTGGGTGATCATCTGTCTTAAAGCCTTTTGGGCATAAGGGTCGGTTATCTTGGATAACCGTCGTTCATAGTTTTGCACCGCCGCTAATTTAGCTTCAAAAACCTGCTCCAGGCCACTGAGAGTTTCCTCATTGGCGGCCTGGGATACTTTTTCCTTTAGCCGTTGGCTTAATTTTATCGAGGACTGCTCCTGTCGTTCCTCCTTGGCCTGCCCGTCGTTTTGCAATTGTATCCCTCCCCCCTCCTGCAATTTGAAAATGCAATCGTTATCCTATCCAAAATGCACCAGTTCTATACCATCATTGTGCATAAAATAAAAAAACAGGGACCAAGTCGATGGTCCCGTACTATACAAGCGCAAAGCCCGTCCCCGTTGCTCCGCAAAGCAGACGGGCCCCTTGCCTCAAATTTGTTTTTGTTCGTACATGATGGATAATGCCGTCTCGATGCGGACGGTTTGCTGTTCCTCCGCCAGAAAAAACCACCACGCATTGGTTTGGTCGCATACCTCAAAGTCCGCTTTAAATTCTGTGGAAATCGCGGGCAGTATTTCACGGGGAAAGAACAGTTCCCGCATTTGCCCATCTACGCTGCCCCGAAATTGTATGCCGTCTTTATTGACGACAATTTTCCCATAACCGCAGCGGCGATATTTGCCATGATATTTGTCCGCCACGCGCAGGTCTTTTACTTTGGCCTCAATGGTGAAGTGATCGTCCCGCAAGAGCCCGCGCATCTTCTCCCGCTGCCAGGCATTCCATTGTACAGGATCGGGGAAAATAACGCTTTCACTGTCGGCCGGCTGCAAAAAGCCATACCCATCCAGCACCGCCGCATTGCCACATTTGCGGCAATAAAGTCTCGTTCCTTCACTCCTCATTGTGCGTTCCAAAAGGCAGCGCGGACATTGGTGCAAAACAAGGTGCAGGTTTTCCGCCGCGCGATGATGACCGTAATGCTCGCCGGCGGCGAGATTCCACGCATAATCGTTATAGGCCAGTGCCCGGCAAATAACGTCATGGATTTCCCGGACATCCAGGCGGCCAGTCTCTTCTTTGGTGAGCAGTTGCGTTGCCACTGTCTCTACGCTTCCGGACCGCCAAAAGGGAGACCAGCGGGGCCAGACAAAGTATCCTCCGCTGGTTCTCACCGCGATAACCGGTACGTTAAACTTTTTAATCAGTCTTGCCACTGTATCGGAAATGGGACAGCAGCTTCCGTCAATGGAGCGGCGCCCTTCGGGAAATATGCCTACGGCCTCCCCCCGGGCCATTGCCTCCGCCACGCGGCGCGTCGAGCGGATGTCGGGGTAAAACTGTATCTTGGGAATGGCGCGGAAAATATTTAATATCCTCCCCACGACCGGCAACCGGAAATAATAGTTTGAGGTCAGAAAATAACAGGGATGGGGAGCCAGCACATACTGCACCAAGGCCGGGTCAAAATTGGAGGTATGGTTGCCCAGCACGATAAACGGGGGCTGCACCCCCTTTATCGTGCCCCGGTCCATCCTTATCTGCGCGCCCCTTTTAAATACCCAGTATACGACAACCCTCGCCGCGCTGATTTGCAATAGCCCCAGGACTTTCCGCTGCAGCCGCCCCAGGGCGGAAATAAGCATTTTCTTCTTATTGCTTTCCTCTTTTTTGTGGATTACAGGGCCCCATAAGAATTTCAAGAAACCCATTTAGGATATTTCTCCGTGTTAAAAATCGTAAAAAAGTCGACTACCGGCGGGTTAAAGTCCATATCAATCGAGGGTTCGCTAATAAATTCAGCCCCATATTTATGATACGCCAGCATGAGTGTCGACATCTTGCTGATAATTTCCCGCTCACCGATCTCCTGCTTACACCCCCGCTGCTCCGCCCCATCAAACGTCAAATATTTCTTAGGCTTAATGCCAAAGGACATATTGACAACTTTTTTATTTATCAAGTATTCCTGGATCATGCTGATATTGTGCTTTGAATCAAAGGATACCGTCGTAAGGCCAATCAAATAATCATGGGGATAAAGCTTCAAATATGCCCCCACACCGGCAAAAAGCATTTTAAATACTTTGGTATTGCGATATTGCGCATCAATGCATGCCCTCCCCAGTTCTAGCACGTTATTTCGCCGCTGTTTTAACGCTCCAATATCAAACCATTGTTCCGAATAGAAACCGGCCTTTCCCTGCAGCTTCTTTCCCCGTAAAAACCGGAAGGTGCCGACACAGAGATTTGTTTCCGTGTCCCGGATCAATAAATGATCACATAATTCATCATAAGCATCATACTCCTGTTCCGGTGCTGTTTCTTTACAACTAAAATTGAGTTCTTGTTGATAGACTTTATGCCGCAGTTTAAACACCTGTTCCCTTTCCTGGGCAGTTTCCGCCAAGGTTATGAGATACTTCCCCTCTTGGATATACATTATAAATCATGCCTCCCAATCGTTTATTAGTCATCTATCCCAGCGGCGCCACTGAAAACCGGGTCGCCGCTTTGACACGATTGTTATTCTTTAGGTTCGTGATCGGAAAATTTCGCACGGTTAATACAAATTAATTCTATCGCCTTCCCTGTAAGGAATGGTTAAGCTTTGTCGAATTATTGTTAAGGTTTTGTAATTTTGTGTGAAATTCCAAAATGCAAACAAATAACAAGCCCGGGTAAAGTCCGCGGCTTGTTATTTGTTTGGCGTAAATTTACAATTGCCTAAGCCTTGCCGGCCATCATCCTCTTCCAGACAGACTAAGCGCCCTTCCGGGCGCATTGTTGAAAAAAGAAAAATAAATAACCAAAAGTTAATCTAAGTTGCCTTGTTTGAAATCCTTAACCATATATACAATGAAAGCAAATAAACATCATTACCCTATGGAGGTACACCATGAAAAAAACCGACGCACTGGTGTTCGCCCTTATCAATAATACCCGGTTGCGTAGTAAATGGCTTGATTTAGTGATGTTCTCGCTGACCAAGTTAGGCGAGGGCTGGATAATCTTTTTGCTGCTGACGGCGATTTACTTTCTGAGCGGTGCCGTGGGCACATGGTATGTACAATCAATTGTCACCTTCATGGCAGCGGGCTTGATCTGCCAAATCATGAAAAAATACATCCCCCGGGCCAGGCCGGTATCTGTCTTGACAAACGTGAATGTGCTCGGAGAAAGGCTGACCGCCGGTTCCTTCCCGTCGGGACATACCGCCACGGCCTTTGCCCTGGCTGTCGTATTCAGTGCCCATTGGGGAAGCTGGGCGCCCCTGTTTTTTCTTGTCGCCGCCCTGATCGGGGTCACGCGTGTATATGTGGGCGCCCATTTCCCCCTTGACGTGCTTTGTGGCGCAGTCATCGGACTGAGCACTGCCTCCGCTATTTTAGATTTGCTGAATATTGCCCTTAGCCACCATGCTCCCATGGCGGTTATATTTGGCGCGGCATGCCTGGCGATCCTGACCTTACCCCTCTGGAGGGGAGGTACCATTATCAGGATGATTGACGGGCTGAAGGGAATTTTATAGGCCCGCACAGTATTACAAAGGAGACTATTTCATTGATCATCATGTTGCTTAAGTTCGGATTGGTTGGACTGACCGGTGTCGGTATCAATATGGCCGTCTATGTACATCTAATTACGCTTGGGGCGGATTATCTGGTTGCGTCGGGCTGTTCATTTGGGGTTGCTGTAACCAATAATTTTATTTGGAACTTATTATGGACTTTTAGAGGACGGGCGCAAGATAAAAGCATCATCGATAAATACATTAGTTTTTTTGCCCTCAGTGCGCTGAATTTAGGAGTTAATCTTTTTGTTCTGCAGTTATTAGTTAAATATTTTCGGTTTAACGCAACCACGGCCCAGCTTTTTGCCATTGGTGTGGCCAGCAGTTTAAACTTCACCTTTAATCATCTGGTCACTTTTGGGGAAAAACCCATTAAGCAGGGAAAGGACGGTCCCTTATCCTATGAAAATAATTATCATACCAACTTACAATGAACGAAATAATTTGGCTGCATTACTGACGCTTATCTATAAAGAAGTTGAGGAAATTCACGTTCTCATCGTAGACGATAATTCACCTGATGGTACGGGAGCGCTGGTTCAGGAGCTTATGCAGAAGCGATATAACAAGCGCTTATTCCTTCTGGAAAGATCAAAAAAATCAGGACTTGGCACAGCCTACATTGCCGGCTTTAAATGGGCGTTGGCCCGGGATTATCAGTACATTTTTGAAATGGATGCCGATTTTTCCCATCATCCAAAATATCTGAAACAGTTTATCCGCGAGGCCGAAACCTCTGACCTGGTGCTTGGCAGCCGCTATATTGCCGGGGGCGGAGTTACCAACTGGAGTATCGGCCGTCGCATTATCAGTATGGGCGGGAGCTTTTATGCGCGCCTGATATTAGGTCTTCCCTTTAAGGATTTAACGGGGGGCTATAAGTGCTTTCGTCGTGCATTGCTGGCCCAAATGGATTTGGACGATGTTAAATCTAACGGATATTCCTTTCAGATTGAGTTAACTTATCGTGCTTTTCTCAAAGCTGCCCGGATTAAAGAAATACCGATTATCTTCGCAGAACGTGCGGCGGGAAAATCGAAAATGTCCCGGGAAATTTTCTGCGAAGCTATCCTCATGGTACTAAAATTACGCAGGGACAAAAATCGCCTATCTAAGCCCCCGGTCCCCGCAGGGATATCCTCGCCCCTGACTTAAGCTATATGATTGGCCGGAAGGAGTCCTATGATGAACATGCTTTCCCCGCAATATCTTACACTGCTCATTGTTACTATTAGTACCTTGTTCAGAGTTATCCTGGCCTGGAAGGTCGGTCTCGGCGTAGATGAATCTTATGTGGTATCATTGGCCCGTACTTTTAGTCTCAGCTATTTTGATCATCCCCCCCTACATTTTTGGATCATCTGGTTAACCCAGCAGTTGACGGGCAGTGAAAACGGGTTGGTATTGCGCTTGCCCTTTATTGGCATGTTTGCCGCCACTACCTGGCTGATGTACCGACTGGGAGCGAAGCTCTTCGGTGAGTGGTCCGGGGTTTATGCCGCCTTGATTCTGAACGTATCCCCTGTTTTTAGCCTCAGCACCGGGAGCTGGATTCTCCCTGACGGGCCGCTATTCCTCGCACTGATCTCGGCTGCCCTGGTACTGGTAAAATTATTTTTTGAGCCTGCCGCACATTCACCTTACCGGTGGTGGGTGGCGGCAGGGTTACTGACCGGTTTGAGCATGCTCGCAAAATACCATGCGCTCTTTCTCATCTTTGGCACTTTTATCTTTCTGCTTACCACCAAAGAACGGCGCGGCATGCTATTATCAGCAGGGCCTTATCTTGCGGTGGGCATTGCCGGTATCATGTTCTTACCTGTGCTAATCTGGAATCAGGAGCATAACTGGGTATCCTTTCTGTTTCAAGGCGGCAGAGGTGCCCCGAAGGGATTGTCCCCCTGGGCAATGCTCGGTAATATCGCCGGACAGGCGGCCTGGATCTTACCCTGGATATGGGCGCCCCTGGTTTGGATACTGAGCAAAAGTATTTTAGCCGGACCGGGCAATACATTGACAAACTCGTCTCAGAATAAACAGTGGTTTTTATGTTGTTTGGCCATCGGGCCGATCGCGATATTTACAACTGCAACTTTATGGGGTGCCCAGGGGCTTTTTCACTGGCAGGCTCCCGGCTATTTTTGGGCTATTCCCTTGCTGGGACGTGCTGTGGCCGGTTGGCTGGACAGTAATAAGCGCATAACGCGCACCTGGCTTGCTGCTTCCGTAACCGCTTTTTTGTTGCTTGTCACCATCTTGGGCAGCCACACGGCAACCGGTTGGCTGCGGCAGTTTGAGCCGCAATGGTTTAACAAAGGCGACCCCTCGACAGAAGCGCTGGACTGGCGGGAGTTGCCGGCGTATCTTGCTACCCAGGGCTTTGCTTCGCAAGCTGAGTTTGTTGTGGCGGCAAACTGGATTGATGCCGGTAAAATTGATTATATATTAGGCGGTCAGTTCCCGGTACTCTGCCTGAATAATGAACCCCATCATTTCGCCTTTTTGCACAATCCTGCAGATTACCAGGGTAAAAATGCGCTTATTATGGGCCGAAAACAAAGCATAGAAAAGGCCTTGCTCATATATCAGCCATATTTTACATCCATTGAGCCGGTCGGAACAATGTCAGTCACCCGGGCCGGCATAGCGGAGTTTGCGGTAGGAGTATTTTATGCTAAAGGTTTTACCGGAACCTTTCCCTTACCTTATAGATGATGCTTCATTTTCGCGAAGATCGAATCTGCCCTATAACAAACAGAGCCGCAAGAATGCTGGTGAATCGCGCATTTAAGGGCTCCGCTTCATATTTTTGTATCTTCATATCTCTTGGCGGTACTTACAAGCTGCTGGTTATTTAACACAAGGCTGCTGAAGGTATCATAGGTTCCTGACTTATCATCACGGGCATACACGTGTATGGAGCCCGCATTTCCTCCCACTTCCGACCAATCGGCAACTTGCCCCGTAAAAATTTTCGCAATATCATCCTTTTGTAATTTCATGATAGTTTGGGAAGAATTGATAATGACCGCAATGCCGTCAAGTCCCACTATATTTTCGCAGTTCTCCACTGTAAGATCGCCTAAATTTGCACTGGCCAATTGCGCAACTTCATGGGGTTTAATCTTTCTCGATGCCATGCCTATATCGCAAAGTCCTTTTTGCAAGCCCTCAAAAGCGGTGGCTCATTATTAAGTTTGTGTTAATTAATCTTTGAAAATTACCGGGAGGTAGAAAGCGGTGAACTTTTTTCTTAAGGGTATTATCTTCGGCTTCTTAATTGCCGCCCCGGTGGGACCGGTCGGAATGTTGTGCATTCAACGCACCTTAGTGCAAGGCCTGACGGTGGGGTTTGTTTTCGGCTTGGGTTCGGCGTTGGCCGATGCGCTTTTCTGTGCCATTGCGGCCTTCGGCGCCACAGCCGTCGCCAATTTTCTGCAGGCATACCAGTTTTCCCTGCGGCTTATCGGGGGTATTGCCCTTATCTGTCTGGGATATCATACTTTCCGCTCTCCGCCGGCCGCAGCATTGCCGGCAGCCGTTGGGGGGAGCAGGTTCAACGCCTTTGCCTCCTCCTTTCTCCTCACCCTGACCAATCCGCTCATGATTTTGGCTTTTGCCGCGGTATGCGCCGGCGTCGGGTTAAGTACCTACGAGACAGATTATGGGGCGGCTGCGCTGCTGGTCTGCGGCGTTCTCCTTGGCTCCTCCGCGGCATGGCTGGCGTTAAGCGGCATCGTGAACAGCGTACGCGCCAATTTCCACCCTCTGCGCTTACAAAAAATCAATCAGCTTTGGGGCATATTCATCATCGGATTGGGCGTGGTTTGCCTGATCAATATGCTCAGCAACTGAAAAGCAAACATCCTGCCTTTCCTTGCGCCGCGCCAAAATTTCACCAGAGTTTAACTTAAGCATAACGTAGAATTTACCTGGTTGTAGGATAATATAGCTGAAGGAAAAAATACGGAGGTGGACGGATTGTTTCAGTTAGCAGCATGGTGTTTCGACCTGGATCAGCAATTATTTTATCGTTTTAACCACAGTTGTCGAAAATATTGGCTGGATACGCTTATGCCCTGGGTAACCAAACTGGGCGGCGCTGTTTTTACCGTCGTTCTAAACCTCATATTATATCAATATGGTAATATGAAACTGAGCACAGCGGCGGGGGCTGCCTTGCTGGCTTTAACCTTCAGTCATGTGGCGGTCCAAATTTGCAAGAGAGTTTTTACCCGGCCCAGGCCTTATCTGGTGTTTCCCAATGCGCATATCATCCAGACTCCCTTAGAAGACCCTTCCTTTCCTTCCGGCCATACAACGGCCGCCTTTTCCCTGGCTATTGTTTATGCCCTGTTTTTTCCCGCAATGGCCATTCCGTTGTGCTTGTTGGCGTCCGCCGTGGGTTTTTCGCGGATCTATCTGGGTTTGCACTTCCCCAGCGATGTTTTGATGGGCGCCCTGTTAGGGGCAATTACGGCCATATCCATTTTTCTTTTCTAAGGAGCGGAGTTTATGAGGATTGCCATTTTTACGGACACCTATCTGCCCCAAGTGAACGGAGTTGCCAGAACACTGGGCAAATTCACGGAGTATTTGCGGGATAAGGATGTCCCCTATACAATTTTCGCACCGGCTCTGCTTGATGCAAACCTCCAGGATGAAAACGTTCATACTTTCCCCGGGTATGATTTCTTTTTGTACCGGGAATGCAAATTCGCGATTCCCAATTATGCCGCCATCCGCCATGTCCTCCAAAGCTTTAAACCTACCATTGTCCATATAACGACTCCCTTTCCCATCGGTTTCGCGGGGTTGAAATATGTTCAGGAAAGCAATATCCCCGCGGTGGCGTCCTATCATACCAATTTTCCTCAATACCTGGAGTATTACCGGCTGGATTTTTTGCAGAACGTTGCCTGGTCTTTCCTCCGCTGGTTTTATAACCATTTTGCCCGGACCTACTGCCCTTCGGGCGAGACACAGCGGCTGTTAAGAAAACACGGCATCCGCCATTTGGATATTTGGAGCCGGGGTGTGTCAACCGGGGTGTTTCATCCAGGTAATGCGGATATCCAGATGCGCAGGCGCATGGGGGGCGAGAACAAAATTTTGCTTTTGTATGTAGGACGGCTTGCACCGGAAAAAGAGGTCGCTGTTTTGTTTAAAGCTTTACAGGTGTTAAATGCCCGCAGCGGACAAAAAATCCAGCTGGCAATTGTCGGTGATGGTCCCCTGCGGGATAATCTGCAGGCCGCAGCGCCGGAAAACGTTTCTTTTCTCGGGTATCTTCAAGGAACAGAACTGGCCGCAGCCTATGCCTCAGCGGATATATTTGTTTTTCCGTCGGTTACGGAAACCCTGGGCAATGTAATTCTCGAAGCGATGGCCTCCGGGCTGCCGGTTGTTGCTCCTTGGACCGGCGGCATTAAAGACAATTTAAGAGACATGGAAAACGGCCTGGCATGCATTGCCCGTAATCATCTTAGTTTAGCCAACAAAATTTCACTGCTGGTGGAAGACAGCGTATTGCGCAAGAAACTGGCGCGCCAGGCGCATCAATATGCCAAGAATTGCTCATGGTCTTCGGTTTTTGCCCAACTGACGGCTGGTTATCAAGAGGTTATTGACGATATGTCAAGCCTCCGCTCTAAAACGGTAAATCATTAGCCCGGGTTAGAGAATATGTGCAAAGAAGGCGAGGTGACATCATGCACACAGAGCGCACATGTGAACACTGTAAACATGCGACTGTATCCATATTCGAGTGGCCCTGCCGGGATTGCGGTGCGAATGGCCGGACACACTGGCAACCGCAGAAGGAGAATGAAGAAATACCGGAATAGCCGTCCTGGAGGAAGGCACAACGAAGGACCGGACACATTGGCCGGCTTACGGCGGATCCCGCAATGGCAGAATCCAAACCCGGCATGTCGCGGCGTTGGAGAGGAGAAGAGGGGGCAATAATTGTGCTCCCTCTTCTCCTCTCTGCATTTCTTCTCCGGCCGTCCTTTTCCCGCTCTACTGTCCGGGTTACGGCTTTTACCCCTTCGGTAATACTTACGGACCCTGTCCCGGAAGCGAAATTCATTTAGCCCATTTTTAGGCCTCCATGGGTTTCGGGATACAAGGCACGATGGGCGTGGTCCTATCAGGCAGCACCCTCGCCCACAGGGGAGCGCTGATAAGATCGATGACCGCCGTAGCGGCAGCCACCGCTATGGCCAATAACCAATCCATGCCACTCAGGGAGATTGTCCCGAAAACCGGCTGCAGGCAAGGCAGATGGATTGAGCCGATTACCATGGCCATGGACAAGGCGACCGCCCCCATCAGTAAAGGGTTGCTTAATAACCGTACCCTGCCCGCTTCTCTCTCGACGCGGCAGTCAAAAATGTGAATAAACTGACTGACGGCCTGACTGGCTAAAACCAGCGTACGGGCGGCGATTACGCTGCCAAAAGACAATTTCCAGGCATATAGCCCTAAGCCCGCCACCCCAATGATCAGCCCCCGTGTTAAAACTTTACGCCCTAACCCGCCCGAGAAAACGCTGTCATCCGCGCTGCGCGGCGGTTGATCCATAATATCCTTCGCCGGCGGATCATTGACCAGCGCAATAGCCGGCAGGCCATCGCCCACCAGATTAATCCAGAGCAACTGAATCGGTATGAGGGGCAACGGTAATCCCACCAGCGCCGCCAACAGCATCAAAATAACTTCGCCCACGTTGGTCGCAATAAGATACCGGATGGCCTTGCGGATATTGGCATAGATGGACCGGCCTTCTTCCATGGCCCGGACTATTGTCGCAAAATTATCATCGGCCAGGGTCATACTGGCCGCCTCCTTGGTCACATCCGTGCCCGTAATGCCCATGGCGATACCAATGTCGGCTTTCTTAACGGCCGGGGCATCATTGACGCCATCCCCGGTCATCGCCACCACATAGCCCTTTTCCTTCAGCGCCTTTACAATGCGCAATTTATGGTGCGGCGAAGTACGTGCATACACGGAGATATCGCCTGCGACGGCAGCCAGCTGCTCGTCCGACATATCATCAATTTCCCGGCCTAAAACAACTCTTCCCTGCGCAGGCATCAAGCCGAGCTCCTGGGCAATCGCCCGGGCCGTACCGGGATGATCGCCTGTTATCATCACAACCTTGACGCCCGCCCGCCGGCATTTTTCTATGGCCGCGGGCACTTCGGGGCGGGGCGGGTCAATCATGCCCAGGAGACCACCGAGCACCAAGTTTTGTTCCAGCCCCTCATCCGGGTATTCCGTACCTGTCTCCAGTTGTTTATACGCCACCGCCAACACCCTTAATGCCTGACCGGTCATTTCATCATTCTTTTTGAGAAATTTACGCCGCGTATCGTCATCCAGGGGGACAACCGCGCCATTCGCCAGGTAATGGGAACAATGGTTTATGATTGTATCGGGCGCGCCCTTACAATACAGCGTCACGTCACCACCGTCCTCCTGGCAGATGACGGACATCATGCATCTCTCAGATTCAAAGGGCATTTCCTTTAGTCTGACATGCTTATTCCCGGCTGCATCACTCTGTATGCCCGCTTTAGCCGCCGCGACAATTAACGCCCCCTCCGTGGGATCGCCTTCAATCGTCCAGGCTTTTAGCCGTTCTTTCATGGCCGTTAACGACCCCTTTGTCTCCTTGTTATGCACTAATTTGGCGTTATTACAGAGGCTGGCCGCCGCCAGCACTTTCTTTAAATCAGCACCGGGCTTAGCCGCCTGACCGTTGTGGTAAAACCGCCCCCGGGGCGTATAGCCTTCACCGCTTACCCGCCACAGCTGGCCGGCCGTATATATCGCACGCACGGTCATTTGATTTTGGGTTAAGGTCCCTGTTTTGTCGGAACATATCACATTGGCGCACCCCAGGGTCTCAATGGAGGACAACTTACGAATAATAATATTCCGTTTACTCATCCGCTGCACGCCCATGGCTAACGCGATGATGACAATGGCGGTAAGTCCCTCGGGGATGGCGGCCACAGCTAAACTGGCCGCCGTCTGGAACATGTTGAGCAACCTTTCGCCCCGCCGTAAACCCATGAGAAAAACAAGGCCGGACACCCCTAAACAACCATAGACAAGGTATTTCGCCAGTTCCTCCAGCCGGCGCTGCAAGGGGGTCGTATCGGCCTCCTGCCGTTCGATGAGCGCCGCAATCTTGCCCATTTCGGTGTGCATACCCGTCGAAACGATAACGGCCGTCGCCCTCCCCCGGGATACACTGCTGCCCATAAAAATCATATTTTTCCGGTCCCCCAACGCCAGTTCCTTTTGCCCGACAAAAGCGGCCAGCTTCTTAACCGGTAAAGTTTCTCCGGTCAAAGAGGATTCCTCCACTTCGAATTGCTGAGCCGTTAGGAGCCGTGCATCGGCGGGCACCCGGTCGCCGGCCTCCAGGACGATGATATCCCCCGGCACCAGTTCTTCCGCTTTTATCTGACACCTTCTGCCCCCTCTGATGACCCTGGCCGTGGGCGCGGCCATTTTCTGCAGCGCCAGGATAGACTGCTCCGACCGCCGCTCCTGCACCACACCCAGTACGGCGTTGGCCAGCACGATGGCCATCGTAAGCAAGGCGTCCTTGGTTTTTCCCAAAATTAACGATACGCCGGCGGCTCCCAGCAATACCTGCACCATAAAGTCCTTGAACTGATTTTTCAACAGTTCCCAGAAGCCCACTCTTTTCCCTTCCGCCAGGGCATTCAAACCATATTTGCTCCGGCGGGTGATCACCTCATGGCCACCCAGACCGTAACGGGGGGAAACTGCCAGCTGGCTGCACAGGGTTTCACAGGGCACTGTGTGCCATCCAGGACTGGGAAAATCCGCCCGCGGGGGAGCGGCCCCCTCACCCGGCAGCCTTAGCGCAGCTTGTTTGGGGGCAATGGAAAAATGTTGCAGGTCCAGGTTACCCCGGCCCCTTGCCCCAGGTTCACGCTTTGACAACAGCCGGACAGAATTTACAATAACCCCTACCGTACTAAGATTTAACAGTAACGAAGCCACCAACGGGGAAATAATATTGGCTGCCGCCAAGGCGATACCCGCCACGTTGATGCCCACCGCCAAAGAAAGGTTTTGGTGGATAGCCTGATTGGTTCGTTTACCAATATTGATTATTTGGGCTACCTTGCGCGGATCATTCCCGACAACGGCGACGTTGCCCGCGTGCAAAGCAATTTCGGGACACCCGTCGGCCATCGTTACCCCTACATCGGCTGCCGCCAGGGCGGGGGAATCGTTCAGTCCGTCCCCCACCATCATCACCGGATAACCTTTATTTCTAAAGCGGGTAATCATCCGCATCTTGTCTGCGGGCTTCATGGTGCTCCAGTAATGCTTAATCCCCAGCTCATCAGCCACCGCATTGCCCGCGTCGGCGGTATCCCCCGTAATTAAACCGATCCGGGGGATACCGGCAACTCTTAATTGCTCGATGGCCTGATAACTTTCCGGCCGTATATGTTCCTTTAAGCCAATTATGCCTATGAGCTTTTTGTCAACCGCGACGTAAATAACGCTGCTCCCTAAATGTTTCATCCGTAAGGCGCGGGCCTCGCCTTGCTCCAGGCTGATTTGTGCCTGGCGCATCAGGGATATGTTGCCGACCAAAATTGTTTGTTGATTGATGGATGCGCTTATGCCATAACCGGCCAGTACTTCGCTTTTTGCAGGCTGCTGCAAAGTCAGACCTTCCTGCAGTGCTTTTTCCACTACCATGCGCGCAATCGGATGGCAATTACCCTGTTCGGCCGAAGCTGCCAAACGCAATACCTTTCGGCTGTTCTGGCCTCTTCCCAGGGACACCACATCGGTTATGGCAGGGTTGCCCGTTGTTAAGGTGCCCGTTTTATCCCAAAGGACAACCTCCGTTTGCCCGGCAACCTCCAGGCATTGGGAATCCTTGACAAAAATACCCTTGCCGGCCGCTTCCGCTACGGCGGTACCTAAAGCCGTATTTCTGGCAATCGATACAGCAACCGGGCAACCGGCCAACAACACGGTTAACGTCCGATAAAAATCACGGGTAACGAGAAAGATCAATCCGGCAATACCAAGGGTCCAGGGCATCACTCTTTGCGCATAGTAATCCCTCGGCTGCTGCAGCGGCCCGCGAAGGGCGGCGGCCTGCTCCACCATCCTTATCGTGTTGCTTAATGACGTATCCTTACCTTTACGCACCACCCGTATCGTCAGTTCACCGGATTGAATGAGCATGCCCGCAAAAACGGCATCGCCCACATTCAGACCGACCGGCGCGCATTCTCCGTTCACCGCCGCTTGATTAACAATGGCCTTGCCGGCCATGATCTCGCCATCTACCGGGATGCGTTCCCCCGTTTGGACAATGACGGCATCACCCACGTTCACCCTGTGCGCCGGCACCTGCCTGGGTTCCCCGTTTTCCAATCGTCGGGCCGTTAGGGCCTGCGTGGCCAGCAGCTGGTTAATGGCGTGCCGGGAGCGGGTTTGCATGAGGTAATGGAATAAATCACTCAAGTACACCATCCCCAAAACCGACAGGCCGGTTATGCTTTCCCGGAGGGCCAGCAGGACAAGGGTAGTCGCGAACAACAAAAGATCGGAATTGATTTTTTTCTTCCGGGCCAGGGTATCTAACCCTCGTCTCAGCAAAGGGTAACTCCCAATAATTGTCGTAACAGCGGCCAGGGAAAATATTTTTTTCGACGCCGCAAGCGGTGACCGCCCGATCAGCAGCCGCTTGGCCAGCAGCCCGGCCAGCACACCGCCAATAGCCAGCACAGGCGCCATTTTCGCACTACCCTCAGCGTTACTGTCTGTATTGTTGATGTTTAACGGGATTACGTTCCCCTCGGATTTTGCTTGTTGCTTCCCGAAAAACGCCGGCAGCTTTCCAATTTCCCGGCATAAGGCTGAAAAACTGATTATGGCCTGATCAAAATAGATTAACGCCCGCCCGGTCAGAGGATTAGCGGAGCTGGCTTTAACACCCGGGATATTATTAAGGTGTTGCACCAGTTGTTTGGCCAGCAGAGTGTTTTTGCGCAGACCGGGAATCACGATCCTCAACCTTCCCGGTAAAAGCCGGTAGTCATGCTCCCGTAAAGCAAGCATATGATATCCCCCTTCGCCGAAGTTTCAAAAAATCAATAGGTTATTTTATCCACCCCGGCTCAGTCATATGTAACAACCGAAAAGGCAAAAGGTTCCAGGCATAGAAAAATGCGGCCCCGGGAGAAAATAAACCAATAAATGAAGGAGGTGTTTTACTTTGCATAATATTATTCGCTGGGGATCCCGCTTTTTGAAACATTCCTCCCCGACTATGTTGATCGCCACAGGCGCGGCTCTGGCTTTAACTTTACCGCCTGTCCGCAGAGGTTTACGGTCCGCCTTGGTCCTGACAACCCGCGGACTTTTGCATCTGACCGACCAGGTGCAATACCTGGGGGCCACCATGAAGGAGGAACTGGAGGACGTTGTTGCCGAAGCCCGCGAAGGCGCAACCCACCCGTCGGAATTATCAACTTGTCTAAAAAAACTCGGCCACAGTACCAGACGGCATTTTCGCCGAGTGGCGGTCACCGCCGCCGGAGGCGCCCTGGCTGTTTCGGATCAGGCGCATAAGCTGGGGAAAAAACTGAAAGCGGTGGCGGAGGATACCAAGGAAAAGCCTGCACAGAGTGCGGCAGACACCCATGCGGAGGATATTCAGAGGTTTCGCGACGGGTTAGATCCGGTATAATCTTATTTGCCGAAGGAGCTGATACGCTTCTCCTATCCCTTTCCCTTTCTTAAGGAGGTGAAATTCTCATGCCATGGTTATTCATGCGTCCCGTGGTTGGCTGGGGAGCTTTTTTATTGATCCATGCCATCGGTATTCCTGCGGTATATAAACTGGGGAAAATGTGCGCCGCCAAACAGAAAAACAAATTCCCCTCTGTCGTTGATGAATCCGGCGCAAACCATCAAGGCCTTTAGCTAAAGCAGAACTCTCCTGTATATATAGGAAAAACGGCCCTTGAACAAAGGAAGCATCCCGGCCGTTTGGCCATGAATGCTTCCTTTGTTTCTATATAAGAGGATTGGCACGCATTAGTAATTATGGAACGGGCGCTACATGGCCTGTTGGTCAAAAAGGTCTAATTCCTTACCATATCTTGACCGCTTTCTCCCGCGAAAACCGCGTATTTGCCTGTTGTTCCGCCCGTTAATCGCGGAATCTTCCCTGTGCGCATGGTCATACATGTCATAAAACACTTGGGTAAATTTCTTCCGCAAACTCAATTTAATATTATGCGAGATACTCAATATGGTACCAGCCAACTCTTGTTCCAATTGGCAGCAGTATCTTTTGGCAAGCATCCTGGGATCACAATCCGCGGTTTTCATATATATCGAACCTAATTTAAGGTCTTGCGCCAGTTCTTCGCAGAGATAATTTAATTTAAGCTGTTTTAAAGACTGCCGCCAAATCCTATTGCCCAGTTCCGTCGCTCCCGCGGCAAGAAGAAGGCCTTTTCTATACTCGTTAACACTGGTTACCAGTTGATTAATGCTTACACAATCTTGCTCATAAACCTGATAAGCGGCAAGCCCGTCGGAGGTTGTCCCGAAACATTCGCTGATCTCCAGTTGCAGGGCGTGCTTAATTGCCTGACAAAGCTCTCCTATCGCGTTCTTGTTAAGAATCTCCTGAAATAAACAGGTCTCCACTTTCACCTTTCCCGCCAGTATCGGGGAAACATATAATTTAACGCTTTCCATTTTTTCGCTTGTAAAAGTATTAATTGCCGCTTCAATTATTTGATGGCCGCGTTCCACGGTTAAAGCAACTTTCATTTCTTCTTGCCCGGATCCGACGTTTAATAAGCCTTGCTTTAATTTACGCCGTTGCACCCTGTTGTCTTTTTTTAGGGGAAAATTTAGCGAAGGGAAAATTTGTTCAATATCTGGTTCTGCGGATAATAGCTGTAGCATTGCTCTTCCCTTCTTTCCCGTCAACTACTAAACTTTTTCTAACTATAGTATAAGCCGGGGAGCGCAAGACCGGGTTAAGCCATTATTAATTTTATGTTAACTTTCAAACCAGTACTCTGTAAACTCTAAA
>DHRA01000052.1:10410-38640 GCA_002411145.1 Firmicutes bacterium UBA5324 | reverse complement strand
TTTTACAGGGAGTACCGCGGAGGCGGTACGCATCCCGGAAGCTTGTAAAACAAGGCGGACAGCGTGTCGGACTGGGCCTGCGAAGGTCATGAACTGTGGAACGTCAGGGTGCGCCGGGAAACCGGTGTTCCTTCCATTGCGCAAAGAAGAGGGCTCGTCAGCTTGTTCGGCGTGTACGATATTGTGCAAGGCCGAATTTATTTTTTTCAAGGAGGGACTTTTCATGCCATGTATTTTTCGGCGGTATATCGTTATGACGGCAGTGTGCTTAATGCTTGTTAACAGTTTGACCCTCGCGGCCGCAGCGGCTGAATTATCCTCGGCCTCCCTTGCCGCTTCTTCCCTGGTGCCCGGACAGGAAGCGCGCTACACGTTGAAATTACGCGTGGCAACGGCTTTAAACCTGGCAAAGGGGGCCAGTGTGGCGGTGGATTTTCCTTCCGGTTTCAACTTAGTGTATAAGGACGGGTTTGCGGCGGATCCGGGGTGTACTTTGGCCAGGCTGGAATACAAAAATTCCGGTGACCGGCATTTTGCGGTTGTTTACGGCACGGTCGATACGGCGAGAAATCAAACCGGAGTGCAATTAATCTTCAAGCCGCAGGTTTCACAGTTGGTAATCCCGGCGGAGACCGAACTTTATTTGATCATACCCGGGGTTATTAATTCTGGGAAGAAGGGTTTAAGTCAGGTTGATATACGGATAACGGATGCCGGTGGGGCCCTTTTCCAGGGAACATGTGCGTTTACCCTGGGGTTAGCGCCGGCGGCGGCAACCCGGCAGGTACGGCTGGTGGAAGCATCGTCACAGGCGGTGCGGTTGGCCTGGGATCCTGTGGCCGGGGCCAAGGGCTACCGGGTTCTTGTCTCCTCCCAGGCAAAGGGGGAGTTCATCAGTGCTTTGGATTTAACGCGGGAACCTACTCCCGGAGAGGTATGGCTGCTGACGGAGACCAGCCACAGTTTTGCCGGCCGCGGCAATGGCGGGCTCAGTCCGGGGGGGACCTATTATTTTAAAGTGCAGGCCGGCAACGAATACGGGTTCGGGCCCGCCTCACCGGTTTTACGGGTCGTTCTGCCGGAAGTAAAGCCGGTTTACAACCGGCAGAATAACGGGATTATCCTGGTAGCGCCCGGACAGGAGGCCGTTGTGGCGGTGGACCGGCCCGTAAAGATTACCGATCAAAGCGGCATCGGGCTGTACGAGAAGGACACCGGGGTTAAAGTAAAAGGGGTCAGTGCCGTCGTAGATGAAAAAGACCCCAGGCTCATCCGGATTAGTGCGAAACTGCGCTCCGGGCAGCAATATCTACTTGTATTTTACGCAGGGGCTTTGGAAGGCAGGGGGCAGATCAAAGTCACCAATAACAACTTTAGCTTTGCACTTGCGGCAGATAGGGGGCGATGACTTTGAAAAGAATCTATTATTCACCTATATTTCCGCTGGTTTTAATCCTGCTGGTGCTGCTGAGTTTTCCTGCGTTGGCAGCCTATCGGGCCCATCAGAACGACCGGGATACCTCCACCTTTTTGCAGGCATATCCGCAGGCTAGAGACGGGAAACTCGACAACTGCTACCTTTGTCATACGGGCGGCGAAAAAGAGGCAAAATATCTCGATGCCTGCGACTACTGCCACGCCGTATTTGGGTATAAAGCACCCCATCCGGAGGGGAGCCTGGAGAAAACCCTTAATCCCTTCGGCCTGGCCTATTTGACCGCCGGCAGAAATGCGGAAGCCTTAGCGCGCATCGCCGGCCTTGATGCCGACGGGGATGGGTTCACAAATGCGCAGGAGATAGCGGCCGGAAGCCTGCCCGGAGATAAAAACGACAGTCCGGACGTTAAGGAAGCGCCGGCGGTCATTTACACACGGGATAAGCTGGCCCGCTTGCCGCGCACCAGCCAGTTCATGGCCCTGGACACTGCGAAGTCGGGGGATTATTTCGCTACTTACACCGGGGTGGAAATCTGGGATTTGCTGCAAGATGCGGGCATATTGGACACCGCGACAGATATAACGGTTTATTCCGCCGATGGCTACAGCCGTAATTTCTCCCTCAAAGAAATTAAAGAAGCGTATGCTCAGGGGACTTTTCTCGCCCGCTACCCCTGGATAAAATATCCGTCAGATGTTTCTTATCACGACGGGCAGCAGCTGCCGGGTAAGCTGTATTACCTGCTGGCTTATGAGCGGGATGGCTATCCCTTGCTGGAGGGAAGAATGAAAACCGGCGGCGGTAACGGCGGTGGTAATTATCACATGTCCGGTGAAGGCCCCTACCGTTTCATAGCGCCGTCTACCCGGCCGGTTGTACCTGATCGCTCCGCATGGAGTATTGACCGGGACGACCCGTCATACCCCTACAATCCTGAGCGGCCCGTTCTGAAAAATGCAGACTACTGTATCAAAACGACGGTCGCCATTCAGGTCAATACGGCAAATAATAAGGTTTATCATTTGAACTGGCCGGAAAGGGCCTGGAAGCTGGTGGAAGAAGGGGAACTGGTTGTATACGGCGCCATTGCCCCACCGGGTAATTGGCAGTAAATCACTATGTGTGCGAGGGTAAACAACTGCTAACAGTTTTATATACGGACATACCATCTTATGGTAATATATTAAACATGAAATTAAGCGAGTGGGCAAAACGTCAAGGTATACAAACAGCATGGCGTTGGTTCAAAGAAGGAAAACTGCCTGTCCCTGTTGGCAAACCTCAACAGGGACTATACTTGTCAAAGAGGAAGGGGAAGATGCTGCTAAGGTTGCACTGTATACAAGAGTATCCAGTGCCGACCAGAAAACCGACCTTGACAGGCTGGTATCCAGATGATCTTGTACAAGACATGATTGAATTATTGACTTCCTTTTGCTAAGACTTTATGGCAGCGTGCAGCAAAAAATAAGGTAAAAAAACACTGGAGGCGATGCAGGGTGAAAACGAACCGTGCATACCGGTATGAACTAAAACCGGATAAAGCTACGCGGATATTGCTCGCCAAACACGCCGGATGCGCCCGTTTTACTTATAATTGGGGCCTTACCGAAAGAATCAGGCTGTATGAGGAAAACGGTAAATCCACAAACGCCATTAAGCAGCACCGCCGGCTAAATGCCTTAAAGAAAACAGACTATCCATGGTTGTATGAAGTATCTAAATGTGCTCCGCAAGAGGCATTGCGCGATTTAGACAAAGCGTTCCGGAATTTCTTTCGCGGTATAAAAGATAAAACCGGCGTTGGGTTTCCAAAGTATAAGAAAAAAGGCCGGCATGACAGTTTTCGTTTGACCGGCAGTGTTAAGGTTAAAGAACAGGCAGTGCAGCTCCCGCGTCTTGGCATAATAAAACTGAAGGAAAAAACAGCGGTGGAGGGGTGTATATTATCTGTCACGGTAAGCCGGGAAGCAGACCGCTGGTATGCCAGCCTGACGGTAGAGCAGCAAATACCGGAGCCGGAGAAAATCAATAATGGCGATATTATCGGCATAGATGTCGGACTTTCTTGTTTTGCCAAATATGAGGCTGGGGAGAGTTTCGGCGCATGCTGGAATACAAAACGAGATGGTATGGCTCAATACTAACATTTGCGCCAAGATTTGCACCTACCAGCAAGACATGTTCAAATTGTGGGCACCGATGTGAGGATATGCCACTATTAATCCGTGAGTGGAAATGTCCGGAATGTGGTACATACCACGACCGTGATATAAATGCGGCGAAAAACATTAAACGCTTTGCCGTGACGGCATAAATACAAAGTACCGCAAGTTCTGCGGAAATTTACGCCTGCGGAGAGTCCACTGGCGGGATTGCCAGTCGAAAAACTGGCAGTTAGTTATGACTCGTAGAAACAGGAATTTCTGATGAGATATTTGTCTATAAAGAAAGGAACGGTTGCATAAGGTATGGTAATACGCTATAATATCATAGTAACATTGAGGGCTTGATGGTGAATGCTTGTGGATGACACGTATTTTATGCGCATTGCATTACAGGAAGCGGCGGCTGCGGCGGCTTTGGGCGAGGTGCCCGTGGGCGCTGTCCTGGCCATGGACGGGGCGGTCGTGGCTAAAGCTCATAATATGAAAGAAACATGGCTTGATCCTACCGCGCACGCGGAGATGATTGCGATTCGCAGTGCCTGCGGGCAGCTGAAGCGGTGGCGGCTTTCGGGCGCGACTTTGTACGTGACGCTGGAACCATGCCCTATGTGTGCGGGCGCCATTGTGTACAGCCGTATAGACCGTTTGGTTTACGGCGCCAAGGACCCAAAGGCGGGAGCCGTTGACTCATTGTTTAATATGCTGCAAAATGACGCGTTGAATCATCAGCTGACAGTGAAGAGCGGTGTGCTCGCCGTGGAATGCGGCGATCTTTTAAAAGAGTTTTTCCAAAGGAAAAGAACATAGTTTTACGGAGAGGTGGCTGAGCTGGTCGAAGGCGCTCGACTCGAAATCGAGTAGGCTGTGAAAGGCCTCGTGGGTTCGAATCCCACCCTCTCCGCCAGTGAAATCAAGGCTCTAGAGCATATCTAGAGCCTTTTGAATTTTCTCAGTTATGGTAAACTTGTGTCCATTAGGGGGTAAAAATAAAGGTTTTTAAAATTATATCCCCCAAATAGGCACAATCAAATTCTGGCTATCAAATGCCGACAGCCTATCAGTCGTACAAAGCACAGCTCCTGTGCCGCGCTCCAAAGTAGCCTTGTCGATCACACCAAACACACGAGTGAGCTGCTTTTGAGGCGTGGCGGTTTTTTTGATTTCCATGGGGTATAGCTTGCCGCTATCCTCCAGTAGAATGTCAATCTCCTTAGTATCCTTATCCCGATAGTAATAAATATAGGCTTCCCAGCCGCAATTTTGATAACTCTTAACAATCTCAGATACCACAAAATTCTCAAGAATCGCACCACTCATGGCACCGTTCATCAGGGTATCACTGTTACTCCATTTGGTTAGGTATGCCACCAACCCGCAGTCATAGAAATAGAGCTTTGGCTTGGTTACCATGCGTTTCAGCATATTGTTAGAATATGGGTGGAGGTAAAAAACGATTCCCAGTCTCTCTAAAATCCCAAGCCAGTTTTTGGCGGTAATCTGGTCAATACCGGCAGCGTCAGCAATGGTCTTGTAGTTGAGCATCTGTCCGCACAAGGCTGCGGCGGCCGTGATGAAGTCCATAAACTTGAGCGAATCTATAGAACCGGAAAGCTCTTTTACATCACGATCTATATAGGTGCTGATGTAGCTGGAATAAACTGCCCGATGGTCGCTATACTGCCCGCTGATGAGGGCGGGCATACCGCCTCTGAAAATACGCTCATAAAGTGCAGGGGTATCAACGGGCGTGCGCTCCTTGATTCGCTGTGATAACTGTTCTAAATCCAGCACAAAAGGGGCAGTGGCAGCACCGTAGATTTCTGCCTGGGACATGGGCGCCATATGCAGCAGGCAGACACGCCCGGCCAGCGACTCCTGTATCCCTTCCATCAATTTGAATACCTGCGAACCAGTCAACCAAAAGTCACCGGCCCGTCGGTTCTGGTCAACATGTATTTTGATATAAGTAAACAGCTCCGGTGCATATTGTACCTCATCGATAAACACTGGCGGTTTGTGGATTTGCAGGAACACCTTCGGGTCGTTCTTCGCCATTTGGCGTTCCGTCAAATCGTCCAGTGTCACATACTCCCGCCCTATGTTCTCATCTTTAGCTAGTTTTTGAAGCATGGTTGTCTTGCCCACCTGCCTTGGTCCGGTGAGCAGCAATGCGGGAAACTCCTTGCTAAGACGGAGAAACGTAGCTTCCATTGCTCTGTGTATATAATTCATGAAATCACCTCGTCGTCTAAAAATAAAATTTATTATATTATAGCCGAAATGCGTCTTGTGATCAATATAATTTCGGCTATAAATGGCATTCAATATATTTTAGACGAATTTATTGCAATATATAACATATCAATCGGGTAGGAGGCTGACCCACTAAGGGTCAGCCTCCTACCCGATTCCATTGACGAGGTTTAAAACCACCGCCTTAAAGCGGGATTTGAGGTTCAATGTGGCCTGACCGTTGAGGAAGTAGAAGGCTTGCGTGACATCAATTTGGCTGGTGGTGGCCTCAATGAAGAATAGGGTCAAGGTCGATCAAGTTCTAGGCGTAAATGATGAAAAAGGAGGCATTCCTAACATAAACGCATGTTTTATGGGGTTCTGTTTAAGGTATTAGTGACGTTCTCTTCCTCTCCGCCAATTGCCTGATTAAGGGATTGCGTAATTAAACGCAATCCCTTTTTGGTCTATAATCTGTCAGGGCAGTATCCTGGGAAAAACCGGGGTGAACTTCATGCCGGTTGAAATATGAAGATTAAGCTTGGCCACATTTTTTATTTAATAACTGCTCATACCGGTTCAGTAATTCATTGAGTTCCTGGCTTATTTTAACTATTTCAGGATCAACCAGGCACTTACCTTTCGCGTGATCATGCAACCTTTGCCTCATTTGCTCAATAAGTATTTTCATTTCGTGGATTTCGTCCATGAAGTTCAGTCCTTTCAGTCCTTATTTTACTTTAGCATTCCCGGCAGTAATGTTAACATTGCGCAGATAAAAGCATAGTATATATAAGAATCTAAACATGAGGAGGAAGCTTAATGGCAAAAGCTCAATTTATTGATTTCTTTTGTGGTGAAGGTCTGATTTTCGTTATCTTCTTGATCCTTATTCTCTTAATTCTGAGTTTCTGATTAATTAGTCAGCGAACAAGGATGCTTACAAGCCCTGTACAAATGTACAGGGCTTGTAATATTTTCCCGGTTATAGCCGGGCTGCGGGATGACTCACTGTTTTAGTATAGTATACGTTTGTTTAGTCTGGCTTCCGGTTATTGGTGACGGCTGCATACGATTAGTTAATTTTAGGGTATTTTTGATAGAAGTTGACAGAATTGGGAATCAAGTTATAAAATTAACATATCTAGCTAATTATATATTAACGCTCATCTATGGTAAAATGCTGATAGAACTAATGCAAACCGGTACTGTCACGGCAGGTTGCGGGAGAAATCACACGATTATGATTATGGCCGACGGGCAGCGGCCGGATTTTGCACAAAGGAACTGTTACGGAGCCAATTTAATGGATGAACTTTATCACGTGCATGTACAGGGAGAGAAAGGGTATCCGCATGTACCCAAAGGAGAAATATGAGAATACTATATTATGATTGCTTTTGCGGCATCAGCGCGGAAAAGAATCTGGGAGCGCTGCTTGACCTGGGCGTAGATCAGGAATATTTCTCACATGAGTTGGCTAAACTTCAGCCGGATTTTACATTTACCATCGATATAGGGAAGAAACAGGTTGGAGGAATATGCGGCACCCAGGCGGACCTTATTCCCCTAGCAACCAAGGCCTGCTCTTTGCCGGAGACAGCGGAGATTATCAGACACAGCACTTTAAGCGACCGGGTAAAAGAGGCAAGTCTGAGCATGCTGCAAAAAGCGGCGCAGGCGGAGGCAAAGGTGCAAGGCAAATCCCTTGCCGAAATATGCTGCCCGGCGGACATGGTCGGTGCTGCCGTCGGCGCGGCGGTATGTATGGAATATCTCCGGGTAGGACAGGTTGTTGCTTCCCCCGTGCAGGTGGGCGGCGGTTTTGTGCAGCGCGAATACGGCTTAGTACCGGTACCTGCGCCGGCGACGGTGGAAATTTTGCGGGGCATCCCATTGAAGTTCGGGCTGGTTTCCTCTGAAGTGACCAACCCGGCGGGGGCCGCCTTTCTCGCGGCAAACGCGGAAATGTTTACGGACAAAATAGATCTTAGCGTAGAGCGAACCGGCTATGGTTTTGGGAAGGAAGATTTACAGATACCGCATGTATTAAGAATCTTTTTAGGAACCAAAGGGTCGGCCCGGGAAGAAGACGAGGAGCGGGCGGAGCAGTATGTTTTGGAAACGAATATTGATGATATGAATCCGGAACTCTATGGCTATATTGAAGAAAGGCTGTTTGCCAGCGGCGCTTTAGATGTATACAAGACGGCAATCGGCATGAAAAAGGGCAGACTGGCGACCAAAATAAGCATTCTCATGCCCGCAAAGCGGGAAAGGGAGATCCTCGATGTGATCTTCCGCGAGACAACGGCGCTGGGCGTGCGAAAATATAAAGTGGAAAAGATTATGCTTCACCGGGACTTTACCCGGGTAAGGACCGCCTATGGCGAGGTAACGGTTAAAAACGCCTATTATCAGGGAAGCCTGGTTAAATATAAGCCCGAGTACGAGGATTGCAAAAGGATAGCTGCGGAGCGGAAGATACCGATTGTCGAGGTATATCGGGAAGTTTACAAAAAGATCGAGGAGCAGAAGCGTGGTAAGTAACGAAAATATCTACGGCTAAGGGAGAATGGCGTCAGCGGAAAAAAGTAAAATAATTATGTCAGGAGACCTGTACATATGCTATTCCGGCGGGGAGGGGAAGATGAAGCATGATAAAAGATGAGCTGCGCCTGCTGTTGGAGGACGTGAAAAGTGGCAGGGTTAATACGGAGGATGCGTTAAATAAGCTGAAAAGCTTGCCCTATGAAGATCTGGGGTTTGCGGTCCTTGACCACCATCGTGCCCTACGCAAGGGGTTTCCGGAAGTGATTTTTTGTCAGGGAAAAACGGTGGAGCAAATCGCCGATATCTTTACGAGGCTGTGCGCCGGGCGGCGGCGCATTCTGGGCACCCGGGCCTCAAAGGAGGCTTTTGCAGCCGTGCAAACCGTTTTCCCGGACGCCGTCTATAATGAACTGGCCCGCACCATTGCCGTCTATCGCGGCGAGCCGGTGATTAATAAAGGCAGGATACTGGTCATGAGTGCCGGCACGTCGGACCTGCCGGTGGCCGAAGAGGCGGCCGTTACGGCGGAAATTATGGGCAACGATGTGCGAAGAGCTTATGATGTCGGTGTGGCAGGCATGCATCGTCTTTTAGATAAATTGGAGATGATCCGCTGGGCCCACGTCATTATCGTGGTGGCAGGGATGGAGGGGGCTTTAGCCAGTGTAATCGGGGGTTTGGCCGATCAGCCCGTCATCGGGGTGCCTACCAGTGTGGGGTATGGTGCCAGCTTTAACGGAATTTCGGCGCTGCTTTCCATGCTCAATAGTTGCGCCGCGGGTATCAGTGTGGTTAATATTGATAATGGTTTTGGCGCGGCCGCCATGGCTAATGCCGTCACGCAGCTGATCGGGAGGTCAAAGCATGAAGATTGCGTACTTTGATTGTTTTTCCGGTGTCAGCGGGGATATGTGCCTGGGAGCGTTGATCAGCGCCGGCCTGGACTTTTCCCTGCTTAAACAGGAGTTGACAAAACTGTCGTTGACAGGCTACGACCTGCGCTGGGAAAAAGTGACGAGAAACGGCATTAGCGCGGCCAATGTCTATGTGGAGGTGCAGGAAGCCCATCAGCCGGCGCGCGGCATTACGGATATTTTACATATTATTGAGGAAAGTATGCTGCCGGCAGGTGTGAAGGAGCAGAGTAAGGCTGTTTTTAACCGTCTTGCGGCAGCGGAAGCAAAAGTGCACGATCTGCCGGTGGAAGAGGTCCATTTTCATGAAGTGGGCGCCGTTGACGCCATCGTGGATGTGGTGGGCACTGTACTGGGGCTGCACTTGTTGGCGGTGGATAAAGTGTATGCATCGCCTTTACCCATGGGTAAAGGGTTTATTAAATGCATGCATGGCCTGATTCCCTCACCGGCACCCGCCGTACTTGAGGTTTTACAGGATGTGCCCATCTACGGCACGGGTATTGAAGAAGAACTGGTCACCCCCACCGGGGCGGCGCTGCTCGCCGTGCTGGCGGACGCTTTTGTCAACCTGCCGGCGCTGCGTGTGCAAAGGACAGGTTACGGCGTAGGTAAAAAAGTGCTGGCGCATCCCAATTTGTTAAGGATCATTCTGGGGGAAGAGGGGATAACCAAGGGCCTTAAGTTTGCCAACGGCCAGGGAGATGCCAGTCACAAACACCGGCCGGGACATTCGCATAATCCCGGACATGACCATCATAAATAGCAGAAAAAGCTTGCGACTCGCGGGCATAATAAACCGGGCCGTGCTGAAACGCTTATGTTTCAACACGGCCCCTGTTTTTGTTTAGAAAGGGAGTTTATCTTACATGGCGGCCCTGTAGATACCGATCACGTCTTGCAGGGTTGCGGTACGCGGGTTGGTGAAACTGCAAGCGTCCTTCATGGCGTTTTTGGCCATGGTTTCGAAATCCTGCTCTTTAACACCCAATTCGGTCAGACCGGCAGGAATCCTGATGTCGGCGGAGAGTGTTCTGATGGACTCAATTGCCAGGTCTGCTGCTTCGCGGTCGGAAAGACCTTCGATGTTTTCGCCCATGGCCATGGCAATGTCGGCAAAGCGGCTGAGGTTGGAGATCAGATTGAATTCTTCAACGGCCGGCAACAGGATGGCGTTGCAAACGCCGTGCGGCAAGTTGTAGAAACCGCCCAATTGGTGAGCCATGGCATGGACATAGCCCAGGCTGGCGTTATTGAAAGCCATACCGGCGAGGTATTCAGCATAAGCCATGGCGTCCCGGGCTTCGATATCGGAACCGAGGGCCACGGCGGCGCGCAGGTATTTGGCAATAAGTCTGATAGCCTGTAAAGCGCAAGCGTCGGTGATCGGGGTAGCGATCGTGGAAACATAAGCCTCCACAGCGTGAGTCAGCGCATCCATACCGGTGGCGGCGGTCAATGCGGGGGGCTTGCCGACCATCAACACAGGGTCGTTGATAGCGATGTTCGGCGTGGTTCTCCAGTCAACGATGGCCATTTTTACATGGGTATCAGTGTTGGTGATGATACAGAAACGGGTCATTTCGCTGGCGGTGCCGGCGGTGGTATTGATAGCGACAAAGGGAGGCATGGGCTTGGTTGATTTGTTAATGCCTTCATAGTCACGGATGTTTCCGCCGTTGGTAACGAGGCCGACACCTTTACCGCAGTCATGGGAACTGCCGCCACCGAGGGTAACGATGCAGTCGCATTTGTTATCCTGGTAAACTTTCAAGCCGTCGTGCACGTTTTTGTCCGTCGGGTTCGGCTCAGCGCCGGGGAAAATAACGCATTGAACGCCGGCTGCTTCGATTTGGGCTTTGATTTTGTCGGCTACGCCCATTTTGAAAAGGCCCTGGTCGGTTACGATAAGAGCTTTGCTGCCGCCGAGAGCCTTAACTTGCGGACCGGTTTCTTTAGCGGAGCCAACGCCCATTAAAGACACGGTAGGAATAAAAAAGCCAAAAGTTTGTTCTGCTAATGCTTTACCCATTCTAAGATCCTCCTTTAGATTGTTTGTGCGAATTTTGTCTTGATGCTTAGCTACATAGGCATTCCCCCCGGGAATAGTGCTTTTTCTATGTAATCAAATGACACATAGTGAAATAACACATCAATTATCTTTCCATGGGAATAGCCCTTTTATACACCGTTCATATAAATGGCAGGTAAAAGGCGGAGGAGGGAACGGATATTTTCGCTCATGAAAAAGAGTCCTTATGCCCGCTGGACGCGGGCATAAGGACTCTTGGTAAACGGGTATGATTTTTGTTTGGATTAGAATGCAGCTTTGTAGATGTTGATAACGTCTTGCAGAGTAGCAATGCGGGGGTTGGTGAAGCTGCAAGCGTCTTTCATAGCATTTTTAGCCATGGTTTCGAAGTCTTCAACTTTACATCCGAGATCTTTCAAGCCGGCAGGAATACGGATGTCGGCGGAAAGTTTCCGGATGGAAGCGATAGCGACGATCAGCAGCCTCACGGAGGGAGAGACCTTCGATATTTTCACCCATAGCTTCAGCAATGTCAGCAAAACGCTGCCAAGGCTGGAGATCATGTTGAATTCTTCAACGGCCGGCAACAGGATAGCGTTGCAAACGCCGTGCGGCAGGTTGTAGAAACCGCCCAATTGGTGAGCCATCGCATGAACATAACCTAAGCTGGCGTTGTTGAAAGCCATCCCGGCGAGGAATTCAGCGTAAGCCATCGCGTCGCGAGCTTCGATATCGGAACCCAGGGCAACAGCGGCGCGCAGGTTGTTAGCGATCAATTTGATAGCCATCAGAGCGCAAGCGTCGGTGATCGGGGTAGCGATCGTGGAAACATAAGCCTCAACAGCGTGAGTCAGAGCGTCCATACCGGTAGCAGCGGTCAATGCAGGAGGCTTGCCAATCATCAGCACGGGGTCATTGATGGCGATATTCGGAGTGGTTCTCCAGTCAACGATAGCCATTTTAACATGGGTATCGGTGTTGGTGATGATACAGAAACGGGTCATTTCGCTGGCGGTGCCGGCGGTGGTATTGATGGCTACAAACGGAGGCATAGGCTTGGTGGACTTGTTGATGCCTTCATAGTCGCGGATGTTTCCGCCGTTGGCAACGAGGCCGATACCTTTACCGCAGTCATGGGAGCTGCCGCCGCCCAGGGTAACGATGCAGTCGCATTTGTTATCTTGGTATGCTTTTAAGCCGTCATGTACGTTTTTATCAGTGGGGTTCGGCTCTGCGCCGGGGAAAATAACGGCTTGTACGCCGGCTTCTTCGATTTGCGCTTTAATTTTGTCTGCTACGCCCATTTTAAACAGACCAGCGTCTGTTACGATAAGCGCTTTACTGCCGCCCAGAGCTTTAACTTGCGGGCCGGTTTCTTTGGAGGAGCCAACGCCCATCAAGTTTACGGTCGGAATAAAAAACCCAAAAGTTTGATCTGCTAATGCTTTACCCATTTTCTAAATCCCCCTCACATTTTTCTTAATTACCAATTCCTTCATTACCAAGAGACTTGCATGTTCTTTTCTTTAGACGCCCTGCTACTCACCTCCTCCTCTCTGTTTCTTGTTTTTTCCATATGTGCTTAGCAGGTTAACTTTAAATTATTATAAAATTCAGTATATTACCAGGATCATGTTTATCCTGGGATAATCTATACCCTGGATATATATAATCCTGGTATAATTAATACCAGGATATAAAATTCAGCAATTAAGCGGGCTTGGGCAAGAAAGGTATTCAATCATGTTCTTCCTTCCCTTTGACAGCCCCATTTAAGTTAAAAAAATCCCATATTTCGCACGCAAAAATAATACCTCCCCATACTTGGGGAGGTGGACTGCGGGTGGAATTGGAAGGAAATTTTATTTTGAATGCTCCCAAATACTCCCCTTGAATTTAGCCTTGGATGCTCCCGCCTTACGGGAAATATTTTTCCCGGCGGGCGAACTTCGCTTATGCCTGGTAAGCCTTGGCGGAAGAGGAATGATCAGGGTTTTATCAATATCCGGCGGCTGGGGTTCGTGTTTATCAATCTCATAGGACATGGAACCCAAAGCGAGCTTTTGCGCGGCCCGGAGATGGATACGGGGTGAAGCCAGGTTAAGCGCCTTAAATTTATCGTCGCCGGGCTTCAAGCCGAGCGCCTCGGCCCGGGATCCGGGGATGTTCGGCGCCTCATCGATCAGATCAAGGGTCGCACTGTCGACGGCGACAATGTCCTTGCCGGCAATAATCCCCAGGTCGGGTACGATACGGATACCGGACCGGGGAAAACAGTCGCATTCGGGTACAACATCCTGGATATAGGTCATGAAGTTGACCTTCGCGGGATCGAAAAGACTCAGACATCCCTTCGCGGCATCCGCCACGGCAATCTGGGCATAGGGGAAGAAATCGGCATGAAAACCAATGGCACTCTCGCCGACCAGCATGCATGTAACTTGACAGCTGAAACAAAGACGGCATTTGTTATAATCAAAGTCGAGTCCCTTTTCCGTAATCCGCACGGCCTTTTCGGGACAACTGTCTTCACAGAGTTTGTACCATTTGCAGCTTGTACCGCCACAGTTTTGTCCGTTGACCAGCGGCCAGTCGACGGCTTCGCCCGGTTCTCCCCACAGGGCCAGGTGAGTACAATATTTGCCCCGTTTCGACTGGGAGCCGACACCGATGTTTTTAATCGCCCCGCTGAAGGCCGTGATCGGGTCCCCTTTGGCATGGGTCAAGGCAATCAATACATCAGCGCTGGCCAGCGCTCTGCCGATATAGGCTTCCTTGAGGATTTTGCCCTCGGGAATTTCCACCCGCACATCATCATGACCAATCCAGCCATCGGCCACGATGACCGGGCAACCGCAGGAAACCTGATTAAAGCCGTGTCCGTAACAGGTTTTCAGGGCATGGAGCTCATCAAGCCGGGATGTAAAGAGGTGATATGACAGGGTGGTGGTATCGCAAACAAAGGGCTTGCCCCCGCATTTTTTCACTTCTTCCACAATGCAGGCTACGTCCGACGGGCGCAAGCAGGCGCTGCGGTTCCACTCGCCGAACTGAATTTTTATGGCGACGGAATCCCCGGATCTGATACTGCGGTCAAAACCGGCGCGGTAAAATAATTCTTTCGCCTTGGTATCGCGGTTTTCCACCCACTTAGACGTACTCGCGGCCATAAAATGCAGTTTGCTTTTAGCCTTTTCCGGATCGACACTGATCTGCGGCACGTTCATCGCTTCAATATGCTTGGCGATCGTTCCCTTTTGCAGCATAATGCTGTTTGAAGAAAGGTTCTTGTCTGGAGAGGTCTGGTTTTTCACCAGCGTAATGTACCGGGATGCGTCCAGCAGCTGTCTGATTTTATCCGCGGTGTCGGTACTGGGCATGGGTGTATAGACCCTCAAGGTCAGATTATGATTTCCGGTAACCCCATAACTAATGTGATCCAGTTTTAGATAACCTACCTTGGGATGATTTAATTCCACGTCTCCCTCAACGATCCCCTGGACATCATGGTTATGCCACCAGCTTTTAAATTCAGGACTTGCGCGCATCAGCGCTTCAATAAACTTTTTAAACCATTCGTTGCCTATGTTTACAGCATATGAAGCCCGAAACTGGGCTAATGTGGACCGGGCCTGACTTTCCCAATCCGCATAGAGCTGCCGGTAACTGGGTTTAGTAAACATGGACCACACTTGGTTCCGTTCCCGGCCGCTCGTTTTGGAAAAATCCCCGAAAACCGCGTCCGCCGACCGGTTCCAAGCCAGCACGTTAAAACACTGATCCAGCACGTAAGCAGGGCATATGCCCAGGTTGTCCAAGGTTCTCAAAAGCGTGGGGCTAATCCCCTCGTGGAGGGCATAGGCAGGCTCGGCAGAACCGTCCTGCAGAGAGGCCGCCACCGATTGAGCAGGTTCGCCCCGGTATCCTTTTGACACCGGTGGCGGCTGCTGGTGGGCCAGCAAAAACAGGTAGTCCCTTTCCTCCGCGTCGAGTTTTAAAGTACGCGCCAGACTTTCCAAAACCTGCGCAGAAACCCGGATGGGCCGTCCCTGTTCAAGATAGGTATACCATGTCACGCCAATACCGGCCAGCTGAGCCAGTTCCTCCCTGCGCAGGCCCTCGGTGCGTCGCCGCTGACCAGCGGGCAGACCGACCTGTTCCGGCGACAGACGTTTGCGGCGTGTTTTTAGAAAATCACCCAGTTCTTTATACCTTTCTCGATCATTTCCCAAAATACTCACCCCATTATTTCGGATAGACTGAATGGAAACGACTATTCGGATTTCTATCTAAATTCTATAATATATTTTGAATAATCACAAGGTTATTGTAAAAGGGCATCGCCCGCCGGGAGCGGAATAGTATATCCAGAAAGGAGTTGTTGTCCATGCAAATTATTGATTTACATTGTGATACCATATCGTGTCTGATGGCGGCCGGGGACTCCGCCGGCCTGCGGCGGAACAACCTCAGTATTGATGTGGAGAAACTGATTGCCGGACAGGCAAAGGCTGAATTTTTCGCCCTGTATGTCGATCGGGAGGACCACAGCGATCCCTTGGCCTATTGCCTTTTAATGCTCGACCGTTTTTATCAGGAATTGGCGCAGAATGCCGATACCCTGCAATATGCCGGCAGCTATGAAGACCTTGCCCGGGCGGCGAAACAGCAGAAAATCGCCGCTTTCCTGGCCGTGGAGGAAGGCGGTGTATTGCAAGGGAATCCGGCCAACCTGCGTATCTTATATCGTCTGGGAGTCAGGCTGTTGACCCTTACCTGGAACTACCCGAATGAAATCGGCTTTCCCAACAAAACGGAAGCTTACCGGCAAACGGGCTTAACGGATTTCGGCCGGGAAGTGGTCCGGGAAATGAACCGGCTGGGCATGATCATCGATGTGTCCCATTTATCCGATGGGGGCTTTTACGATGTCGCGCGCCTAAGCACCAAGCCCTTCGTGGCGTCGCATTCCAACGCCCGCAGCATGACGGACCATCCGCGCAACCTGACCGATGATATGATCAGGGTAATCGCCGATACAGGCGGGATTATCGGCCTCAACTTCGCCGCTCCCTTTCTCGGCACAGCCCCCGTCAGTCAAATCTCCGACATGGTGCGCCATTTAAACCACCTGCGCAAAACCGGAGGCTCCGATGTGCTGGCCATGGGCACGGATTTCGACGGTATCGAACGGAAACTGGAGATCGACAACATGGGGGAAATCGGCAAACTAACCGATGCCCTGCGCAAAGCACGGTGGACCCCCTCAGAAATCGAAAAATTGTTTTATCGCAATGCCCTGCGGTTGATCAAGGACGTTCTTGGGTGAAAAAATACAACACCAAGAAGCAAAGTAGCAAAGGGGAAATATCGTCGTGATTAGTTTACTTTTTCTTTGTAAGTAAGGAATCGCAACCAAATCCGGCGTCATAAAATTAACTATAGGCATAGAACTCCACGACGTTTTTCCCTACCCCTTTGTTTCTTGGCTTCTTTGTGTAAATTCTTTCCCCCTTGGCGTCTCTGCGGCTTGGCGGTTGGCGTTAATTAATCACGGTATTTTTGCTTCGCAGGGCACGGCTGTCTGGCATTTACCGCAGCCATACCGGGGGCGGAAACGCGCACGGGTGTCCTCTAAAAACTCCGCGCAGGGCCGGTGTTCCTTGCCGTGGGCAGTGACTGCCCCGGCGGGACAGCGCGCGATGCAGGCGCCGCACCCGGTACAGTATTCGTCCCGTTGCGTATAGGGACGGGGCGTCGGCTCCAGACGGGTATTGACGAGCACACTGCCGAGGCGTCCCGCCGCGCCTGCTTTGGTGATCAAAGAAGCGTTTAAACTAAAAGTGCCTAACCCGGCAATAAACGCCGCATGCCGTTCGGACCAATTGCTGATAAGTCCGGCGACGGAAAACCGCTCATCCAGCGCGGGGGCCATAGCCCGGCAGCCCGCGGCCGCAAAAAAACCGATTAGATGGCGGCGCAGGGCATTATTAAATTCTTCCCCTTCTATCCGTCCATAGAGCCACTCCGGCGCGGGCAGCCCCGGCGTACGGTTCGCCGTCCGCACCTCAGCGGTATAAGGAAGAAAATAGGTGATAACCGTTTTCACGTCGCTCATCCACTCACCGGGGGACATATGCCGCGGCCCCACCATCACAGGTTGCTTCAACTGTTCAAACAATGCGTCGTCGGCCGCCGCTGCCGCAACAAGCGGCGTGTCATAAATCAAGAGCCCGCCCAAATCCGGCACAGCATTCAACGGATTCCCGGCCAGAAAATCCTGCATTGTTTGCTCGACATCAGCCAAGAACACCTAACCACCTCCGTTTATAGCCTGTTTATAGCCTGCGCAAATGTTTGCCTTAAACTTACCACAAAGTACGCCAACCAGGCAATTCAACTTTTTTGTAGGGTTTGAATATATTAAATTTAGAGTGTCGTTCCCTGACAGTACATGGGGAGGGGCAATGATGACAGAACTGTTTATCAAAAAAATCGGCGACCCGTTATTGCGGCAGGTATGCAGTCCGGTGGAGGATCCCGCCAGTGTCCGGTGTCTCCTTGCGGAAATGGCAGGACTTCTCCGGACAACGTCAACCGGGGTGGGGCTCGCCGCTCCCCAGGTCGGCAGTCTCCTACGGGTGGTTGTCATCAAGCTGGGGAGGGAACTCATCGAACTCGTCAATCCGCGCATAACCGCCAGGCAAGGACGGCAGCGGGGGCGGGAAACATGTTTATCCTTGCCGGGGATCAACGGGATTGTGACCCGGGCCAGGCGGGTCACGGTCGAAGCGGCAGACCGGGCGGGAGAAGCTCTTAGCATCAATGCGTCGGGTTTTTTAGCCCGCTGTATTCAGCATGAGCTTGATCATTTGGACGGCATTTTATTTATTGATCATGTACAGCCCGGCGAGGCCTACGACTGTCACACCAATAAGCCGCTGGATGTAGCGTCGTTGCTCGCCATATCCCGGCCACCCTCTAATTAACCCGTAGCGGGATCTAAGCTTTTCCGTACCCCTTTAGGCCAAACTTTCACATATGAAGACCGGGTGCGTTCGGTATTCCCATGCAATGCCGAACGCACCCGGTCTTCATAGATGTCTAAACACTTTAGGATTTTTTATTGACAAAAAAAGTCGGCGCGCCATGGGGGACCGTACTGATTACCCGCTCTATAACCAGATCACGTACCACTTCCGTCAGCATGTATTCATAGTCGGGAAATTCCTCAAAGGAAAAGTCTATGTTTCCTTTTTCCTTACATTCGGTTTCGATTAATTTCATTATACACTCAAACGTGAACGATTTCAGACCCTTATTGTTAATCGCGTCCAATATTATTTCCCGCATATCTGCTTGATCCATTAGCAACACTCCTCTTTAATTTTTTTGTAATGTTCGGCATAACCAACAGAACTCCTGCAAAATATCCAGGCAACTTGGTTTTTTTTCGCCGGCGCCGGACACCGGAACACAAAATCCGGAATAACAGAAGGAAAAAGCAACATACTAATTCCGGGAGGTGAGCAAAATGTTATCAGGTGTAAAATGCACCGTATCAAGCTGTAAGTTCTGGCAATCAGGAAACCACTGCGACGCTTCAACCATCCAGGTTAACGTGGACGGCGGCGGACGCGAGGCCAGTCAAAGCCGGGAAACTAATTGTCACACCTTTGCCCCTAAGAGCTAACAAAGAAGGCTGGCCAGCGGTCAGCCTTCTTTGTTAGCTCTTTTCTCTCCTGCGGAAACACATCTGGTATCGATTCCAGACCAAATTATCTGCCGGCGGCCTATTGGCTATGACCAGTCACGCCAGATTTCCGGGCAATAGCCCACCGTGGCCTGTGACCCATGCCGCACAAGCGGTGTTTTTAACAACAGCGGATTTTTCAGCAGCATTTCTTCCCGGTTATGGATAATATATTTCAGATTTAGCCGCTCATATTCTTTCCCATTTATATCGATAAGGTTTTCCAGCCCTACCGCGGCCTTAACCTTAGAAAGTTCTCCCTTACTGAGGCCGCGAATTGTCAGGTCAACAAACTGATAACCAATACCGCGTTCCTTAAAATAGCGCTCGGCCTTTCTGGTATCCTGACACTTCTTGACCCCGAAGATTTGTATATTCACGCTTATCCTCCCCCGGCATCGCGCTTTCCTTCCGCGCCGTCCCGCCCGCAAGCATCCGCCCGCTCGCTAATCCAAATAATCCTGCCGCACCGGCATGAATACTTCCAGGGCGGCGGAGTCTTTGACGGCCCGGGCGGCATGGGGCATATCGGCAGGAATGGCCCAACTGTCGCCGGCTTGCAGCAAATGCTCCTCCTCACCAATAACAAGCACTATTTCTCCGGACTGCAAGTAACCGATTTGTTCATGGGGATGGCTATGCAGAGGAAGGACCGCCCCTTCCTCCAGCAAAAATTGGCTCATCAGTCCCTTGTCGCCAACCGCCAGGGTTTTTCTGCGCACCCCCTTGATTACATAGACGTAACTCCGCGCTTCTTTTTTCGCTATCATAGCATAGCCTCCCTCATCTATTATTATCCCCAAGCGACCAAAACAGCTCCCGCGAGAATAAGGGCTATCCCCGTCCCACTTACCGGGCTTAACTTCTCACCAAAAAACAAAACCGCAATAATCGTGGCCAAGGCCACGCTGAGTTTATCGATGGGCGCTACTTGGCTAACCTTGCCATATTTAAGGGCCAGAAAGTAAAATAGCCATGATAAAGCGCCGGCCACTCCGCTCAAAGTAATATAGAGCATAATCTTGTAATCGGCTATAATGGGCATAACCTGCCCGGCGGTGCCCCCGCGCAATAGTATAAGAAGTACGAGGAATGCTGCCATAATCACCGCTCTTACCGCCGTCGCCGTGTTTGCATCAACGGTTTGCAAACCGATCTTGCCGAAGATTGGCACCAACGAAGCCGTTAACGCCGACAGAAGGCTAAAGATAAGCCAGAGATGCTTCATCACATGATTCCTCCCCCGTAATTTCCCCGCCGCTTAGCATTCTTCGCGAATAAGTTGCCTTTTCCTGCCGGAAAATTAAAAGAGCCTATACCCTTGTGAGGGTATAGGCTCCTGTTGCGTCAATTATAGTCCAAAATCCTGGTCTGATTTTCCGGCGTCAGCAAAGAATAGGGGTTGGCCATACTTGTCTTTGCCGAAGTTTGTAATAATCTCTTGTGCTTCCGGCGACATGATGAAATCGGCAAATGCCTTCGCACCCTCTTTATTTACTTTCGGGAATTTATCCGGATTTACTTCCATAACGTGGTAGATGTTCAGCAGGATGGGATCTCCTTCAACAAGGATGTCCAGCGAGAAGTTTTTCTTTTGGGCCAAATAGGTGGCCCGGTCGGTAATCGTATATCCTTTTTTCTCATTGGCAATACCTAAAGTCTGCCCCATGCCTGCACCGGCCTCCTGATACCAGGGCGCCGCAGGTTTAATAGCGGCTTTTGTCCAGAGTTTTTTCTCCAACTGATGGGTGCCGGAATTGTCTCCCCGGGAAACGAAGATGCTCTTGCTGTTAGCAATGGCCACCAAAGCGTCTTTGGCTCCTTTTCCCTTGATCTTAGCCGAATCGTCGGGCGTACCCACGACGACAAAGTCATTGTGCATAACCAGACGGCGGTTGATGGCCGCTCCGGCAGCGACTACTTTTTTCTCCGCGTCGGGAGCATGGGCCAGCAGTACATCGGCTTCCCCTTTTTCACCCATGGCCAGAGCCTGGCCGGAACCGACGGCTACTGTTTTCACTTTATAGCCCGTCTTCTTCTCGAAGGCAGGAATCAACACATCCAACAAGCCGCTGTCCTGAGTAGAAGTAGTAGTTGCCAGAATGACGTCGGGGTTAGCCGGCGCCGGCGGCTGGTCCGCCCCCTGTTTCTTGGCACAGCCTGTAAAGACCATCATCAAAAGTGTTGCTGCGATTAATAAAAGACTACCTTTTTTCCACATTTACCTCACTCCTATTTTAAATTTTTACCCGCGGGTGAATTGGGAAAGAACAGAGGTTCTCCATACTTGTCCTTGCCAAAGTCCCGGATAATTTTTTGGCCTTCCTCGGAAGCTACCCATTCGACAAACTGCATGGCCTCGTCATATTTTACCCCGGGGAACTTGGCCGGATTAACCGGAATAAGGGTAATAAAATTCAGCATGGATTCGTCTTTTTCCACCAGCACCTGCAGTTGGATTTCCTTTTTCAGGGTTATGTAAGTAGCGCGGTCCATAATAGTATAGCCCTTTTGTTCATTGACATACTTTAACGTTTTGCTGTTCCCCTCCGCGCCCTTTTCGTAAACACGGTACCAGTCCCCTGCCGGCTTTAGCCCCGCCGCCTGCCAAAGTTCCTTTTCCTTGATATGCGTACCGGAATTATCGCCGCGGGAAATAAACAGGGCCTTGCTCTCCATGATTTTCTTCAAAGCCGTATTAATGCTTTTTTCCCCTTTTACTTTCGCCGGATCATCGGCGGGCCCCAGCAGGACAAAATCATTGTACATGATGTCATAGCGTTTGGTCCCGAACCCATTGGCCACAAATTTTTCTTCCAGCGCCTTAGCGTGGACCATTACCACATCAAAGCTGCCGCCTTCCGCCTGTTTCAGCGTTGCGCCGGTGCCCGCGCCCACATGGCGCACGGCAATACCGGTTTTCTTTTGGAATTCTGTCTCCAATACGTCGACAATCCCCGCATCAATCGGCCCAATAGTGCTTGAGAGGAGCAACTGCTTATGACCGGCCCCGGCTTTGTCCGCCGTTTGCGGCATACTGCAGGCCGCGAGTAATAACGACATGGTAATTATCGCCATTATTACACTAAATCCTTTTCTGCACAGAAGCATGCAATCCCTCCTAAGAATAAACAACTTTACACAAATTCTTTACACAAATTCTTCAATAAAGCGCCTCGCTCCTTTCCGCAAGAATTCATTTCTTCACATGCAACTAAATTATATAGCAATTTTCATACCAGCACGGTAAAAGCCAAGAAACACTGCTCTTCACCAACGTGAGAACAATGTTTCTTGGAGAACTTTGTCACATTTGTGTACTTCTTCCGTCTCAAAACATTACATAATAGTGACAATTTTTGTGTACATTTTAGCGCCGGCTATTCATAACGGTCATCCAGCAGCCGGCTAATTTCCACCAGTCTGATAAATTCCGCCCGATAGCCCTCCGCATCAGGACCCTGTACCGACCTGGCCGCCTCAAGCACATGGCGGTAAGAGGCCCGCCCCTTAAATTCCGAGTCGCGCAGCAGCAGGGCATATTCCGCGACTGACGCGGCAAAGCGGAAATTTTCCGAAGGGGCGCCGGCGGCCTCTTTGCTATTTAGACGTTGGGAAAACAGCCTGCTGTTTTCCTCCCCCGGTTTCTTGTAGCGAATTTTCACCTGCAAAAGATCATCACTGGGTATGACCACCGATTGCTGGTAACGCAGGGGATCGGTCGCACCCGCGGTTTCCGCCGAGCCGGCGGGGATTATTTCATAAAAAGCGGTCACAGCATGTCCCGCGCCCATCTCCCCGGCGTCCTTTTTGTCATCATTGAAGTCACGGTTTTCCAAAACCCGGTTCTCATAGCCGATTAGCCGGTAATATTTTACCTGGGCCGGATTAAATTCCACCTGCAGTTTGACATCCTTGGCAATGGTATAGAGGGTTCCGGCCATTTGTTCAATCATTACTTTTTTCGCTTCCAGGGCATTATCGATATAGGCGTAATTGCCGTTTCCCTTGTCGGCCAGCAGTTCCATCTTGTTGTCTTTAATGTTGCCCATGCCAAAGCCCAGTACACTGAGGAAAATACCCTCATTGCGCCGTTCCTCGATTAATCTGGTCAATTCTCCTTCGCTGGTGATGCCTACATTGAAGTCACCGTCCGTCGCCAGGATAACCCGGTTGTTCCCCCCGGGCTTGAATTGTTCCCCGGCCAGTTTATAGGCCAGTTTCAGTCCTTCCCCTCCGGCCGTGGAGCCACCGGCCTCCAGACTATCGATGGCGGCCAGGATTTTTTGTTTTTCATTGCCGGGCGTGGGCTCCAGGGCCACACCGGCCGCGCCCGCGTAGACCACCATGGTCACCGTGTCTTCCGGACGCAGCTGTTTCACGAGCATTTTAAAGGCAGTCTTCAGCAGCGGCAGTTTATTGGCATCCGCCATCGAGCCGGAAACGTCTATGAGAAACACCAGGTTGCCGGGGGGCATTGCCTCCCGGGGAATGTTTTTCCCCTGCAGCCCGATCATTACCAGCTTGTGCTGCGGCGCCCACGGGCAGGTCTGGACTTCCGTGGTCAGGGAGAAAGGATGCTCTCCCTCCGGCTGTGGATAATCATATGTAAAATAATTGATCATTTCTTCCGTGCGCACCGCATCCGCCGGCGGAAGCTTGCCGGTATTAAGGAACCGCCGGACATTACTGTAGGCGGCGGTATCAACATCGATGGAGAAAGTGGACAACGGGATTTTTGCCGCTTCCTGATAAGTGTTGTCGTATTTATGCCCGTATTCCTCCGTATTGAAATCGCCCGTCCAACGGACAGCCGGGGGCAGTGGGCCGGAGGCAGTGAGCGCCGTCTTCATACTTTCAGCTTGCGGCACCGCCAGGGCATAACCGGGCGGCAGGGCCCCCGTCCGCATGTAAGAATGCTGGGCCACCATAAAGATCACGGCGTTTTTCCCCGCATGGAGATTGTATTCCAGCGCATACTGCCGGCAAAGCAGCTGTAAGACCTCTTCCAGCCGCTGTCCTGCCGGAAGCTGCAGGTTTATCTTTATAGCCGCCACCTCCGGCACCGCGGTAATATTGATCCCGCTCCGGGCACTTAATAATACCGTAAATTCCTCCAGGGTCATATCCTGCGCGTTGATGGCCGCAGGCAGCTCAAGGGTACGGATTTTGCCCTCCAGCCCGCCCGGCGGGGTCGCCCAGGTTGTTGCCGCCAGTAGAAGCAGCAGTAACGTGATAAATACTTTTTTCTTCATCTTCTCGTCCTCCCTGCCATTATTATCCTTTCAAACGCCTCTTGCGCAGAAAAGTAACGGCGGGAAAGGTAAAAAATTATTAACCACAGAGATTTACATGTCCCTTGTGTCACCACAAAGGATGAAAATAAATTTACGGGATAGGACGCAGAGAATGCAAAAAAGATTGTCTCAGCAAGCATTGAGACAATCTTTCGCCTTACGAAGCGTTATGAAATTGCTTTGTTATTCATTAAGCAAATACGAGAATGGTGGCCGTCTGATTAATGTGGCCGATGTAGGCCTCGCCGTAAGTACTGAAACCAACGGTCGGCACGTCTGTGAAAACCTTGCCGTAAGCCTCCGTTTTCCCTTCACTTTGCAGTTGCAAAGTCCGCAAAATACAGTTGAAGTTCACCATGGCTTTGAGTTTGCCGATTTCCGCCTCTTTTTCCTTTATCGCCTGGATAGTTCCCTGCACGATGTCCCGGGCCTGCAGTACCTCCAATTCCATGCCCTCTTTTACATTGCAATAGAAAACGACACTGCCGTCTTTAACCTGCTGCGGACTCCGTACAAAAGGCTCGCCATCGACCATAAGGCCCAGGGGATGCTGCATGAAGAAATTCGGCAGATCATCGGCGGACCGGCCGATGGCCGCGGCGTATGCTTCCACGGCAGGTTTGCCGTCAAATTCAAATACTGTGCGGGTTTTTTCATCCACCTTGGTAGCCACCAGCTTTTTGCCCAGGCTGCTGAAGCTCTGGGTTTTAATTACGTCAAAACGTCCGCCGGCCTTAATAAGCGCAAGGACCGCCGCGTCCCGATAAGCCCGTCCGTTGGCAAACACATACGTAGCCGTGAATTTCAAATCATCGCCGGCAGATCCGCCGATGAAAGTGACATCGCTGAAATCCCCGATTTTTTCCATCATTCTTTCTTCCGCACAGGATAATCCGTCAAACAAGACGACCCCCACGTATTTCCCCGGATCAGCCTTGTGCATGGTAATATCATAATAATCCTCGAAGGCCGCGAAGGTAGGACGCAGGCTGCCGCCTGTCCGGATACCGGTTACCACTTCTACGGCCACGTCTGCAATAACATCTTTATCAAATGCCATCGCGACAATATTTCCTTTAAGCATTTTGCCGCTGATCAACTCGCCGGCCGTACTGCAGCCGAAAACCACCGTGCCGGGAAAAGCACTTTGCATTGCGGCCGCCAGTTCCTGGGGAGCATATGCGGAAGAAGCAAAATACACAACCATTTTCGCGGATACGGCCGAAAGTTGACCCTGAATCTCAGATACGGCTTCCTTCACTTGCTTGTTACCAGAGTACGCAGTAGCAACAATCATCTTATTATTCCTCCCTCTCCCTTATATGGTGACGCCAAGCTCGCTGGCAATCTGGCGAACCTTGGCAATAACATCCGCATCATCCGGTGAGGACGCTGTAAAATTGTCAGGATTAACCCCCTTGAGCACGAGCTTCGTTCTGGTAACCTTTTCGATTGCCGAATTACCGTTGGCTCTTTTGGCAATGATTTGGTCAATCATTTGCTTGATCTTTCCCGCCATTGTTTCGACCCCCTTTTTTAGTGTGGAAAAATATGCGGACGACCCCCTTCGCCCTTTTTTCGTCAATATTGTGAATTTTATACAATTATTCGATAATTATCGATGGTAATCCTCTTTGTTTTGTGCAAAAAGTTTGAATATTTTTTCAATATTACCCTTTTTGTCACAGACCTGTCAGCGACAACGGAGAGTCCGGTATTAGCAAAACCGGAGAGTCTTTGATTTGTCTTTGAATTTAAAATGAAATTCCAAGAATAATAGACTATAATTATGGGTGAGTAAAAGAGATTATGAGATCACGAGGGATTTCTGTGCGATTATTGTTAGTTGAAGATGAAAAACGATTAAATGAAGCCCTTGCCCACTTACTTAAGAAAAACGGTTACTGCGTAGATACGGCTGCGGATGGTGAAACAGGCACGGAAATGGCCGCCACCGGAGTCTATGATCTTATCGTGCTTGACCGTATGCTGCCCCGCCGCGATGGCTTGGCTGTTTTACGGGAGTTCCGCAGTCAGGGCTTTGACACACCTGTTTTATTTCTGACGGCGAAGGACGCCCCGAAGGACCGGGTGGAAGGCCTGGATGCGGGGGCAGACGACTATCTGATAAAACCTTTCTCCACCGAAGAACTGCTGGCCAGGCTGCGCGTGCTCATTCGCCGCCGAAACAAAGACTTTGTCGGCGAGCATGTTACCGTCGCAGGCTTAACCCTTGATCCGCTGCGGGGCGAGGTCACGAAAGGCACCGAGCTGTTTCACCTCACCGTCAAGGAGACTTTGCTGCTGGAGTTCTTGATGCGGAATGCCGGTCAGGTTATGACCAAAGAACGGCTCTTCGAAAAAGTATGGGGCTATACCAGTGAAACCGAGCTGGCAAATGTAGATCTGTATATCCACTATTTGCGCAAAAAGCTGGATGTTTCCGCCATTAAAACTGTCCGCGGCGTAGGTTACTGCTTCCAGGAGGATAAAGATGTTTCGTAAGCTGCGTTTACACTTGACCTTAGTCAATTTAATTATTATCGCGGCCCTTTTTACGATTCTCATCAGCGGTACATATTTGTTTACTTCCCTGCAGACAGGCCGGCTTTCTGCTCATCTCCTGGAAAGAGTCACGGCAGACATCATTGCCGGCGTACATCATGAACCGTCATCACCCAACCTCCGGCCGCCAAGACCGCCCGTGTTTCTCTCGCCCCTGCCCGGTCCCGTTCCATCTCCCCCCGTAAATATGTCCCGGTCCCCCCAAATTCCTCCCCACATATTTTTTGTAAAAGTCTCGCCGGCCGGCGCAATATCTTATTCCTCCGTATCCGTACCGCTGGAAGCAGCGCAAATGGCGGGCTTAGCGAATAAAACCCTGCGCTTGGCCCAGGATACGGGCTATATTGACTTTGGTCAGCACGCCTATTATTACCGGCGCACTGCCCTGTCCTCCGGAGACACTCTCCTTGTGTTCGATGACGCAACACCCCATAAATCCATGTTGCATACGTTATTGAGCGCCTTGGGAATTGTCGGCGTTATCTGTCTGATCCTTTCGTATTTCGGCAGTTCATATATGGCTGACCGGGCTATTGTGCCGGTCAGCCAAGCCTGGCGGCAGCAAAAGGATTTTCTCGCCGACGCCTCCCATGAATTGCGTACCCCCTTGGCTGTTATCCAGACAAACCTGGAAATTGTCCGCGGCAATACGGACGAAAGCGTCGCTGCTCAGCACAACTGGCTGAACAATATCCAGGAAGAAGTGGGTTATATGACAAAGCTCGTGGACTCCCTATTGTTTCTCGCCCGGGTCGACGCCCGTCAAATCCCTTGCGAGCACGCCCGTTTCCCCCTGGAAACGGCAGTCCGTCACACGGTCAGGCCTTTCGAACCGCTGGCCGAAACAAAAAACATTGCGTTAACTATGCAGACCGAGCCCCTGACTTATTACGGGGATGAAGCCAAAATCAAACAGCTGCTTGGTATCTTGCTGGACAACGCCTTAAGGTATACGCCCGCTGGAGGGAACGTGACCGTTCATCTCTATAAGTCCCCCCAGGCCGTGCATATTGATGTCGCCGACACCGGTCCCGGCATCGCCGCGGAATATCTGGAAAAAATCTTTGACCGTTTCTTCCAGGTGGACCCTTCCCGTTCCAAGGAACTGGGCGGTACCGGTTTAGGGCTGGCCATTGCCAAGTGCCTTGCCGCCTGCCAACGGGCACGTATTAAGGTAAAAAGCCGGCCCGGTGAAGGAAGCGTTTTTTCCGTCCGGCTTCCCCTGGAAAGCACAAGCGGTCAGCCTTCGGTTTCTTAGTGAACTTGTCTGGCTACGCC
>DHRA01000052.1:0-10277 GCA_002411145.1 Firmicutes bacterium UBA5324 | reverse complement strand
CTACTCCACCTGAAGAGAATAACAAGGTAACACCCACTTGGAGAAGTGGGTGTCTTCGAAATTGGATAAATAACAAAATATACAGGGTCAGAAACATTAGTTCCTGACCCTGTATCAGCTAATATACCGCTATTTGAGTAAGGTAAGTACGTTTTGCGGCTGCTGATTGGCTTGCGCCAGCATTGCGGTGGCGGCCTGCTGCAGGATATTGGTTTTCTGATAATTCATCATTTCTTCCGCCATATCCACATCACGGATGCGTGATTCGGCCGCAGTCAGATTTTCATTGGAAGTATCCAGGTTATTGATGGTATGTTCCAGGCGGTTTTGATAAGCACCCAGCTTGGAACGTTCAGCGGAAACATTTTTTATGGCGTCATCAATGGTGGAAATAGCGGCTGTCGCCCCTTCGGCAGTGGAAACGTCGATATTTTTTACAAACAGAGAGCTTGCGTCCATGGCGTCAATGTCCACATTAATTGTTTGGTTTGAGTTCGCCCCGATTTGAAAGGTCAATGCGTTGGTAGACGTGCTGCTCAGATTTTGATCTTGGCGCGTGACAATGGTAAAAGAATCCCCCACTTCAAGGGCCGTGGAATCAACAGTAATATCCACGCCGCCAAGGCCGGTTATCGCGTCGGCAGCAGTCCCGCCGGCTGTGAAAGAGCCCGTGGTCGCCACTCCTGTCGATTCGGGCGTAATGGAATAGGCATAGGTATCTGTCCCCGCATCATAACCGGTCACTTCGATCACAAAGGTGTCGTCAGCGGTCACAATACTTGAGGTTGTCGGATCATCATCTATAACTGAGGTGATACTAACATCAAATTCGCCGGTTTTACTGGCTACATAGGCGTCTTCCGCGCGGAAAATATTGGCGCTCAAATCGCCGTTCAGCAGTTTCTTCGTGTTAAACTCCGTGTTGTTGGCAATGCGGTCAATTTCCTCTTTCAGCTGCTCTACCTCTTTTTGCAGTTCAACGCGGTCGTCCTCGGTATTGGTATCACTGGCCGCCTGCACGGAAAGCTCGCGCATCCGTTGCAGAATACTTTCCGTTTCATTCAATGCGCCCTCCGCCGTCTGGATAAGGGATATGCCGTCCTGGGCATTTGTTGAGGCCTGATTCAAGCCGCGGATTTGCGCCCGCATTTTTTCGGAGATGGCCAGACCGGCCGCATCGTCGGCGGCGCTGTTGATACGCAAGCCCGAAGACAGTTTTTCCAGTGACTTACTGGCGGCATTATTATTGATGCCGTACTGCCGGTAGGTGTTCATGGCTGCTAAATTATGGTTGATAATCATTACCTAAAACCTCCCTGTTTTTTTGTTTGTGAACTTCCTTTTTCACTTTTTTGTGTCTGCCAGAAAAGGCGAACCACATCTGCCAGACTTTCTATAATAAGCCTCATGGCCACTCGGCTTATTATCCGATTAATTCCCCTGATACCGGGGAAAATAAAATAGGACGAGCACATTTACCAACCTGCCCGGTGTCCTTACCGGGTGCTGGAAACGTGATCGTCCCTGATATTTATATTTACCCCTGCCTAAGCAGGGTTTTATTCATTTCCCCCTCGGATAATTAAATTTATGCTCGTAAATCTCACCGCGTACAATATTGAGACTTTTCGGCGCGTCGATGGCCAGACGCAAGTCGCCGTCATTACTTTTTACGACTTTCACCATGATATCCTTGCCGATCATCACGTATTCCCCCGGTTTTCTGCCCAATACCAACATTGCTGCTCCCCTCCTTGCATAACAAAAAGGATTCCGGCGGCATTACACTTTTTTGTTAAAACATCCTCCGCCGGCATAACCGCCCTTGGGCCGGTAGCCCTCGCGTAAATGCCTGTACTGCCTGATCTTTTTTAAAGACTCCGCAAGGTTATCCCGCTCTGCTCTGGCGGTTTGCACCGTCGCTTCGTTATAAACGAGAATCGCCTGCTCCCTTTCCCGGATTTGCCGGCACAGGATATTAGCCTCTTCTGTAGCCGGTTCCTCCGGGAAAGCAGAGATTTCCGCATTGAGCATGGTCAGTTGATGGATAAGTTTCGCCCGCTCCCGCAACAGTCTTTGCAAGCCCCGCATTTCGTGCCGCCGGACAAAGCGCAGTTGGGTCCGGGTATTTTTTTCAATCTGTAATAATAGCTTCAGCTTGTTTACTAAAGAATCATACTGTTGCATGTTATCACCCGCGCGCAAATCATGAACTGCTGTCCAGCATGCTGGTCAGTGCCGAGTACTGGGAACTAAGGTTATTAAGATATGTTTCCATGTTCGTGTATTTTTCATAATAATAGGTTTCCTTGGCATCGAGCCTATCTTCTTCCACGTCAATCTTATCCTGATATTCCTCAATCAGCTCAGTCAGGGTATTGTCATAGGTTGTCGCAGAACTGCCCGCTTTTTCAATCAGCAGCCCCTGATTGCCCGCTGAGTTTAAGTCTGTGGCGATATTGTCCTGCAAAATGTCATAAAACCGGTAGGCCATGCCTTCCTCCTGATAACGGACACCCCGGGCCCTTGCGTTAAGATCCCGCACCACGCTGGAATTCGAGTAGGATGTTGACTTCCGGGCAAAGAGCTGCATGACTCCGTCCGGGTCACTTTCAATTGCTGATTGCAAAGTTGTTTCATCCACGTCCAGTTTGCCATGCTCCGTATAATCAGAAGAAGCAGCAATGCCTATTTCTTTTAAAGTCAGCCCCGCTCCGGAAACAGCATCCGTCACTGCTGCCCGCAGATTTGTCAACATGTTCTGCAAGATGGAATCATGTTCCAAGAGGCCCGTTTTTGCTTTTGCTTCCCATTTTTCAATTTCTTCATCGCTCATCTCGTCTTTTTGGTCATCAGTCAATGGCGCATAATCATAGTCATAGTCTTCAGCCAAAGCTTTATTTATGTTTTCAATTAAGGCATTGTAAGCGTCTACAAAACCGGTAATTGCCTCGTAGATACTATCCGTATCCCGCGTTATCGTGACCAGGGCGTCCCCGGTGGTCAATTTGTGGAAGGTATAGGTCACTCCGTCCATCTTGAGCTCGTTGCTATTCAGCGTCAGGGTGGTACCGTCCACGGTTACCTTGGCATCGGTCCCGGCCTTGACAGTACCCAACAACGTACTAAGAAAAGTGCTGTCCTGTTCACCGGTGGAAATGGTTGTCCCGCTGCCCGGCGTATCGGCGGTGAGGATCAGCTTATTTGTCAGGGAATTATATTTCATAGTCACACCGGCATCACCGGCATTTATTTCGCTGATCATTTCCGCCAGGGTTTCGTCCTGGTCAAAGGTAAAGGCCGTGCCGTTGAGGGTAAAAACCACTTGCCCGTCAGCATTAAAGGTAAAGGGAGCGGCCATGCTGCCGGCAAGCTCCGCCAAGGTTGAAGCGGTATCCAAAACATTACTCACGGATGTTTCACTGCCATCCCCCAGCCCCAAGGCGCTCAGAGCACCGGCCGGGCCGCTGATGGTGATGCTGTATATGCCACTGTCGTCAGCCGGCGAAACGGAAAGGATGCCGCTTTCCTCGCTGACGGTCAGCTTCCCCGCGCCCACGGCGGTGTCGAGGGCGGTTTGTAATGAAGATACATCTGTTACGGTGCTATCAAGGTCCAGGGTATAAGAAGCATCTCCCAGCTTCAGGGTAAGGCTGGAACCCTGCGCCGCCGCATAATCCACAGTATTGCTGCCTCGGATGCCCAATACACCGCCTTCCCGCATGGCGGCGGTCGCCAGCGAGCTCACGCCGACGGTGTGATTTCCCGCCGCGGCGGTCGAATCGGTAGTAACCGTTACCGCGCTGCTGTCACTGGTTGCCGTATATTGCATATAGGTGGAGGTTCTGATTAAACTGGTTGCGGAAGTCAAACTAAAATACGTATTGGAGAAGGTCGTGATCGTATTAGTAAATTCCTGATACGCTTCCTGCCGCCATTCTGCCAGCTGCTGTGCCTGCTTCAGCTTATGCAGCTTGGTTTTTTCGGCGGTCATCAGCGATTCAACAATAGAGTCCACATCAATGCCGGAAGACAGTCCCGTGATGCGGCTTACGCCGTTAACCGTGGTTGTTGTTATCGTGCCGCTGCTTGTGGTCGCCAAACCTTTCCCCTCCTTACAATATTTTTCACACCAAGAAGCGAAGAAACAAAGTGGCCTAGTATTAAATAAGCCCTCTATTTACTGCCGGTAAAATATTTTCAAACCCCTTAGCTTCTTGGCTTCTTTGTGTTAATTTTATTTACGTCAGATAATCCAGCAAGCTCTTACTGATGACCTTTGCCCCCACGGCCAATGATGCTTCATAGACCGCTTGCGCTGTCGACAAATTGCTCGCCGCCTCCGCAATATCCACATCCTCGTTGTTGCTTAACAGCTTCGTGTAAGTTGTTTCATCATCACTCAAACGGCTTCTTCACCCGCGCGGCCGAGTTTTCCCGGGCGCCGAGCTCGGCCGCCACCCCCAGTACCCGCTCCAGATCAGTGTCCACCGCAGCGAGAAGATCCGAAATACTCAAATCATGGCTGCTTAGCGTCACTGTGCCTGTGGACGCGTCTATATCCGCCGTCTGGTAGGTCGTCTCCCCATTGAGAGCCAGCAGTAATTTATCCATGGTCGCAAGCAAATTGCTCCCGGAAGTTTGCCCGATAACATCCTGCCCCTCCACATTAACGGCCAGCTTGGTGCCGGAACCGATGTTATATTGTATCGTCTGCGCCTCTCCTGCGGCATATATCTGATCGGCGCTTAGTCCCTGGTAAAAGGCCGCGTAGGCCGCTTCGTCTGCAGACGCCGGCAACGGCCCGGTCAAATTCAGATATTGCCCTTTATATGTTGTAAAATCCAGTGCAACGCCCCCCACATTAACGGTTTCCGCAGTATATGGTTCTTCGTCCGTGGCATACCCGCCAAACACATACCGTCCGCCGAAGGACGTATTCATAATCTGCATGGTCTCTTCCTTAAGCTGACCGATTTCCTCGGCAATCGCCTGCAACTCGGCATCACTGTTTGTCTCATTTGCCGCGTTCACCGTAAGTTCCCGTACTCTTTGGATAACAGCCGCTAAACCGCTGTCCTCCGCCGACAGGGCATTCTCCGTAACATTCAGCCAATCCAGCGCGGCTTCGGTATTGGTCTGGTATTGCTCCGCCGCCGCACCATAATTGCGGTATTTAATCGCCCGCGTGGCTATGCCGGGATCATCGGAAGGCAGTTGGATTTTCCGTTCGGTTGAAACTTGTTCCTGGGCCGCATTTAAACGCCGCATATTGTTGTTGATATTCCAAAGACTGTTTGCGGCAAGCATGCCATTGGTTATCCGCATAAAACATTCCTCCTCCGGGACTTAGTCAGAAATGAGATTAATCGTCACGGCATATACCTCATTCCAGACGGATACTACCTGGGATGACGCCTCGTAAGCCTGTTCATAAATCGTCAGGTTGGCCGTTTCCTCATTGGTGGACACCCCCGACACGGAAGTTCGCCGGTCACCGACGCGCTTGACAATCGTGCCTTGATTGTCCGCCATGCGCTGCGCGGAAGCACTGTTGGTCCCCAATGTAGCTACCAGTGAATTCATAAAGTCCTCCGGCGTCCCTTTGTTAAACATCTTGTTATCCTGAAGCATGCTGATAAGGGAATTAACAATTTCATTATTCGCCTCTTCACCAGCCGCCGAGGCCGCGGCAATATGGCCCACGTCATCATATATGTCGGAGGACAGGGAGATGTTCGCCGCCGTAATGTTGCTGTATACTTCATCCATGGTGGCGCCCCCGTCCAAGAGAGCCTGCAGGTCCGCGGAAGATGTTTTATCATAGGAAAAAAACCGGATGCCGGTCTGGCCGTTTGTACCGTAGCCATCGGCATGACCATTGCCATAGTCGGCGCCATCGGCATAAATCCCTTCATTAAAGGCCGCGGCCAGCGTTCTGGCAAATTCATTTAACTGCGCCGTATAATAAGGAATCCCCTGATACCCGCCGTCGATGCCTGTGCCGTCCCGTAAATCCAAATACGCCTTCAGCGAACCGCCCGCGGGGGTAAAAGCGTCACCCGTATCCTGCCAGCGTACATCATATAATCCGTCCGTATTCTGATACGTTTCCAGCAGGTTGGCCGTGTTACCGCTCACAAGCACACCACCGGCGGTCCTAATCGTAAAAGCCGCCGCATTATCCGCCGACTGATCAACCGTAATGCTTACCAGGGAGGAAAGCTTGTCCACCAAAAGGGCCCGCTGGTCTTCCAGGGTATTGGTATCGGCTCCCGAAGCCCCCGCCAAACGTATCTGCTCATTCAAGTCCGCAATTTGCTGACTGTAGGCATTGATCCGGGTCACGGTGGTCGCCACATCCGTGTTACAATCCTGCTGCAGTTGACGCAACTCCGCGGCGGCGTTATTTAAATAGCCGCATAACTCTTCGCCCGCAGACCGCACGGCCGTGCGCACACTGGTATCGCCGGCATTATTGGCCAGACTCTCCAGCGCCTCGTAAAAATCATTCATAATCTCTGAATAGCCGTCCGTTGTTGAGGTCAGCAGCTCTTCCAGTTCTGTTAAAGTATCGGCCTTCGTTTGCCATTCGCCCAAATCGGTGTTTTCCTGCCAGTATTTTTCATCCAGCCGGATGTTCCGCACCCGGTCCACCGCATTTACCTGTACACCGCCGCCGATAACTCCTTTGCCTGCATAGACAGCAGCCGGGCTGGCAGCGCTTTGGTTGACCACCTGCCGGGAATAACCGGCCGTATTGACATTACTGATATTATTACCGGTAACCAGCAAACCGGTTTGGCTGGCATATAAACCACGGGCCGCAATGGCCAGGCCGGCAAAAGTTGACGCCATTGTTTATTCCCCCTTGTCATGATCAGCCCAGCTCCTCAATTAATTCTTCGGTCAAAGAATCCAGTAAACTGAGCACCTGGGCGCTGGCACTGTAAATGTTTTGATACATAATCATGTTTGACATTTCCTCATCCAGGGAAACCGCCGACAGGGACTGGCGCTGCGTATCCACCTGCAACAACAGTGTGCTCTGATTGTCGTACGCGGACTCAGCCGTCTCCCCGGTTGTGCCTAACCAGGAAATAATTTTTTGATAAAAATTATCCAGATCCATCGTCAAACCGTCAAATTGAAAACAATCTTCCTCGTCGAGCTCAGCAATTTGTGCGGCAAGGGAATTGTCTTCACTTTCCCCCGTAGTACCGGTGGAAATTTTATTGTAATCCAACTCCGGGTTGATTTGGATGTTGTCCAGTGCCAGCGGCCGGGTTGCGTCCACGGTGGTGAAAAAGGCTATACCGGCATCGCCGTTGGCATCCACGCCGGCTGTCTGCAACTCGTTCACCTTATAGGCCAGGGTGGTCACCATATCATTTAAAGCCTGCCACATATTGCTGATATTGCCGGCTGAACCGGTGGTCAGATTATAGGGAATATCCGCTTCCCCAATCACGGCGACGCCGGTCTGGTCCGCTTCCTCCAGATAAGCCTTGATACTGCCGCTGCTGATCCTCACCGTAGTGTCAAAATCTACCGCGTACACCGTAAGCGGGTCATCGCCGGAACCATCGCCTTGACAGACCAGGGAGAAACTGCTTTCGCCCTGCACCAGGGGAATCCCGCCAATGCTGACATCCACCATCCCATCGGCTTGTTCATTGACCGTCAGATTGGTTAAGGAGGAAATCTCATCAATCAATTGGTCTCTTTGGTCCCGCAAGTCGTCGGCCTCCACGTCCCGGGCTTCCAGCTGCTTAATTTGCAGGTTAAGCGTCGCGATCTTCCGGGCCGTATCCTGTAATTCATCAACCGCGTCCTCAACCTTGGTAATACAATCCCGCCGCAGCTGACTTAACTGGCCGGTAATTTGCCCAACCATATCCAGCATCGCTTTTGCCGCAGCCAGTACCGCATTACGGCTTTCCATGCTGCCGGCATCCGTTGCTAAATCATCCCAGCTGTCAAAGTAATCGGTAATAACTTGCTGCAAACCGCTGTCTGATGTTCCGTCATCGGACTGCAATTCATTTAACATCTCCTGGATATCCGTCAGGTTGGCACTTTTGGTCGTCCAGTAACCCAAACCCGCGTTCTCCCGGCGGTAATTCCGGTCCAGGTACTGATCCCGGGCCCGCGTAATCTCCTCCAGCGTTGTACCGGCACCCAAACCGCAGGCGCCCTTCACTTCAGCCATAACCGTCCGCTGACGGCTGTAGCCCGCGGTGTTGACATTAGAGATATTATGACTGCTTACGGTCAGCGCATCTTTGTTCGCCATCATGCCGGATACCGCAATACTGTACCCGGAAAAAATCGAACTCATTCCCATCCCTCCCGTGGGTGGAGTTAGCAGCAAAAATAACGGTTTTAATCAACCGGCTGCTGTTTTCCTAGCGGATCATGTTCATCAGGACTTCCAACATATCGTCGGAGGTGGAAATGACCTTGCTGTTGGCCTGATACGCCCGTTGTGTGATCATCATGTCACTAAATTCCTGGGCCAAATCCACATTGGACATCTCCAGCACACCGGTGGACAGGGCGGAGGTACCGCCCCTGCCCACCGCTACGCCGCCTTGGAAGTCGCCGGAATTGGTGGTGGTAACATAAAGGTTGTCGCCAATTTTCTCAAGTCCGGCAGGATTGTTAAAGACCGCCAGGGCGATCATGCCCAGCGGCTTACTCTCACCGTTGTCATAGGTACCGGTAATCACACCGTCGGCACCAATACTGATACCGGAAAGCGTACCGGAGGAATATCCGTCGGATTTGATACTTACGCCCGACTGGCTGCCATCCCCGGAAGAGCCCGCACTGGTACTGGCAGGGGACATATCCAGGCTTACATTGACTGCACTTGTCCCCCCCGCCACCGACTGCACGGTAAGATCCACAGTGGGGTCATAGTCCGCGTCAGTGGTCACGACGTTGCCGTCCGCATCAAACAACAGGTAACCGCTGGTGGTCCCGCCGAGGGTACTGCCGTCGGCCGTGGTTGCCGTCCAATACCAGGATGTCACCGCATCGCCGCTGCTATCGGTACCCGTAGCACACTTGTAGTATTTAAGCGTCACTTCAGTTTTATTGCCCTGCGCATCATAAACCGTCAGGGTTCCGGTTGCATCAGCTTCCGCAGGCACAGCGCCGATATCGTGGAGATCACTCCCCCTGGCCGTTGCCGTGGAATCCAGGGTGGCGGTAATATCGGCCTCGCCGGTTGCTTTCGCCGCCATGACTTTTTTATTGCCGTTATAGCTGTCATTGTATAGATTAATGGGCTGTACGTCGGTTTGTGTATTATAGGCATATGTACCATCGGTCGCTTCATCATAATCCTGCCAGCCGCATACTTTGTAGCCATTTACCGTCAGATTACCGTCCACGTCATATTCGAAGTTTCCCGCTCGGGTAAACTGGTACTCCCCGTCCGAACCGCCCTGCACAATAAAGAAACCCTCGCCGCTAATGGCCACATCCGTGGAAATTCCTGTATATTGGGTACTGCCGGTGGACATGTTCGTCGATATGGCGGCCACGCTGGTGCCTAACCCGATTTGCTTGGGGTTTGTGCCCCCCGTGGTTGTCGTAGGCCGGGAAGCGGCGCTAATCGTCTGGCTGAGCAAATCGGCAAAGGAAACCGTTTGTTGCTTATAACCCGTTGTATTTACATTGGAGATATTGTTTGCGATCACATTTAGCTTGGTTTGCTGAGATTTTAAACCGGATACCCCGGCATAAAGGGACATTAACATCTCTTAATTTACCTCCCGACTTCTATTTCTTCGGTCATTCGGAAATAGAGGCAGCTTCCCACAAAGGGGGCCGGCTGCATTCGCCTTCTACCATGAAAGCGCAGATAATTTTCAGGCGTTTTCCACCTGTACCACATATGACGGGCTGACCAATTCGTTGTTGATGCTCAAATAGGTTTCCCCGCCGGAGGTCACCACGGAATTTACCGTACCGGAGGACATTACGGTTGCACCGGCACTGTCGGTAGTTTGGTAGGTAACCGTTTTGCCAATAAGGCTAAGCGCTCCGTAAGACGCCACATTGGTATTGATCGTTTGCAATTGCGACAGCATGCCCAACTGGGCCGTTTGCGACACCATTTCCGTGGCATCCATGGGATCCGTGGGATCCTGATACTGCAACTCCGTGGTCAGTAATGTTAAAAAAGTTTCATAATCCACCAAATCGCTGGAAGCGGCGGTACTGTTGGTGGACTTGGCGGACGCTGTTGAATATACCGAACTAAC
>DHRA01000016.1:126294-159908 GCA_002411145.1 Firmicutes bacterium UBA5324 | reverse complement strand
TCCCCGGTCTCTTCGGGCTTAAGTCCAAGCTTTTGGCTAAAGAAAAGGATCAGTTTTTCATCCATACTTAGCATACTTTCCCGTTTCATGGTATCCCGGCGAAGCAGATACTTTTTTAAAACCGCAAAATCGGCTTCGGTTATTTCGTGCATACGCAGGCGGGCTGCCCCTGACCAAGGAGTATCTATGACTTGAAAATCCATCGTGACGGGCGCCTGTTCCCCGCTCTCTCTAATCACCAGCGTCCCGGCGGCGAGATCCCCCAACCGTTGATTTTTGTTCGTAAGTAACATTGATACGATGCCAATGGCATATCCGGAGGGCAATACATCAAATATTCTTATTAAGTTGCGGATTAACACCGCGAGAAAAGTGACGGGAGAGCCATTTTCCCCCACGACCCGCAAATGAAGGAACCGTTTGCCCGGCGTCTGGCCGTTCCAAATAGTTTCAAATAAGATAAAATAGCCATATAAAATCGCGAAACCTAATAAGAGTAATATTGCTAACAGTAAGTAATCCCGGAAAGTCTGCATTTCCCAGCGTATAAGCCCTGAGACATGCAATGATATTGCGCCGGCGATAAGGAACACAAGCAGTATACTCTGAAAAATACTGTCAATAAAACAAGCGGCGAACCGCGATCCGATCCCGACTATGTTTAATTTAAGCTGTACTCTTTCCGGACTGAGCAGGGAATATTCATTCATCTTTACACCTCACTCATATTTACGGGAGCCATGGAAATAAAAGAACAATGCAATCAGGGTAGCAACCGCAAAAGCCAGTTTAAAGTAGTGTGGCAGCACGCTTGGCGTGATAAATCCCTCAATTAGTGCGGCCCCAACAAACAGGGGAATCGTACCGATAACAAGTTTTACGGCTATGCGTCCCTGGACCGGCAGGGCGTCCCGTCTTGTATATTCCCCGGGTTTCACCAGCGCTTGGGCCAAAACAAGCCCTGCGCCGCCGCAGATAAAAATTGCCGTAAGTTCCAGCACGCCATGGGGTAAAATTAAGGACCAAAAATCCAGGCCATATCCCTCGTGCGCATAAATTGCCCCCAACACACCGACCATAAGTCCGTTGTTGAACAACACCAGCATCGTGCCTACTCCCCAGGTAAAACCAAGGGCAAAAGCAAAAATCCCCACCTTGATGTTGTTGATCATGATTGCGCTGGAAATGGCAGACCGCTGGGCAACGGGCCAGCCTGCACCGATTTGACCGTTGCTGATGCTATCCCTTATGGAGTGTTTTACCTCATCGGGAAGGATATACCCATCCAGTGCCGGCTGCAAAAAATGCAGCAGATATCCTGTGACAAGGCCCAGAATCAGTACCAACCCGGCTATAATTATAAAGTGCCGTTGCTCCCTAAGAAGCGCGGGAAATTCATGGCGGAAAAAATTCTTTACCCCCCACGTCCCAAAGGTCTCTTGTTTGTAAATATGTCCATGGGCCTTGACCACAAGATTGTTAAGATATTCGGTTATTTCGTGACCGGGGAAATTGGCTTGGGCAAAGGCCAAGTGGGCGGTAACGCGGCGAAATAAGGCGCCAAATGTCCTGAGTTCCTCTTGCCCCAAACCGGAGGGACCTTTTTGGTTCATGCGATCCAAGATCTGATTAAGCCGCTCCCAGGTTTCCCGGTGTGTTTTGAGAAATATCTCCGAGTTCATAAAAATCTCCTTACAATCTCGCACGGGACTTGATTTCCAGATATTTATTAATCAGGGTAATTGATAGTTGTGCAGGGGAAGTACTTACAACCACCACACCCCTGTTCTTTAACAGAGCCACGGCTTTAGCTCGGCTGCACAGCACCGTGCGCGCCACCCCTATTTCATAGACTTCCTGGGAGTTTGACGGAACCCTGCCCGCCTGCTCGACTAATGAGGTATCAAGCAAGGATATGCACATAACCAGGTGGTTTTTTGCCAGCGCCGCGATATATGTGATGAGTTCACGGGATGCTTCCCCGTCAATGAGGTCGGTAAATACGCAGATCAGGCTGCGCTTACGCTGCTTAAAAGCAATATACCGGCTTGCGGCCTGATAATCACTTTCCACCACTTCCGGCTGAATATTGCAAAGGCCGGAAAGAAGTTTCTGCAATTGCGGCCGGCCTCTGCCCGGGGGAAGATAGCACTTTACCTGACCGGCAAAAGCTACCAACCCTACTTTGTCATCACGATTTACGCCGACATAACCGAGCAGCAACGCGGCATTAATCGCATGATCCAGTTTTGTGAGACCGGCCACCTCGCCGCTCATCATCCGTCCCGCATCCAGTACAAGCAGGATGTTCTGACTTTTATCAACCTCATACCGGTTGCTTGCCATGCGGCCGCGCCGCGCCGTAGCTCCCCAGTTTATCCGCCGGAATTCGTCATCCACCTGATAATCCCGTATACTGTCAAAATCGGTCCCCAAACCTACCACCCGGGAGGGTTTTATTCCCGCTTCAAGCAGATGACCCCGCCGGGCGAAAAGCTCATATTTGCGAATTTCCCTGATATTCGGGTAAACCCTGATGTGATTGTTTGTCACCTCTACCGCAAATTGCCGCCAAAAGAGACCAAGCCGGCTAAGGTAGCGGCAATTCAGCCTGCCAAAGCAGTAGTCCCCGCGGCTGGGGGGTTCCAGCGTGTATCGGAGCTTCACGACGGAACCCGCGGGCACCATCGCTTGCAGACTGACGGCACTGGTTTTAAAACTAAAGGGCGGCTCATCTTTAATGATCACTGTCTGCGCTATGCGGCTTCGATTCTCAACTTTTAGCATAATGGGATTTTCCGCCCCCAGGGAGAGATGATGTTCATAAAAACGTTCCAGCCTGAGTGCTTCCGGCTTGCTTGTCAAATGCCAGTCGGCGAGAACGCCTAGGACAAGCAGCCCATTATAGCAGAGTAAAAAAGCCAAAACCTGCCCGGTTGATAGAGATGCGGCGAGGACCAGGAACAAAGAAACCACCGCCCCGCCGGCAACCAGGACAATTAATCTGGGACTAAAAATCACCGCTGTCCCCCCTTCCCTGGAAAATAACCTTCCGCCCGCTACCGGGGCACTTCGATGCCTTCCAAAATGAAACTTATAACCTGCTCAGGGGTTAGCCCTTCGATTTCCGCCTCCGGTTTGAGCATAATTCTGTGGCGCAGAACCGGAAAGCACATCCTTTTTATCTCATCAGGCGTTACAAAGGTGCGGCCGTGAAGGGCGGCAAAGGCTTTGGCGCATTTTAACAAAGCCAGGGAGGCCCGCGGACTCCCTCCCACGACCAGATTATGATCCTGGCGGGTAGCTTTAATAATATCCAAAAGGTAATCCAGGATACTGTCTTCCACAACCACCGCCTGAACTTTTCGCTGGAAATCCAGCCATGTGTCTTTACCCATAATGGGTTGCAGTGCCTTTATGGCCCCGCCGGCGCAGTTCCCGCTGTGAAACCGGAGGAGCATGTCCTTTTCCTCGCTGCGCTCCGGGTAGGATACGAGTACCTTCATAATAAAGCGGTCTACCTGGGCCTCGGGCAGCGGATATGTCCCTTCGTGTTCCAGCGGGTTTTGGGTGGCGAAAACGATAAAGGGCTTGTCCAGAAAATAGGCTTCACCGTCAATGGTCACTTGCCGTTCTTCCATCGCTTCCAACAGGGCGGCCTGTGTCTTCGGCGGGGTTCGATTAATCTCGTCCGCAAGAAAAAAATTCGTAAAAACGGGGCCTTTCTTCAAAGTGAAGCTACTTGTCTGGAAATTAAAGATATTGTTGCCGATTATATCTGAAGGCATGAGGTCGGGAGTGAACTGCACTCTTTTGAAATCACAGCTGCTTAAGGCCGCCAGGGTATTTACGATGGTGGTTTTCCCCACGCCGGGTGGTCCCTCCAGCAAAACATGGCCCTGGGCAATCACCGCTACCAACAACTCCTCCAGCACTCTTTCCTGACCGGAAATCACCGTACCCATCGCCTTTATTAACTCTGCCCCCTGAGAACATAACTGATCAGCCAGCATGCTTTATTCTCCTTTTCTCAAGTCAAGATTTTTCGTTTGCCATATGGCAACCGCCCGGGCCGTGGCAAAGAGATCCTTTTCACTGAGACCCGGGTTATGCAATAATTCCGTGCAGCGTTCGAGCAGGTCCTGAAGTTTGGGAGCATCGATTCGCCGTTGCCCGCAACATATCTTCACCAGTTCCCCGTCGGACAAATTCGGGGGTACGCCTAAATATCGGGCCAAATCCTGCTTTAACCCGCGGTAAATGCTTTCCAAAATAAGGTGACGGGCGCGGCCTTGCCGGTAAATATGCGCCAGGGAACTCACATAATCACCGGCAAGCCGGCTCAGCTTTGCCGGCAAAGGCCGGGGACGTCCAAAACGTTTGCCCCAGAAATAAAATAGCATTAATATTCCCAGGGCAAGCTGGATCAGCCCCAGGTGCAGGGGCCAGGTGAAAAGCTGTCTGGTGTCCCTGTCCAGGTTAAAACCGTGGGCCGCTTCATTAAACCAGATGTTTTCCCTGCCGTAATTCCTTACAATATTCAACAATAGTATCAGGTTGTCTTTTTGGTTAATTTCTTTATTCGTAAAGATTTCCGGGCTGGTAAGAAAAATAACGCGGCCGTTTCCATAAACACTTTCCGCAAGGTAAATCCCCCGCTCATCACCGGCAGCAAAGGCCATGGAAGCATGTTTCTTCAACCGTACTCCCCCGGAAAGGGTTAATGCCCCCACATCTTTCAGCAGCGGGTTAGCCGGGCCGGGCCCTTGCGGGCCAGATAACCCGCCGGATACCGGTACCATTTCATAACCAAGCGACTTCGGCAACCCGTGCACATTGTCACTGGCTAATAATAACGCATTTCCCCGGCCTACCCAAGCAAGAACCCGGGCCCAATCCTGATCTGTGAAATCACTTCCCGGTTCCATGATAATCATCAGGCCAGGGTTTTGCGGTACGCTCGCAAGAAGCCGGGACACGGCAAAGCCTTCCTTGCCAAGCAGTAGAAACAAAGCCTTGGTTCCGTCCGGCTTTGCACTGTGGGTGGTATATGGGGGATAGGCAGGATTATGGGGCGCAATCACGCCAAGTAAAACTATCACACCAAATATCCCCAATGCCAGGTAAAGAAGCAGGCGAAAATTCAATACTCCTTTAGCCATGGGCGCCATCCTTCAGCAAAACCGCGAAAAGCGCCTTGCCTTTTTGAAAATCCTCCCTGCCGCAATGCTCCAGCCCATACCATTTACATTCAAACAGTTTAACCAATGACTTAAAGGGCGCCATTAAATCAGCCGCTTTCTCATCAATTTCCCGCAGATATTCGCTGTTGGTTTTGGTTGGATCATAGCTGATCAGCCGTCGATCATCCATTTCCAACAGCGCGGAAATGTAGATACCCCGTAAAGCGCCCCGAAAATCACCCTGCCCGGCTTTCTCCTCCGCCGCCAGCAACCAGTCATGGGGCGGAGAACGCTGAAACACTGGTTGCAAAACCTCTTCATTTTGCGCGTCCTTGACAAGGATCTTCCAGAAAGGGAACACCTTGCGCAAAAGATAAATGATCAGTATAATCCCCGCCAACACCATAAACGCTAAGACCAGCCGACCAGCCACCCCGATATTCCCCTGGGCCCAATAAGGCTGGTGCGCAAACACTTTGCGCAAATATTCCTCAAACTGCTGTAACATCCGGGCCTGGGAAAATTCGGCGGTATTGAGAATTTGCGCCAGTGTTTTCCTGGCCTGTTCATTTGTCAATATATCCGCTGCCATCATGCTCACCCGGATAAATTGCCGCTATTTGGGGCTGTAAGATTATCAACCATTTGTTGTATGTCGAGATGCTCTTTACGGATTCTTAAGTCATAATATAATAGTGTGGTGGCAATTAGCGAAAGGGGATACAGGAGAAAACTCATAAGTAATTTCACAATATTGTTGACTGCCTGCAGAATGTTTAGATCACCACTTAATCCCCAACCCGCCAGCGCCAAAGGTAAGGCCGCAACACTCGCCAGCACCGAGATCAGAATATTGAGCAATATAAGAATACCAAAGGTGCGCCACCAGTAACCCTTAACCAACTCCCTGCTCCGCATCATAGCGCCCCAGGTCCTTTGCCCTCAATCAAGATTACCTGTAGGATAAAGCTGCCCAGGGTGGCAAGATATATCCCCGGAATGATGAGCAGGATAAAACCAATGCTACAAGCAAAAAACATCAGGAGGCAACCGAAAAATAAACTTAAGGCCCGACTGAAACCATACCGAAATGCCTCAACCAAGCTGATATTACGATTGAAAATTTGTTCTGAGATTTTCATCACGAGCGCGCCGGCCATTGCCAGGTTTACAGTGATCAGTAACACGCCAAACACCACACCGCTGACAATAGCAGGTGTTGGCCCGCCGGCAAAATAGGCTGCTGCGATGATAATAACGGTCCCGATTAAGCAAACCGTACCGACTGCCATGATGGCCAAATATGATTTAAACTGGGCTTTGAAAAGTTTGAATGAGTGGTCAAAAATCTCGCCAACATTCATGGGCTTCAAGTCCACCTTTATCCCTCCAATTTTCCGAGTACTTTTAGTTTATAATTCATAATATTTCGTCCAATTTTTTGGTTATCCTCCCTATTTGTTCCATTTTTTTACATGGTTTTAGGGGACATTATCGGAGCAAAACTATTAAACACGAAAAGAGCACCCGGCCCATATCCGGGTGCTCTTCGCCTCTGCTATTCTACGGGACGGATTACATGAGCAAAACAGCCACCATGGTAGTGGCCGTAAAACCGATAATAACCGGGATTAAATTCCTGCGGGCCAAATCAAGGGGATTTACGCCGGTAATGGCGGCCACGGGAATCAACGCCCAGGGAATGATCGTGCCTCCGCCGGTCCAAACGCCGCCAATTTGACCCAAAGCAGCTAAAGTAGCTTTGTTAATGGGCAGCGCCTGACCAAAGGTCGCAGCCACACTGCCCACCAGGGGCAAGGGTGAAAAGCCCGATCCGTCCAGGCCGACGAGAATCCCGGTGGCTAAGGTTACGATAGCGACAATAATCTTGTTCAACGGTACAGACTGTGATACCGCAACCCCGAAGTCTTCCAGAAAGCCGGTGGCCTGGGGCCCCAAAATGCCCTGGGCCAATTCACCCTTGCCCATAAAGAAGAAGCCCCCGATGATAATGACCGGGGCAAAAATTCTTATCCCAAAGACAAAACCATCCCGCAGATAATCAGTTATTTTTTCCAGTCCGGCAACCCCATGCTGTAAAAAGGAGCCCATGGCCAAAATAGCCACGGCGGTGCCCCCCAGCAGGGCGGTGGCATCTCCCCCGCGCAGCTTTAAGATCAGCATCGCCGCCACATCAAGTAAGAAAGCGAGCGGTGCGGCCACGGCCAACGTATAGGCCACCCCATTCAGCTTCTGTTTCTCTGACCGGGGAACAAGCCGGTCTCCTTCCGCGGCGGGCGGAGGGTTACGCCGCAGATCCCGCTTTACAATCACATAGCCCGCCACGGTGGTAAACACCCCCATGCTGATGGCCAAGGGAATACTGGCCGCGATTACTTCACCGGGCGCGGCCAGTCCCGCCGCTTTTGCCGTAATGGTCGGCGCCCCCTGAATGACATAATCGGTGGAAAGGGCCAGACCATGACCAAATAAATTCATCGACATGGCCGCGCCCATCACGGGAAGACCGGCCCGTACGGCCACAGGCACCATAATGGCCCCGATCAAAGCCGTAGCCGGAGACGGCCAAAAGAACCAGGAAGCAATGAGCATGGCCAAACCCAGTACCCAATAGGCAACATCCGCATTAACCATCAGCCGGGCCGCCGGACTAATAACCAGATAATCCGCCCCGGAATCCGACAGTAATCTTGATAATGCGACAATCAGGGAAATGACGACAATAATACCCCAAAACTCCTGGCCGGCCACGATTAAGGCCTGAAAAATTACCGTCACAGCACCAATAAGCGTCCCTTTGAAACCCCAGCCCACGGTAAACAGGCCGAGAATGCAAGGAATAATCGGATCCTTGCGGAAGCCCATGACCGTAATGATAATCAACACCCAAACCAGAAAGAGCCAATGCAGGCTTGTCAATACAGCCACAGCTTGTCTATCCCCCTTACAACCCTACCCGCCGTTTGCAAATAATCCGCTGCAACCGGCCTGGGCCACCCGCTGTCTGATTTCCGCCACGTCGGTAATGTACATATCCCTTGATTTCATATGTTCAAAGTAAATTGAGCCGGAGAAGGTGTACTTTTTGGCCAGGCCATCTTCCCGCCGCATGCTTTCCCGCACAAAGGCGATGGCGTCACCGCAGGCAAGGGTGACAGGGAGTGTCCTTGGCGGCAGGCCGAGGGCCATGCGGGCCGCATTGTATCCCGCCAATGTGCCGGTAACAATGCCTTCGGTATGGCCCACCAGCAAACCCGCCTTTTCTCCACAGCAAAACACATTGTTCAATCCGTCAACCTTTAAGGTGTCGTCCCGGGGCAGCATGCCGATAAAACGCAGGGAGTTGCCGATTCCCCCGGCATAAGGATCCGCAAAACGGGCGTTTTCCAAACCGTCAATTTGCCGCAGCAACTCCAAAGGATAATGGGTTGTCATTAATTTTGCGTGGCCCGTATCCAGTAAAACAATGTTTTCATTGTAATCTTTCAGGGTATATTGCTGGCAGGCTTTCTGCGCCAGGGCGTCATTACCCTTTTGCAAAGCGGGGGGCACCGGGACAACAATCACTCCTTGCTCATTGAGTACCCGGACAATCTCCGCCGCTAGAGATTCCTTTAATAATTTGCAGGAACCGCTCATGGCGCCCCAACTGCCGTCAGGCTTTCTGCCGTTCATTTCCCGTACCCCCGCCTTGGCGGCAATACTTACCCGGGGTCCGAAGGTCGGACAGCGGTAGACGCACATCACACAGCCATTACCGTATTTTGCGCAATTACTTTGGGGCCCGGCGGTGCCTGCCGCGTCCACAAACACTTCCGCCCGGGCGGAAATCAAACCCGCGCGCCCATATTCCTCCGCGACAATTTCCCGAATTTCGCCGCCTTCCTTTACCACATCCACAACCCGTGTGGCCAAATGCAGCTTGACGCCGGCCGCAAGCAGTTTATGGCGCACGGCGGGCTCCACCAGGGCCGTGTCGTACAGACTGGCATGCTTATGACCGGGGAACGCTATGTTTTTGTGTCTTGACAGTTCGTCCGTAAGCAGAAAGAGCTCTCCACCGCCCATGGCGATCATTTCCTCGGTGGCTGTGAAGCGTCCGTTGTTGCGCATGATCCCGCCTACTAAGCCGGTGCCCAGCAACATATCGGTGCGCTCGAACAGTTCCACCGCGCAGCCCGCCTTTTGGGCCGCCAAAGCCGCAGCACAACCGGCCCAGCCGCCGCCGACGACAATCACTTTCTTTGGCATTTACGGCATCCCCCTTATTTATTGGAAACTTTTCCCAGGAAATAATTTTCCCTTTCGCATTTTTCCCTCTGCACATTTCGGCCCGGCCCCCACCGGCCATAGACATTTTTCACGGGCTAGACGCAACCTTGTATGCAGCGAAATCCGCAATCCTTACAAATTTCACCCTTGATAATATCGGCACTGGTAATCAGGTTTTCCGGTTCGTCGCCTGCGGCCGGCAAGTCTTCCGGTTTATCAGGTTTGTCCATGAAAAAACCTCCTCTGTTTTTCACCAGTTGCGCTTCTTCTTTTCTCACTCAACTATCCTGTCTGCATATCTTTTATAGCCTTTCAACAAGCAGGGACAAATATACGGGATGATCTTGAAACAAAAATAAGCCATGCGGCGTAAAGCGCGGCATGGCTTATTTTTGTTTTATCAGCTCCTGGTTAGCGTGTCCAGCACGGCGCGGGCGTGTCCCGCCGCTTTTACCTTGCGGAATATGCCGGTGATAACGCCCTGTTCGTTGATGAGGAACGTGGAACGTTCAACGCCGATGCTTTTTTTTCCATACATGTTCTTTTCCTTGAGGATACCGTATAGCTCACATACATGACCGTCGGCATCGCTAAGCAAATCAAAGGGCAGGGCCCATTTCGCCTTGAATTTTTCATGGGTAATCATGCTGTCCCGGCTGACCCCCAGGATCAGCACGTTTAACGCGGCAAAGTCGGCGTGCAGTTCCGCAAACTCCCGCGCCTCGCCGGTGCAACCCGCCGTATTATCCCTGGCATAAAAATACAAAACAACCTTTTTGCCGGCACACTCTGCTAAACTCAGCGTCGTTCCGCCGGTTGCGGGCAAATTGAATACGGGCGCCGGCTGTCCAATCAGTATTTCACTCATCGCGTCCCTCCTTCAAGCATCATATATTTACCTTCTGCGCGGATCAGCCGGATACCTTCGTCATTTTTCGAATAATTCTTCCACAATTTCTTTGAAGATGGGAGCGGCGACATCGCCGCCGGAGCGTCCTTCCTCCACCAGCACAACGATAACATACCGGGGATTTTTCACCGGCGCATAACCGGCAAACCACGCATGATTGATACCCTTGCCACTGGCATCGGTCCGCCCGGTTTCCGCGGAACCGGTTTTCCCCGCCGTCTCGATCTTTTCGGCCAGGGCCCCTTGTCCCGTGCCGTTTTTTGTCGTTGCCGCCAGCATAGTCCGCAATTGGGCGGCCGTACCTTTGGTGATAATTCTTTTGCCGGCGGCTACGGGAAATTTCCGCAGGGTGGTACCGCTGTAGGCAATTGTTTTTTCCACCAGCCGGGGTGTAACCCGTACGCCGTCATTGACTACGGTGGCAATCATACTTGCCACCTGTAAGGGAGACGCTTCCAACTGACCTTGGCCAATGGCCATGTTGGCCAAATCCCCGGGAAACATGTCCTCCGCATCGGGTACATTTCCCCCGGCCTCCGCTTCTAGCCCGATATCCGTCGGACTGCCGAAGCCAAATTTGCGCGCATAATCCACCAAATGGTCCGCTCCGAGTTTTAAGCCCACTTCGATAAACACGGGATTGCTGGAAAAGGCCATGGCCTCCATGAAAGAAATGCGGCCATTGCCGCCCTTATCGAAATTCCAGCCCTTAAAGCGCAATTTCCCCACATCGATATAGCCGGGATCGTAAAACATGTCTTCCGGGGTCACCACGCCTTCTTCCAGGGCGGCGGCAGCCACGACCACTTTAAATACCGAACCGGGCTGAAAACCGGCAATAGCCCGGTTAAGCAAGGGGGCATCCGGCCGGTTCAAACAAGCCGCCAAATCGTTGCCGTTGAAACCGGGCCTGCTGGCCATCGCTAATATTTCTCCCGTATAGGGTTGGAGCACCACGACCGCGCCTGTTTTCATCCGGCGATCCATCACCATTTCCACTTTTCGTTGCACCTGGCTGTCCAGCGTCAGCACCACGTGGGCGGGCGGTTTATCGCCCGCCAGGATGATCCTCTTGTATCCCAAGCCGGGGATAAGCTGCTGCCCGCCATCCACCAAGGCGGCTACCGCTTCCACCTGCTGCGTGCGCAGCACACTGTCGAAGGCTTGTTCAATACCACTCATTCCGCGATTATCGCTGGCATTGATATAGCCCAAAACATGGGCGGCCTGATTATTAAAACCGTAGCGTAATCTTTCTTCCACCGCCACCACCCCCGGCAACCCCAGACCATTCACTTTGCCGGCGCTGACGGCATCAACGTCGGTTTTCAGCTTAAAAGGCCGGCTGAATTCCTGCATCTGCATCACAATTTGCCGGGCAGGCATTTGCACATAGCTACTAAGGCTTTCCGCCGTCTCCACCTTGTTCGCGATTTGTCCCGGAAACAAAAGAACGCTATAATGCAGGGAAGTATTGGTTAAAGCCTGACCATTCCGGTCGAGGATATCACCCCGGGCCACGGCCACCGGCACCTCCTGCACCCGTTGCGCCAGCGCCAGCCCGGCCAGTTTTTTATTCTCCAGCACCTGCAGATGAAACAACTTACCCACCAACAACAGCCAACCGCATAAAAAGAAAAAGGCCAGCGCGGCTAAGCGGCCGCGAAATAAAAAAACGCCCATGACGGGATCACCTCGCTGTTAGTGTGTCCCGTCCCGGGCATGCTAAACCGGAACTAAAGAAATTCTATATTCACCCGCAGGTGTTTTAAAATAGCCAGCACATCCGGCGCCGTATCCGGCGTAACGTGTACAGCCACAATACCTTCCCGGCTGTTGACGGTATGCACAATGCCCAAGCCGTCGTAAGCTTCGATAATTTTGTTAATATAATCAACATCACGGACATCCACGCGGATTAAAATTTTATCGGTCTCCATGATTACCTCTTTTCCCGGCGCGACGCAATAAATCCAGCGGCTTTACCGGGTATTCCACCGGCATCAGCACGGTCTGCTGGGCATGGGGCGCCACCGTAATCGGCCGGCCGTCCTGATCAAACATTTCTTTGATTTCGTAATTGAAGTTTTCCCGGCCGGGCCCCATAATTTCCAGCCTGTCACCCACCCGCATATGGTTACGCTGTTCAATAACCGCCATTTTCTCCGCCGGGCGGTAGTCCTTAACCAGGCCCACAAAATCATGGGTTTGTTCATAGGAAGTAGTACTGTAAATGTGCTCTTCCGCGCCGGGTTTGCCGAAATAAAATCCGGTGGTGTACGCCCGGTGGCTGATCTTCGCCAGTTCCTTCCCCCACTGCGGGTCAGGTATGAAATTCTGCGGGTCACGCCAATAACGATCAATGGCTTCCCGGTACACTTTGGTCACTGTCGCCACATAATGGATGCTTTTCATCCGCCCCTCAATTTTGAAACTGCCGATCCCGGCCTGGGCCAAGGCCGGGATATGATTTACCAGGCACAAATCCTTCGCGTTCATAATATAAGTGCCCCGCTCATCTTCCTCAATGGGAAAATACTGTCCGGGCCTGTTTTCTTCCACCAGCGCATATCGCCAGCGGCAAATATGCGCGCACTCTCCCCGGTTGGGATCCCGGCCGGTGAAATAGCTGCTCAGCAAACAGCGTCCTGAATAGGAGATGCACATGGCGCCATGGACAAAGGCTTCCAGTTCCAGCTGCACACGCTTCTTGATTTCGGCGATTTCCTCCAGGGACAGCTCCCGGGCCAGCACGATCCGGCGCACCCCCAGATCCTGCCAGAACAAAGCGCCGGACCAGTTGACATTATTCGCCTGGGTGCTGACATGCAGAGCCATGTGCGGTACCACCTCACGGGCAATGCGGAAAACCCCGGGGTCGGAAAAGATCAGGGCGTCTACCCCGATTTCCGCCAAGGCGGCGAGATAGGCCGGCAGTCCCGGCAAATCCGCATTGTGAGGAAAAATATTTACCGTCACATACGCCTTTACCCGGCGTTCATGGGCAAACCGCACCGCTTCGGCCATTTCCTCCAGGGTAAAATTCTCACTAAAGGCCCGCAAGCCGAAATGCTGTCCGCCAAAATAGACGGCATCGGCCCCATAGGTAACGGCGATTTTAAATTTCTCCAGACTGCCGGCCGGAGCCAGCAATTCAGGTTTTTTCATCTCGTTCTCACCTGCTTGTATAAAGGCTCACCGCCAATCCGTCTCCCAGGGGAAGCAACACGGTCTGCAATTGCGGGTGTTGGTGAATCCAGTCAATATACTCCTGGAGCCGACGGACCATCGTCCGGCTGCGACGGGGCAGTTTTTCCCGGAAGAAGGTGCCGTGGAACAGAACATTGTCCGAGATGATTAAGGCCCGGTCGTTTAATAAGGGCAGGCTCTGGGCAAGGAAATTCTGGTATTGGCCCTTGGCCGCATCCATGAATAATAAGTCGAAGGTTTGTCCGTCCAAATAAGGCAGCACATTCCGCGCATCGTCCACAATCAAATGGATTTTGTCCGCCATTTTCCCCTGGGCGAAATTTGCCAGGGCTTGTGCCCCCCGGGCTTCATCCTGCTCAATGGTGACAATATGACATGCCGGCGGCGCCGCCTGGGCCATCCAGAGCGTTGAATACCCCACGGCGGTACCGATTTCCAGAATCCGCCGCGGCCGGTGGAGGGACACGAGGAAAGCTAAAAATTGTCCGGTTTCCACGGGAACAACAGGCACCGACTCTGCCCGGGCCCTTTCTTCGATCATTTGCAGCCAGGGCGGCTGCTGCACTGTTTCTCTGATATAATCGGCGATATGGGGATTGGTAATGGAAAACACAGCTAATCATCCTCGTACGTGTAAAAGCGTGTTGCCTTCAACACGCTTTAGCTTTTTTTCTTATTATATCTTATTTACGGCCATCATATCTACCTGCTCTATTGCCAGCACATGTTCCTCGTAGGTCCGGCTGAAAATATGCGTCCCGTCCGGTTTAGCCACAAAGTATAATACGTCGGTATTTGCCGGATTAAGCACCGCCTGGATGGACGCCAGACCGGGATTGGCGATGGGGCCCGGTGGCAGACCCGCGTGCAGATACGTATTGTAGGGCGACTCGATTTGCGTATCCTGAATGCTTAATTCCTGCTTCGGCGTACCTAAAATATATTGAATGGTCGCGCAGGACTGGATGGGCATATCTATTTTTAACCGGTGCAGGAATACAGCCGCAATGATGGGACGTTCCCTTTCCACCTTCGCTTCCCGTTCGACCAGGGAAGCCAGGGTTACCAACTGATGCATGTTCAAACCCTCCGCGGCCGCCTGCGCCCGCATATCCTCCGTAACCGTCAGGGCAAATTTCCGCAGCATCATGGCCAGGATCTCTTCTTCTTTCATCCCCTGGGGAATCTTATAGGTATCGGGAAACAACAACCCTTCGAGGGCGTAAGCGACGGCGGGATTGTGCCCTTCCAGAGACTCGTAAGGCGGCAGTCCCTTCCGGGCAAGTTCCAGAAAACGGTCATGGTTGACAAGCCCCTCTGCCGACAACAGCGCGGCGATTTGTTCAACAGTATATCCCTCCGGAATCGTAAAGACGTAGGAGAGTGTATCTCCCTCGGCTATTTTATGCAAAATCTGGGGCAGGGTCATGGCCGTGGAAAGCTCGTATTCACCGGCCTGCAGTTTGTTGTCAAAATGCTTCCACCGCGTCAGCATTCGGAATATCCAGGGATTGCGGATCACCTGCTCCTGCCGGAGAACAACGGCAATCTCCTTGGTGGATGCCCCGTCGGGGATAGTAATCAGTCTCTTGTTATCGGCCCGCTTGTCCAGCGGCTGCAAGCTAAAAACAGCCACCGCCGCAAACAGCGCCAGGCATATCGCCACGATCCCCGCGGCGACTGCGGCAATTTTCTTTTTGTTCCTGGTCACAACTAAAAGCATTGGCACTACCCCCTCTGTCAAGTCTATATTATAACACGTTTGCGCGTGGAGGGACAACTTGACATCGGTACGCGGAGATAAAAAAAGAGAAGCCCCTGCACCAAGGCTTCTCTGCGTAGCGTTATTCTTCTTCTTCGTCTTCCTCGGACAGATATTCCTCATAGGCCTCACGCACCATTTCAAATTCTTCATCCGTAGGATCTACGTAAATCTCTTCCCCTTTTTCATCCGGCTCAATGCGGGCGATGAAGGTGTCGCCGCCGCAGTCACAGTCGTCGTCGTCGCAACCGCAATCTTCTTCATCATCCTCTGAAATACTGACCAGCACTGCAAATTTCTTATCATCAATTTCAACCAGAAAATCTTCCCGATAGTAGAATTCGTTGCCGTCGTCGTCGGTAAAAACCACAATCATGTCTTCGTCTTCCATTGTCATGGCAGACACCTCTTTTCATCAATATAGGTTAATTGTATACTAGAAAAATTACCCTGTCAAATAACACAAAATTTCCCTCTAATACTGTTAAGCACCGGGCCTTAAATAAGTTTAACCGCCAAATACGCCAAAGGTTATCACTTATCCTTACTGCACAGGTTCCTATTCAAAGGACTTTTGTTAAACCGGTAACCCGCCGCCTGATTTGCTGTCCAAAAATCCTTGTAGGATAAACGCCGCCGCCATTTTGTCAACTACTTTTTTTCGCTTGTCGCGCCGCACGTCGGCCGCAATCAGGGTTTTCTGCGCCGCCACGGTAGTGAGCCGCTCATCCCAGAGAGTCACCGGGAAACCAAAGTTGTGCTTTAACTTTTCCACAAATGCCAGCACCTTTTCCCCCTGGGGCCCGATGGTGCCATTCATATTTTTCGGCAGCCCCACTACAAAGGCGGTCACCTCATATGTGGCCGTCAGTTCCTCCAACCGGGCCAGATCCCGGTCCAGCGAGGTACGGCGAATCACCTCTACACCTTGGGCAGTCCAGCCCAGCGCGTCACTGACGGCCACACCGATGGTCCGGTCCCCCACATCCAATCCCATAATCCGCATAAAAAACTCCTTAGGGAGGGGGGTGTAAGGAGCAGGAACGTCACATTGGGTTATATACGTATTATCCCCCTATTCCCCATTCCCTATTCCCCATTCCCGATATTTAAACTACTTTAATGCAAAAATCCGGACAATAAGCCACGCAATACCCGCAAAACACACAGCGGGTCATATCGGCCGCCGCCCGCCCGTCCTGCACAGATAAGGCCCCGTTGGGGCAATGGTCGGCACAACTGCCGCAGCCCCGGCACCAGGCGTCCACATGCAGCCGCCGGGGTTGGGCCTGCACCCTAGCCGCCATTTCCGGACTGACCGCACTGCCGGAAAATATCGCACAGTTCAGGGCGACTTCCTCCGGGGTTTTCATGCCTACCGCGATCGCCTGGATATAGGGGTGGCCTAAGACAAACCGGAATTCCTCCGCCGCCGTCTGAAACAGATGTCCGCCCCCCAGCGCTTTCATGCCGTAGATGCCCTTCCCGGCTTGTCCCGCCCTGGTAATCGCCCTGTGCATAGCCTCCGCCGTATCATCCATAATCCCAATGCCCCGCCGGTTATATAAAGGGTGTACCACTTCAATCTCCGGCAAAGCCGCCGCCGTTTCCACCATGCGCACGCTGTGGGTGGATATGCCCACAGCCCGGATCAGCCCTTTGGCTTTTGCTTCCAACAGGTAGTGATAGGCGGGAGCGTGGCCGCGGAAAGTGAGCAAGGATTCCTGCTCATGGAGCAGGAAGATATCCACCACATCCCGGTCCAGCGCCCGCCTGGCCTCCGCCAGTGACTTCGCCATGCCTTCGGCCGTATAATCGTAGGATTTTGTCGCAATAATCACTTCCGCCGGCCAATGCCGCAGCGCCTCACGAATATAGGGATACGTACCGTAAAGCTGCGCGGTGTCAATGAAATTTACCCCGGTCTCCAGGGCCGCTCTAATAACAGAAGCCCCTGCAGAGAGGGGCATGTTAGCTTGCAACGGACCGATTGTTAAAGCGCCAAAACAAAGCCGGGAAACACGCAATCCGGTATTCCCCAATCGTTGATAATCCATGAAAGCCCTATTTTACCTCCACATATTTCTGGACCAACTCTTCCAACAATTCATCCCGTTCAACTTTGCGGATCAAACTGCGGGCATTCATGTGGCTAGTGATGTAAGTCGGGTCACCGGAAAGCAAATAGCCCACTATCTGGTTGATCGGATTGTAGCCCTTTTCCTTCAGCGCCTGGTATACAGCGGTAATAATAGCCGAAGCGGCGGTCTGCTGTTCAGATTCAACACGAAACATCACGGTTTCGTCGTGGGTATCACTCATGTACATCACCCCTCCCATAGTATATCGTCCTCTATAAACATATATTCAATTCCGGTCATCTATTTTCCTGTAAGTAACGTGTATAAATTTTATTTAACCCTTTTTTTGCTGAGCGATAATCGCCGCGGCCTTCTCAAGGGCCTCCGCTAATTTTTCCGGCTGCTTCCCGCCGGCCTGGGCCATATCGGCCCGGCCGCCGCCGCCCCCCCCGGCCGTCTTGGCCACTTCCTTGATAATATTACCGGCATGGAAGCCCGCCTTGGTCAAATCCTGGGTAACCGCCACGACAAAATTAACCTTTTCTCCGGCCGCCGTGCCTAACACAATGATGCCGGATCCCAGTTTGTCCCTGACTAAATCGGCAACCTTCCGCAGTTCTTCCATTTCCTGCGCCTGAATAGCGCCAATGACCACTTTTGCGCCGTTAATCTCCCGGGCGTTGGCTGCCAGATCATCCACGGAGCCTTGCGCCAGCTGGGTCTGCAGAGCCGCAAGCTCTTTTTCCAAGCCCCGGATACGCTGCAGGGAGCTCTCAATCCGACCCGGCACTTCCCCGGGCTGAGTTTTGAGGATCTGGGCCGCCTCCGTAAGCAAGGCATCCCGGTCATTTAGGTAGTTAAGCGCCGCCTGGCCGGTAAGGGCTTCAATCCGGCGTACGCCGGCCGCGATACCGCTCTCCGCGTAAATTTTGAACAGACCGGCTTCCGCCGTGGAGTCCAAATGCGTTCCACCGCACAATTCGATACTATAGTCGCCAATTTTTACCACCCGCACGATCGCGCCGTATTTCTCCCCGAATAAGGCCGTGGCCCCCATTTCCTTGGCTTTGTCACGGCTCGTCTGGGTGATCTCCACGGGCAAACCGGCGAAGATAATCTGATTGACCGTGTTTTCCACGGCCCGCAGTTCTGCGGGCGTGAGGGCGGAGAAATGAGAAAAGTCAAAGCGCAGCCGCTCCGGTTCAACCAGCGAACCCGCCTGGTTGACATGCTCACCCAGGGTAAGCCGGAGAGCCTTGTGCAGTAAATGGGTGGCGGTATGGTTACGGGCCGTATCCTTGCGCCGGGCAAAGTCAATGTCCACCGTCACTTTATCCCCTTTATGCAGGGTACCGCCGGTCACCTGGACAACATGATAGATGGTACCATCGGGCAAACGTTTGGCCGCCAGCACTTCCGCCGTGCCGGTTTCGGTCCGCACCCGGCCGCTGTCGCCGACCTGCCCGCCGCTTTCCGCATAAAAGGGCGTCGCCGCCAGCACGATCTTGCCTTCTTCGCCGTCGTGGAATTCAGCCACGATGGCCGTTTCTTTAATGAGCGCCATAATTGTCGTCTCCGTTATCGCCGGATCATACTTGGTTTCCTGCGCAACGACCCTGGACAGGTCGGGAATGGCCAGCCGTTCGTTTTCCGCCCGGGCTGCCCGCGCTCTTTCCCGCTGGTTGGCCATCGCCGCTTTAAAGCCGGCCAGATCGACTTCCAGCACTTGTTCTTCAGCCATTTCCTGGGTAAGTTCCAAGGGAAAGCCATAGGTGTCGTAAAGTTTAAAAACGGCCTCGCCCGCCAGCATGGTCCGCCCGTTAGCCTTGGCCTCCGCCACGTACTGGGCAAGAATCTGCGTCCCCTGATCCAAAGTTTCCTGGAAGCGTTTTTCTTCCAGTTCCACAATCTTGCGGATAAAATCGCCCTTTTCCCGCAGTTCCGGATAAGCCTCGGTAAAAATCCCGATGGCCACGTCCACAATGCCGGTCATGAAGGGCTGCTCCACACCGAGCAGTTTGCCGTGACGCATTGCCCGGCGCATGATCCGGCGCAATACGTAACCCCGTCCTTCGTTGGAAGGAAGCACGCCGTCCCCAATCAGGACCGTCATACTCCGTCCGTGGTCGGCAATTACTTTCAAGGAAACATCGGTTTTCTTCTCCACGCCGTAAGCCACACCGGCCAGGTCCCTGGCGTATTCAATGATGGGGAACAACAGATCGGTCTCGAAATTTGAAGGCTTGCCCTGCAATACCGAAGCAATCCGTTCCAAGCCGGCGCCCGTATCGATATTTTTCTTGGCCAGCGGCGTGTAGTTTCCGGCTTCATCCCGGTCGAACTGGGTAAAGACCAGATTCCAGATTTCCAGGTAACGGTCGCAGTCGCAACCTACGGCGCAGGTTTCTTTGCCGCAGCCCCGTTCCTCACCGAGGTCAATATGAATCTCGGAACAGGGTCCGCAGGGTCCGGGGCCAATCTCCCAGAAATTATCCTCCAGGCGGACAATCCGCGCGGGATCAATGCCGATCTCATCCCGCCAAATAGTCTCCGCTTCATCATCTTCCGTATGTATGGTAATCCAGAGCTTGTCCTGCGGCAAATACAGCACGTCCGTCAAGAACTCCCAAGCCCATTGGATGGCTTCCCGTTTAAAATAATCACCAAAAGAAAAATTGCCCAGCATCTCGAAAAAAGTGTGATGACGGGCAGTTCGACCCACATTCTCAATATCTCCTGTGCGCACACATTTCTGACATGTGGAAATTCTTGGATGCGGCGGTTTCATTTTCCCCGTAAAAAATGGTTTAAAGGGAGCCATGCCTGCGCCGATGAGCAGTAACGTCGGATCTTCCTGCGGCACCAAAGACGCGCTGGGCAGTATGAGGTGCTGCTTACTGGCAAAAAATTCCAAATATTTGCGCCGTATATCGTTCCCGGTCAAGATTATCTACCTCCACCATATCTTGGTATCTTGTATACTTTTCCTTGAATTATATACTACTTTTCCGCACATTGTCAACGCGCGGCCCGCTGCCTCCCGGCTCCGCAATCCGCCCGAGATCCCGCCTTTTCCGCCCCGCGCAGCGTTGCTTAGCGGGGCGCCTCCCGCTCCACGAGCCATTCCAGGACATGTTTTGCAACCACCTTCAGCACCGCAGCCACGGGCACGGCGAGGAGCAGACCGAGCAGCCCGCAAAGCTCACCGCCCACAAACAGGACAAACACCACGGTCAAGGGATGCAGCCCCACATTGTCGCCGAGAATTTTCGGCGCCAAGATACTTCCTTCCAATTGATGCACGAGGAAAAACAGGAGGATAACTTTGAGCGCCACCGCCGGGGAATGCAGCAGAGCCAGGAGCACGGCCGGTATGGCCCCCACCACTGCGCCAAAATAGGGGACTACATCCAGCAAACCCGCGAAAATACCGATCAGGATGGCAAAATCAAGGCCGATCACATAAAGACCGGCGCTGACCAGCACCATTACCAGCAGTCCGACCGTCAGCTGTCCGCGGATAACCCCGCTCAAAACCTCATCAATTTCTTCCGCCATTAATAAAAAATCCCGCCGCCAATGAAGTGGAATAATGCCCTTCAGCATATCGCCCATCGCCTGCCAGTCATGCAAAATGTAAAAGGTGAGCACCGGCGCGATAACCAGGCCGATGGTGTGCGTTAACAGGATTAACAGGCCGTTAAAAAGATCCCGGATGAACTGCTGCAGTCCGATTTCCATCCCGGTTATGGCTTCATTGATAACCGGCTGCAAAACCTCAGGCAGCAACACACTGTCGTACTGCTGTTGGATCTCTCCTGCCAGCAGCTGCGCCCGGCGGGTGAATTCCGGCACCTGTACGGCGAATTCCCGCAGTTCCCGCAAGAAAACGGGCGCCAGAAAAATACCCACTAAGCCGGCGATTCCGCCCAGCAGGGCATAAAGAATCAGAATAGCCGGCACGCGGGGGACGCCCCTGCCCGTCAATAAACATACGGCGGGATTTAAAATATAAGCAAAGGCAAAGGCGATGAAAAAAGGATAAAGGATCGCCCTGACCAGCCAAAAAAAATATACCAGACCTGCGCCGGCCGCGATCAACAGGCCAATGCGCAAGCCGCGCCTGTTGTTATTCAAGCTTTCCCCTCCGCTTCTCTAAACGCGAAAAGAGCCGGGATGAATTTTCCTCGTTCATCCGGCCCTCTGTTTAGTCCCTTAGCCGGCGCATCATCCGGCGCCTGATTTTCCCGGCCGATTGCAGCATACCGCCGGCCGTTGTTTTGAAACGATCCTGTAAGGCAGTTCGCTTTTTTCGCTTCTTTCCGGAAAGGACCAAGCCAACAGCGCTGCCAATCAATCCACCCCACAGCAATCCACGCCAAAAACGCATCGTGCTCCCCCCCTTCAAAAAAGTTATCCTTCAAAACTGCTCAAGCTGCCGTCTAGTTCCACATTAAATACGTGGGAAACCTTTTCTTCCTTCATCGTGAATTCAACACAACATTCCCAGCAATAATACTGGTCGACCGCCACCCGTCCCGCACTTTTCCGACCACAGACCGGACATAGGAACATACTGCTCATCACCTTACCCTGTTTTATTTACCTCGACCGGCTGTTCTTTATCGGGCACAATCACCGCATTCTCACCGATCCTTTGCTGCGCGGGCAGGGGTATGTTGCTTCTTCCTTCAAGTAAATCTCCTATTACGCTGTCCGACACTTCATACCCGGTAAGCAGCCCGCTCTTTACATCCAGGAGCACATCCGACAGGGTGCCCACGATATTTCCCTCCGCCGTAACAAGGTCTTTGCCGATGATATCTTCATTCAGGATTGTCCGTCCCCCGGCGGCCAGGGCTTCCGCACTGACTATGGCCGTTTCATCTTCAATCGTAATGGAGTCCGGGCCAATATTTTTCATGCCCCCGAGCAGAATCCCCCGGCCTGTGTGAAACCAGCCTGCACGGCTCAGCAGCACCCCCACCAGCCGATAATTTGCCGTATCAATTACAACATCCTTTACTTCCCCAATTTGTTCGCCGGTAGAGAGATTAATAACCGGCAGTCCCCGAAGCTCATTTATTGTTGGCATAGCCGGCCTCCCAAAACATCATCGTATTCCCAGTATGTCCACCTTTGGACAGCCTTAAACTTAAAATACTTTTCATGTTGTATTATGCACCTTTTCTTCATTCTCATGCAAAATAAAAAAGAGGTGCAAAACACCTCTTTAATATGATCTAAGAAACTCTATCGTTCTTGTTCCTCCTTTTCCCGGATCTTCCGCCAATGATACAAATAAACGGGCAGCCCGACGCCAATCAAGGCCAGACTGGAAACGACCTGCTGAAATTGACTGTAGCGAACTTGACGGCGCTGCCGCTCCGTTTCCTCCGCGATTTGCTGCTGCAGGAGTTCCGGCGACAGGTTGCTGCCCTCCTTCAACTTCATGTCGTACATTAAAGCGCTCGGACCGTAATCCGGGGGCGGGTAAAAGTATGAACCAAGGGCATGAATCCCTTGAACCCCGCCAATGAGAACCATCATCAGGGTCACAAAACTGATCAGATACAAATAAACGGTGCGTATGTCCCATTTCACCATGCTGATTCCACCTTTCTTGTGTTTAAAATGCTGGCCGCCACAGGTCTCACTCCGCTATATTTGATGCTCAATTATCCCGCCGCCCACCAGCAGGTCTCCGTCATAGAAGACCACCGACTGCCCGGGCGTAATCGCCCGCTGGGGCTGTGCAAACACCACGCGCACCCTGTCCGGACCCTCAGGATACACCGTGGCCGGCGCCTCTTTCGCACTGTAGCGGATTTTGGCCGTCACCCGCAAGGGGGCGGAAATTCCGGCAAAAGGAATAAAGTTTACATCGCCGGCCATGAGGCTTGTCCCGACTACTTCCGCGTCGTCCCCCAGGACAACTTCATTCCTCATTGGCTCCAGCGCCACGACATACATGGGTTTGCCAAAGGTAATGCCCAGGCCTTTCCGCTGACCCACGGTATAAAAGGGCAGTCCCTTATGCCTGCCCAGCACCTTTCCGCCGGTGGTGACAAAATTGCCCGGTTTAAAGGCCGCGGGGATTTTCGTCTGCAGATAGGCGCCGTACTCATTGCCGGGGACAAAACAGATCTCCTGACTGTCGGGCTTTTCCGCCACGGCCAGGCCGAGTTCCCGGGCCATCTCCCTGGTCTGGACCTTCGTATAATCCCCCAGGGGCATCAGCACATGCGGCAGTTCCTTTTGGGTAAGATTATACAAGGCGTAGGTCTGATCCTTCTTCGCGTCTACGCCCTTGCGGATCACATAGCACCGATAGCCTTCGTCATAGCCGATGCGGGCGTAATGCCCGGTGGCCAGATATTGGGCGCCCAAACCAAAGGTTTTTTGCAGCAGCGCGGAAAACTTGACATACCGGTTACAGGCAATGCAGGGATTGGGCGTGCGTCCCCCCGCATATTCGGCACAAAAGTAATCGATAACCGTTTCTTTAAACAAGTCCCGAAAATTCATAACATAAAAAGGAATGCCCAGTTTGTCCGCCACCCGGCGCGCATCCCCCACGGCGGAAAGGGAGCAGCAACCCCGGTTATCCCCCTCATCGGCCGGCATGTCGTTTTGCCAGATCTGCATGGTTACGCCAATTACGTCATAGCCCTGCTGCAGAAGAAGGGCGGCAGTTAATGAACTGTCCACCCCTCCGCTCATGGCTACCACAACACGTCCCTTATGTGTAGTCATAATGCTTATCAACTCTTCCGATCGAAATTAAAGAGCGGGACGGCGGGCTTCAGCTGCGGCAGACAACCTGCGCGCCGCTTGTCCCGGAAGTCCCGGTCCCTACCCTACTTAGTTTCTCCGTGTTTCTCAATGTAATCCTTAATTGCTTCATGCAATGCGTCGGCGGCTAAATTGGAACAGTGCATTTTCGCCGGCGGCAAGCCGCCCAGGGCCTCCGCAACCGCTTTATTGGAAATATCCAGGGCCTCTTTCAGGGATTTGCCCTTCACCATCTCCGTCACCATGCTGCTGGTGGCAATGGCCGCGCCGCAGCCGAAGGTTTTAAATTTAACGTCTTCAATGATGCCTGCGTCACTGACTTTCAGGTAAATGCGCATAATGTCGCCGCATTTCGCATTACCTACCTCTCCAATGCCATCGGCATCGGAAATTTCACCGACGTTACGGGGATTGGTAAAATGATCCATCACTTTTTCCGTATACATAGTTCCCTCTCCTCACTCTTCTTACATCAGCTATCCCCGTGGCAGTGTTCACAAACCTCACTGCGACGAATGGAAAGATTACAGTTGTTATTATACAACGGCGACATGGCCCGCAGGCGGGTGACGATCTCCGGAATCACGTCCAGGAAATAATCCACTTCGTCCTCGGTGTTTTCCGCCCCCAACGTCAGCCGCAGTGAACCATGAGCTATTTCATGCGACAAGCCCATGGACAACAACACATGGGAAGGATCCAGTGACCCGGAGGTACAGGCCGATCCGCTGGAGGCGGCGATGCCCTTCAGATCCAGATTAAGCAAGAGCGACTCGCCCTCGACAAACTCAAAGCTGAAATTCGCGTTGCCCGGCAGGCGCTTTTCCGGATGTCCGTTGAGCTGCACATGATCAATATTCTGTAAAATTGTGCGGATCATTTTATCCCGCAGGGCGCTGACCCGCGCAACCTTTTCCGGCATATCCTGCATGGCGATTTCACAGGCGCGGGCCAAACCGATAATCCCCGGCACATTTTCCGTACCGGCCCGCAATTTGCGTTCGTGGCCGCCGCCGTGCTGAACCGGTGCGATTTTCACGCCTTTTCTGATGTATAATGCGCCAATGCCCTTGGGACCGTAAAATTTATGCCCGGACAGGGAGAGAAGATCCACGCCCAAATCCTTGACATCAACCGGCATGTTGCCCACGGCTTGTACGGCGTCGGTATGGAAATATACTCCGGCTTCCCTGGTAATGGCCGCGATTTCTTTGATGGGCTGGAGGGTGCCGACTTCGTTGTTCCCCATCATGATTGAAACCAGAATCGTTTTGTTGTTCAGCGCTTCCCGCACGTCCTCGGGGTTTACCATGCCGTATTTATCCACGGGCAGATAGGTAACGGTAAAGCCGTTTTTCTCCAGGTATTCACAGGTATGCAGCACTGCGTGATGCTCCACGGTGGAAGTAATAATGTGATGACCTTTTTTCTGATTGGCCAGCGTGATACCTTTGATGGCCAGGTTGTCAGATTCGGTGCCGCCGCTGGTAAAGAAAATTTCCCCGGGCTGCGCATTGAGCAATGCGGCCACTTTTTCCCGGGACTCCTCCACGGACTTGCGGGCCGTGCGGCCAAAAGAGTGGATGCTGGAAGGATTGCCAAAATTGTTCAGCATCGCTTCCATTACCGTTTTTGCAACCGTCTCGTCGACTTTCGTAGTTGCGCCATGATCAAAATAAATTCGCTTCATCGTGACCTATCCCTCCTGATGATTCCCGTTTTTTTCATCGTTACATAAATCTGCCAGCGTGATTGAATCAACCACCTTGTTTATGCTGTCCCGCACCTTTGCCCAAATGCCGCGGGTTATACAGCTGTCGGCCCGGTGGCAGTAATCCACATCGTCATCAATGACGCATTCCACCGGCGCAATGGGGCCTTCCAAAGCGCGTATCACATCACCAACGGTGATGGAGCCTGGGGCTTTTGTCAATTCATAGCCGCCCTGCGATCCCCGCACACTGCGCACAAAGCCAGCCCGCCGCAAACTACCCATCAGTTGCTCCAAATATGCCTCCGAAATGTTTTGCTTTTCCGCAACCATTTTCAGAGGCAAGGGTCCCTGACCGAAATGCAGGGCAAGCTCGTACATGGCAGTAACTCCGTAACGGCCTTTAGTCGATATTTTCATGTCCTGCCTCCCCGGTTATTTCCGAGTAAACCTGTCGGATTTGTTATGATTAGAATATCATAAGCAATTCCTCTTGTCAAAGCACTTTTTTTGCGCAGTTTTCCAACTGCGTAAAAAATTTTTTCCGATCCAAATTTGTCCGATAGCGAAGCACCGCTAAGGTCCTGGACCTGTGCCCTGTGGGTATAAGTTCGACTAAAATTCAGATGGAGTTAAAACTCCATCTGAATTTTAGTCTCAACTTTATTCTGCCTGACCCTTACCGCTTTTATGCTTTTGCGGCTGATATCGCTGCAAATATTGACGAATGGTTTTTTCATAACCGCGGTCCGTGGGCCGGTAATATTTTTTCTTTTGCACCGAAGGGGGCAAATAGACTTGCGCCACATAGCAATCGGGATGATCATGGGGATAGAGATAACGCGGACTGTTGGCATGTAAATGCGCAGGTACCGGCTCCCACCGTTCCTGTTCCAGATCTGCGACGGCCGCCTTAATCCCCAGATACGCCGCATTGCTTTTCGGCGCCGTGGCCAGATAGGTGGCCGCCTGGGCGAGAATGATCCGGGCCTCGGGCAGGCCGACAAATTGGACAGCCTGGGCCGCCGCATTGGCCACCACCAGCGCCTGCGGATCGGCATTGCCGATGTCTTCCGCGGCACAGATCACGATGCGCCGGGCAATAAACTTGATATCCTCGCCCGCCGTCAGCATCCGGGCCAGCCAATACAAAGCCCCGTCCGGATCGGAACCGCGCATGCTCTTAATGAAGGCGGAAATGCTTTGATAATGCTCATCCCCGGTCCGGTCATAATTGCGCCGGCTCTGCTGCAGCACCTCGCCGATGATCGTTGTCGTGACAAGCCGCCGTCCTTCCCGGTCCGGCTCCGTCACCGCCACGGCCGCTTCCAGCGCATTGAGCACCGCCCGGGCGTCGCCGTTGGCCATCTGAATTAAATAGCCGCTGACCCCTTCCTCCAGTACCGGGCTCAACTCGCCCAAGCCCCGTTCCAGGTCGGTCACGGCCCTCCGGATCAACTGGTCAAGATCCTCCGCCGCCAGCTGCTGCAGGGCAAAAACCCGGGAGCGGGAGAGCAGCGGGGAATTCACCTCATAATAAGGATTTTCCGTCGTTGCGCCGATTAAAATAACCGTGCCGTTTTCCACATAAGGCAGCAGGGCGTCCTGCTGCGCCTTGTTGAAGCGATGCAGTTCGTCAATAAACAAAATGGTTTTCCCGTTGTAAAGGGTGCGCCTTTCCTCCGCTTCCTTGATCACCCTGCGAATGTCGGCCACACCCGCCGTCACGGCATTCAATTGTTCAAAATGCCCGCGGGTCGCGCCCGCGATAATGCGGGCCAGGGTGGTTTTTCCCGTACCCGGGGGCCCGTGCAATATGATGGAAGACAATACATCGGCCTCAATGGCCCGCCGCAAGGGCCGGCCCGGGCCGACCACTTCCCGCTGCCCCAAAAATTCTTCCAGGGTCCGGGGCCGCATCCGTTCCGCCAGCGGCGCGCTCTTTTTCATCTGTTCCTCATTCGCGTAAGTAAACAAATCCATCAACATTTCCACTCCTTTTACGAAAAGCAAAAGAAGCCAAGGCTTTGGCCCTTGGCATTTGCACCCGGCCACACATAAAACAATCATCCCTTTAATCTATTATTAAAATATTTCGCTAAAGCCATGCGTTCACCTGCTCTGTTTGAATTTTCCTCTCCGGAGGGAGAATTCAAAAACATGGACTAGCACATGAATATGCTTAGCCAACGAACAATATGTCTCATTAATTTCCTGTATTTTTCCGGGTGCTTTGCCATTTAGACAAAAACTCCCGGGGATCATCCGGGGAAATTAAGTAGTTTCGCTTCCTTGTTTTAATAAGGAGAATATTCTTTAACCGGGTACAATACAAACTTGCGTAGCCGTTTCCCAGCCTAAAAATGCCCAGATAACCAAAGAAGCCGCCGGACCCCCATACCCGTAAACCAATATCCGGTTTCTCCACAGCTTCGACAGCTTGAATCTCCGCGCCGTCAATTATGATGTTGCTTAACAAGCGTTTAATCAGGATGTCCTGTCCCGTGATGCTGTACCCGCGGGGAACAAACAACAACACAGCCAGTAAGGGTATCCAGATAAGAAAAACGAAAAAAATTTTGTCTACCCAGGAAAACCATGTTAAAACGCCCATCAAAAATAAAGTGGCGTACGTAATGAGCTTGGCCACCGTATCCAGCGGGGCGGGCTTGAAATTATAGCGCACTCTTTTCTACCTCCTTCTGTATTAAGGAAAAGCAAAGCTGCTCTACTCTGGGATGGGCGATGAGATAATATCGTTCCTTCGCATATATAATTAACACTTTTGTCTTCGCCGGCATGTAGTTAATTACCGTCTATTCCCTACACTATTGCCGGCCTTTAAAGATATGGAGTAGAAGCAAACCAATTATTATCATCTCCCCTTGATTGAATCTGGCATGCGTATGCCCATATCCCAAGAGTTGGCCTGAACCGGATTGAAAATTTTCAACGTTTTAGCTTCACAATTATCACATCACCATAATTTTTACATACTTTACACGTTTTTACAATATGTCTTCTATTCCTTTCACGCCCCCAAGTAATTCTTTCTTTAGGACTGCTAAAGGACTGTCAAGCGGCAATACAACAGATATACCCCGGCAGAAAGACTGCCGGGGTATATCTGTTCATGCAACACGTGACGTCAGTTTGAAATACTTTAACAATATATGTTTACAAAAGGGTGCGGTTCTATAAATGGAGACTTGATTCAGGTGGGGTTTTAACCCCATCTGAATTTTAGTCGAACTTATCTGATCAATAGTCCCCATATAAGCCAGGAAAAATTCACGTGATATCTAGATTATTTTCCCTGAACGCTTTGCCATTTAGCCAAAACTCCCGGAGATCATCCGGGAAATCAGGTATGCCGCTCTAGGAATAAGCAGCCTCCTGCCCGATGGAATAGTCTGCCTCAAATCGCTGAATGCCGTTACTGTCACCAACTAAGATAAGTGTATCCATACTAATAAACTTTTCAGAAGGATTTGGTGATAAAAGAAGTTTGCCATTGCGGCGGAGGGCAATAACGGTTATCCCGTATTTTTCCCGTAAGTTGGCTTCCAGTAAACTGGTACCGACTAATTTGCCGTAGGCTGCAATTTCAATAATCCCCAAATCAGGAGCGACTTCAAAATACTCGATCACATTTGTGGACATGAGATTATGGGCAATGCGCTGTCCCATATCACGTTCCGGGAATACCACTTTGTCTGCGCCTACTTTTTCCAGCATCTTGCCGTGCAGGGCATTGTCCGCCTTAGCTACAATATGCTTAACACCCATCTCTTTGAGAAGAAGTGTTGTGAGCATACTTGCCTGTACATCATGGCCAATGGCTACTACGATCACATCAAAATTCCACAGACCCAACTCTTTCAGTGACGTTTCATTGGTGCTGTCGGCAATGACCGCATGCGTTGCAAACTCTGAGACCTTCTGAATTATTTCCTCGTTTGAGTCTATCACAAGCACTTCCTGACCGGCATTTAAGAGTGTTGAAGCAACACTTGTACCAAATCGTCCCATACCAATCACTACATATTGTTTTTTATGCACATTCATTCTCCTAACCAATAATAATTTTCCCTTTGGGATACTGTAACTGACTTTTTTGTGGTTTAAAGACCAACGCCATTAACAAAGTCAGCGTGCCCACCCTTCCTGCGAACATGGTAAATGTGATAAGCAACTTACCAACTGTCGACAGCGCAGGCGTTATACCTGTAGATAGTCCTACCGTACCAAATGCGGAAGTGACTTCAAAAAGAAGCTTAAAAAGGGGTATTTCTTCGGTAAAAGTCAGGATCAAAGTTACCATAAAAACCAGCAGCAGGGAGACACTAACAATGGTAAAGGCTCTATTAACCGTATGCGAGGGAATTTGTCGATAAAAAACCTGTGGTTCTTTACCGCCGCTAACTGTTGCTGCCAAAAAAATCATCAGCGTGGCCATTGTTGAAGTTTTTACGCCACCGCCCATCGAAGACGGTGATGCGCCGACAAACATCAGCATCATAACAACCAACAGCGTACCATCCCGCAAAGAACCAATGTCGATAGAATTATACCCGGCCGTCCTGGCAGTTATGGATTGAAACACACTGGCCAGAAGTTTTTCGCCAAAAGACAAAGCTCCCAGCGCATGGCCGCTTTCACTCAAGAATATAACCATAGACCCCAGCAAAATCAGCACAGCCGTAGTTGATAATATAATTTTTGTATGCAAGGTACAACGCTTGGTATTGCGGTAGTTCCAAAGATCGACAATTACGGGAAACCCGATTCCCCCCACCACAATTAGTAAACCGATCACACTGTTAACGGTAAAATCATTAACATATGGCGTTAGGCTCCGGTATTCGCCGAACAAATCAAAGCCGGCATTGCAAAAGGACGAGACCGCATGCCAATATCCGAAATAAACCCCCTGTAGTCCATAGTCTTGAAACCAGCGGATTGCCAGGAACGTTCCTCCGATAAACTCAAAGCACAACGTTACACCAATAATTTGCAAAGACAGCCGTACTACACCTGAGAAATGTAATTGATTGGTCGCTTCCTGAATGACCAGCCTTTCCTTTAAGGTGATTTTTTTACTGCTAATTACAGCAAAAAAGGTAGCCACGGTCATCACACCCAACCCGCCGACCTGAATCAGTATAAGCAAAACACTTTGTCCAAAAGCAGAAAAGTAAGTCCCTGTATCAACAACCACTAACCCCGTAACACATACCGCCGAGGTAGCTGTGAACAAAGCATCGACAAAGCTCAACTTATCTCCCGCAGCTGAGGCATATGGCGTCATAAGCAACAATGCCCCCGCCAAGATAATTCCGGCAAATGTGGCTGATAATTTCTGATAAATGGATAACTTCCATCGTAAGGGATTTAGCACTTGAGGAAATTCACGGAAAATATGCAAACTTTTTCAACCTTTCATATGACACAAATATAAGCTCCCGCATTTTACCTGGCAGACTGCCGGCTTAATGATTCCATCAGTCACCATACTTATACCATCAAGTAGCGAATATATACATAAACCGTCGCTACGAGGACTGATAACAGCATTAGCGGAAAACCTACTGCGAAAAACCGCATAAATGAAATATGGGTTCCCTCTTGCGCGGCTAATCCTGCTACAATTAGGTTTGCGCTGGCGCCAATTAAGCTGCCGTTCCCCCCCAAACAAGCCCCTAATGCCAAGCTCCACCACAAAGGTTCTAAATTGGCGATGCCCATTGTGCCCATGTCCTGAATCATTGGTATCATTGTAGCCACAAAAGGAATATTGTCCACAAATGCGGAAGCAATTGCACTTAGCCATATAATTAAGATAGCCGTAACCTTAATGTCCCCACCGGTAAACTCTATGGCACTTCGGGCCAGACTGCTGATGATTCCTGTTTCGACCAGCCCGGAGACTACTACAAAAAGACCGATAAAAAAGAAAATGGTGGTCCATTCTACCCGGCTGAAAGCATGCTCAAGGTCATGATCTGTTTTACTTGTAATCAATAGCAGCATAAAAGCTCCCCCGAGTGCTACCGTTGCCGACTCCAAGTGAAGAAGTTGGTGTAGAAAGAAGCCCATGATAGTTAGACCTAAAACTATTAAGCTCTTCTTTAAGAGGACTCTGTCTTTTAGTTCCTTCTTTTCATCCAAACCCATAAGCCCTGATTTTTGCTCTTCTGTAGTCTTAAGCCCCTTACGATATACCAGGCACAAAATAGCCAGCACTACAATCAAGATTACAGCCGAAATTAACGCTAAATTATTAATAAACGACATAAAAGAAAGTTCCTTTACAGCGCTTCCAATCATAATGTTCGGTGGATCGCCAATAAGCGTAGCCGTGCCCCCAATGTTAGAGGCAATTATCTCGGTAATAAGATACGGTTCGGGATTGACTTTTAACTGTCGAGTAATGCTAAAGGTTACCGGGACCATCAGTAATACAGTTGTAACATTATCAAGAAATGCAGAAGACACCGCCGTAATGATACCCAATGAAAGCAGAATTCTCAAGGGGTCCCCCTTTGCTTTTTTGGCAGCTATGATGGCTGCATACTTAAACAAGCCTGTTTCACCTGTTATCGCCACAATAATCATCATACCGGACAATAAGCCTAATGTATTAAAGTCGATATGGTGCAAGGCGGTTTCCTGACTAACGACACCCAAGGCTAACATGATTATGCCACCGATCATTGCCACAATAGTACGATGTACCTTTTCCGAAATAATGAATGCATAAGTCAGTAAAAATACACCGATTGCCAAGATTGCCTGTTTTTCCATAATTCTACCTCCTGTGGTTATTATTATCATCCCCAAAAAAGACAAAAAGGAGTCTGCTTTTGAACAGACTCCACCTGAACATCCAAAGAATATTAATGCCACATAATAATATCATAACCACGATAAATAAGCAACCAAAAAGCAGAAACTGATCGTGTCAAGGCACTGTAATATTTTTTAGTAAAATAGAAGCCCCTTCCTCTGACGAGTTTATTTCAGGGCTTGTAATGCCTTGGCAAGCTGGTCGGTGCACGAGGTTCCGTTTTGGCAAGTGTTTCCTTTCAGTTTCTCAATCACTTCATCTATTTTCATGCCCTCAAGCAATTTGGCAATGGCCTTTAAATTGCCGGGACATCCGCCGATAAAAGTAAGATTTTTAATGCGGTCCTCCACCACATCAAAACGAATTTCTGATGAACATACCCCTTCCGGCTTAAAAATAATCATCGTTCTCATCCCTTTCGCAGAGCTCCATCTCCTCCCCCGGAGTGGGGGGTATTATTAATATATGCCAGTTCACGGCGAAAATCAACATAATATTACAATAATCGAGTAAACAGGTTACTAAAAAACGGATCAAAACCGGCCGGTTGCGGTTTTGATCCGTTTTTTACATAAGAGAATTCCTTCTTTTTAATGTCCTCCGCAACAGCCGCCGCCATGGCCGCCGCAGACATGCTTCACGCCGTACTCAATCTTCATCTTTTTGAGACTGCCGCATTTGGGGCAGGAAAGCTCATAGCCATGTTTCCCGCCCAGGGTGCAAGGCTCCACTGTCCAGGTTTCCCCGCAATCCGCACATTCAAATACCCGATGTTCCGTCAACCCGTTAATCAGTCCCGCCATAAATGGAGACTTGATT